>CALMIL010000207.1 GCA_937864005.1 uncultured Burkholderiales bacterium
CACATCTTCTTCTGCCTGAACCAGCGCGACAACGGCGAGAACGCCTGCATGCAGCATGGCGCGCAGGAGGGTTTCGATCGGTGCAAGGCGCGCGTCAAGGCCGAGGGCCTGGCCAGGCCCGGCGGCGTGCGCGTGAATCGGGCCGGGTGCATGGAGCGCTGCGCCGGCGGGCCGGTGGCGGTCGTCTATCCGGAGGCGGTCTGGTACACCTTCGTCGACGCCGACGACATCGACGAGATCGTCGAATCGCACCTGAAGAACGGCCGCGTCGTCGAGCGTCTGTTGCTGCCGCCCGAGATCGGCCGTTGGGAATGACCGATCCGGGGCGCCGTGCGGTTGCTGAGCGCGGCAGACCGATGAACGCCCACACGCAACGCAGCTCGGTGCCCGGCCCGGCGGGTGCGATCGAGTGCGCGGTCGATGCGCCGTCCGGCGCCGCGCGCGGCGTCGCGGTGATCTGCCATCCGCATCCGCAGTTCGGCGGCACGATGGACAACAAGGTCGTGCAGACGCTCGCCCGCGCCTTACTGCAGCTCGGCTACCGCACGGTGCGCTTCAACTTTCGCGGCGTCGGCGCGTCGGCCGGCGCGTGGGACGAAGGGCGCGGCGAGGTCGACGACGCGCTCGCGGTGATCGCCGCCGAACGCGGCGCCGATGCCGCGCTGGTGCTGGCGGGTTTCTCGTTCGGCGGCTACGTCGCCGCGACGGCGGCTTCGCGCTTGGCCGGGCCGGATCGCGCCGAGCGGCTGATCCTCGTCGGGCCGTCGACCCAGAAGCACCAGCTCCCGGCCGTGCCGGACGATACCCTCGTCGTCCACGGCGAAGCCGACGACGTCGTGCCGCTCGCGGCGACGCTCGCCTGGGCGCGCCCGCAGTCGCTGCCCGTCGTCGTCGTCCCCGGCGGCGGGCATTTCTTTCACGGCCAGCTCGGCCTGCTCAAGACCATCGTGTTGCGCGCCTGGCACTGACCGCGCCGGCCGCGACAACGCACTCTCACACGCCTCATGAAAAGACTTCTCGCTTTCCTTCTCTGCCTCACCCTCGCCGCCCCGGCCCTGGCCCAGATGCCGCAACCACCCGAGGTCGCCGCCAAGAGCTATCTGCTGCTCGACATGACGAGCAACCAGGTGCTTGCCGAGCGCGATGCGGACGCGCCGTCCGATCCGGCGTCGCTCACCAAGCTGATGACGGGCTACATCGTCTTCGCCGCGCTGCGCGACAAGAAGATCGGCATCGACCAGCAGATCACCGTCTCGGTGCGCGCCTGGAACGAGCGCAAGGCCGGCGGCTCGCTGATGTTCATCGAGCCGCGCAGCCAGCCCAAGGTGAGCGATCTGCTGCGCGGCATGATCGTCAACTCCGGCAACGATGCGTCGGTCGCGTTGGCTGAAGTCGTCGGCGGCACGGTCGAGAATTTCGTCGACCTGATGAACCGCCAGGCCCAGGCCTGGGGCCTGAAGAATACCCAGTTCAAGAACGTCACCGGCCTGACCGAGCCCGGCCACCACAGCACGGCGCGCGACATGTCGGTAATCGCCGCCCACATCATCAACGAATTTCCCGAGTACTACACGATCTATTCGATCCGCAAATACCGGTTCGACGGCGCGCCGGCGTCCAACGAGAACAACCGCAACGTGCTGCTGCTGCGCGATCCGTCGGTCGACGGCATGAAGACCGGGCACACCGACGCCGCCGGCTATTGCCTGGTGGCTTCGGCGGCGCGCGAATTTCCGAACCTTGCGCAAAGCGGCACCGGCGGCGGCAAGCGCCGGCTGCTGAGCGTGCTGCTGAATACGACCTCGGCGAACGCGCGTGCCGACGAGAGCCAGCGCCTGCTGAACTGGGGCTTCACCGCATTCGAGGCGGTGCGGCTGTTCGAGGCCGGACAGGCGATCGTCTCGCCGCCGGTGTGGAAGGGTTCGTCCTCGGAAGCGCATCTGGGCACCACCGGCGCGCTCTTCGTCACCGTGCCCAAGGGTGACGCGGCCAAGCTGCAGACGCGCGTCGAGCGCACCGATCCGCTTGTCGCGCCGCTCGCCAAGGGGCAGCGCGTCGGCACGCTCAAGGTCAACCTGCCGAGCGGCACGACGGTTGCCGAGGCGCCGCTTCTGGTGCAGGAGGAGGTGCCGCTCGCGGGCATCCTCGGCCGCGCCTGGGACTCGATCCGGTTGTGGATCAGATGATGCGCGCCGGTCGGGACGATGGAGTCGATCCCGCACCGGCCCGATAATCGGCGCACCATGCAGACACTCCCCGACAGCCTGAGCTACCTGAACGGCGTCTACGGCGCGCTCGCCGACGCCAAGGTCAGCGTGCTCGACCGCGGCTTCATCTTCGGCGACGGCATCTACGAGGTGCTGCCGGTCTACGGCCGCCGCATCTTCCGCTTCGAGGAGCACATGGCGCGCCTCGAGCGCAGCCTCGGCCGCGTGCGCATCGCGAACCCCCATACGGCCGCGGACTGGCTCGCGATCGCCCGCAAGCTGATCGCCGCCCATCCGAGCGACGACCAGCTCGTCTATATCCAGGTGACGCGCGGCGTCGCGCCGCGCGACCACGTGATGCCGCAGGGGATAGAGCCGACCGTCTTTGTGATGGTGAGCACGATGAAGCCGCCGACGGCCGAGCAGCGCCACCAGGGCGTCGCCTGCGTCACGGCGCGCGACTTCCGCTGGGAGCGGGGCGATATCAAGAGCGTCTCGCTGCTCGGCAACGTGCTGGCGCGCCAGATCTCTGCCGATCGCGGCGCGACCGAGACCATCATGTTTCGCGCCGGCATGCTGACGGAAGCGGCGGCGAGCAACGTGTGGATCGTGCACGAGGGCGCGCTGCTCGGCCCGCCCAAGAGCGAGCACGTGCTCGAAGGCATCCGCGTCGAGCTGCTGCGCGAGCTGTGCGAGGAGGAGGGCATCGCCTACAACCTGCGGACTATCCCCGAGGCGGAGGTGCTGGCCGCCGACGAGATCCTGCTCAGCTCGGCGACCAAGGAGGTGCTTGCGGTGACGACGCTCGACGGCGAGCCGGTCGGCCACGGCGCGCTGCGCGGCAAGCCGGGGCCGGTCTATGCGAAGCTGCACGCCGCGTATCAGCGCGCGAAGGCGGCGCAGACGATCTGAGGGCCGGCACCATGGACAACGGGGATGCGCCCGAGCGTTCGCTGATCGAGTACCCGAGCGCATTCCCGATCAAGGTCATGGGCGCGAACGTCGACGGCTTCGTCGAGGCGATGACGAGCATCGCGCGCCGCTTCGATCCGGGCTTCGACGCCGCGACCGTGGAGCTGCGGGCGAGCCGCGAAAGCCGCTACCTCGGCGTCACGCTGACCATCACGGCGACGAGCCGCGCGCAGCTCGACGAGCTCTATCGCACGCTGTCGACGCATCCGATGGTGAAGGTGGTGCTTTGAGGCGGCTGCGGCGTTGGCGAACGGACCGCTGATCCGCGACCTCGGCCGCGCCGACTACGCCGCGACGGTCGAGGCGATGCGCAGCTTCACCGCGGCGCGAGGCGGATCGACGCCCGACGAGATCTGGCTCTGCGAGCACGCCCCCGTCTATACGCAGGGCCTGGCCGGCAAGGCGGAGCACCTTCTCGATGCGCGCGGCATCCCGGTCGTGCAGACGAATCGCGGCGGCCAGGTCACCTACCACGGGCCGGGGCAGGTCGTCGCCTATCCGCTGATCGACCTGAAACGGCTCGGCATCTACGTCAAGGAGTACGTCTTCCGGCTCGAGCAGGCGCTCGTGAAGACGATAGAGACCTTCGGCGTCACCGGCCACCGCGTGCTCGGCGCGCCGGGCATCTATGTGCAGCTCGACGATCCGTTCGGGCACGCGGTGCGCGAGCCCCGCCCGGCGGGGCGCGACCCGTTCGAAGGCCTGGCCAAGATCGCGGCGATCGGCGTCAAGGTCTCGCGCAACTGCAGCTATCACGGCGTTGCGCTCAACGTCGCGATGGACCTGCGGCCCTTCGACGGCATCAACCCTTGCGGCTATGCGGGGTTGAAGACGGTCGATCTTTCTACAATCGGGGTTCGGGTGGCGCGCGACGAGGTGGCCGAAGTGCTCGGCAGCAAGCTCTGCGCCTATCTGAGCCCTTGACTTCGTGCGCCGTGCGCGCATTCCCGATGAGCACCGACACAGCAGCCTACGACGCCAGCGCGAAGCAGAAGGCGCAGGCCAAGACCTCGCGCATCCCGATCAAGATCGTTGCCGCCGAGACGCTGAAGAAGCCCGAGTGGATTCGCGTCAAGGCCGGATCGCCGACGACGCGCTTCTACGAGATCAAGAAGATCCTGCGCGAGCACAAGCTGCATACCGTGTGCGAGGAAGCGTCGTGCCCGAATATCGGCGAGTGCTTCGGCCGCGGCACGGCGACCTTCATGATCATGGGCGACAAGTGCACCCGGCGCTGCCCGTTCTGCGACGTAGGCCACGGCCGGCCCGACCCGCTCGATGCCGACGAGCCGCTCAACCTGGCGCGCACGATCGCCGCGCTGAAGCTGCGCTACGTCGTCATCACGAGCGTCGACCGCGATGACCTGCGCGATGGCGGCGCGGCGCACTTCGTCGCCTGCATCGAACGCACGCGCGAGCTTTCGCCGCAGACGAGGATCGAGATCCTGACGCCGGACTTCCGCGGCCGCATGGACCGCGCGCTCGAGATCCTGAAGGCCGCGCCGCCGGACGTGATGAACCACAACGTCGAGACCGTGCCGCGCCTGTACAAGGAGGCGCGCCCGGGCTCCGACTACGCCTACTCGCTGAGCCTGCTCCAGCGCTTCAAGGCGTTCGCACCGCACATCCCGACCAAGAGCGGCCTGATGGTCGGCCTGGGGGAAACGGACGACGAGATCCTGCAGGTGATGCGCGACATGCGCACGCACGGCATCGACATGCTGACGATCGGCCAGTACCTCGCGCCCAGCGGCCACCATCTGCCGGTGCGGCGCTATGTGCATCCGGATACGTTCAGGATGTTCGAGCGCGAGGCGGCGGCGATGGGCTTCAGCCACGCCGCGGTCGGCGCGCTCGTGCGGTCGAGCTATCACGCCGACCAGCAGGCGCACGCGGCGGGCGTGGCGTAGCGGCCCGGAGGCTCGCTTCGGTCAGGCGGGCGCCGCGAGCAGGTCCGCGATCTGCGCGTCGAGCTGCGCGAAGTCGGGCGCGCCGACGAAGCGCGCGGCGATCCGGCCGCGCTTGTCGATCAGGAAGGTCGTCGGCGTCGCCTCGACGTCGCCGAAGCCCTGCGCGATGGCGCCGGTATTGTCGATCGCAACGCCGAACGGAAGGCGGCGCGTCGTCGCGTAGTGCGCGACCGAGGCCGGCGCGTCATATTGCATCGAGACGGCCACCGTTTCGTAGCCGCGCGCCTTGAACTTGTCGTGCAACGCGGCGATCTGCGCCATCTCGCGCACGCAGGTCGTGCAGGTGGTGGCCCAGAAGTTGACGAGCACGACCTTGCCGCGCCAGTCGGCGCTGCTGTGCTGCGTGCCGTCGAGCAGCGTGTAGGCGACGACCGGGGCTGGCGTGCCGCGCGCCGTGCCGAACGCCGCGCCAACGCCGAGCGCGACCGCCACAGCAACCGCGGCAAGCGACGCGATCGCTGCGCGGGAGGACTTGATCCTGGCGAGCGCGGCAGTCATCGTCGAGATTCTAGG
>CALMIL010000208.1 GCA_937864005.1 uncultured Burkholderiales bacterium
GCGTCGATCGCGCGCAGGATCGCCTCGCAGGTCGCGGGTGCGGCGAGCGGCGGGTCGATGCGGTGCTGGCCGACCGCCGAGATCGCATCGCGGATCGCATAGAAGACCGAGAACGGCAGCAAGAGCGGCGGCTCGCCAACCGCCTTGCTGCGGTGGATGCTGTCCTCGGCATTCGCGCCGTCGTAGAGCCGGACGTTGAAGACCGGCGGGCAGTCGTTGGCGGTCGGAATTTTGTAGGTGCTCGGCGCGTGCGTCGTCAGGAGGCCCGTCTTCGGGTGCCAGACCAACTCCTCCATCGTCAGCCAGCCCATGCCCTGGATGAAGGCGCCTTCGATCTGGCCGATATCGAGCGCCGGGTTGAGCGAGGTGCCGACGTCGTGCAGCAGATCGGCGCGCAGCAGCTTGCACTCGCCGGTCAGGGTGTCGATGACGACTTCGCTCACCGCCGCGCCGTAGGCGAAGTAGTAGAACGGATGGCCCTTGAGCGTCTCGCGGTTCCAGCTCAGCCCGGGCGTTGCGTAGAAGCCGTCCGACCAGAGCTGGACGCAGTCGATGTAGGCCTGCGCGACGACCGCCGAGAACGGCAGCGTGTGGCCGTTCACCAGGACCTTGTCGTTCGCGAAGCGCACCGCCGCCGCGTCGCCGCCGTGATGCGCCGCGGCGCAGGCGGCGAGTCGGTCGCGGATCTGGCGCGCCGCGTCCTGCGCGGCCTTGCCGTTCAGGTCGCTGCCCGTGGAGGCAGCCGTCGCCGAGGTATTGGCGACCTTTTGCGTATCGGTCGCCGTGACGCGCACATGCTCGAAGCCGACGCCGAGTTCGTGCGCGACGACCTGCGCGACCTTGGTATTGAGCCCCTGGCCCATCTCGGTGCCGCCGTGGTTGACGAGGATCGAGCCATCGTTGTAGACGTGGACGAGCGCGCCGGCCTGGTTGAAATGCTTGACGTTGAAGCTGATGCCGAACTTCACCGGCGTCAGCGCGAGGCCGCGCTTGAGCACCGGGCTCGCGGCGTTGAACGCGGCGATCTCTTCGCGCCGCGCGCGGTAGCTGCTCGCTGCTTCGAGTTCGGCCGTCAGTTCTTGGATGATGTTGTCGGCGACCGGCTGGCCGTAGGGCGTCGTATTGTTCGAAGTCTTGCCGTAGAAGTTCGCGCGGCGCACGTCGAGCGCATCCTTGCCGAGCGCGCGCGCGATCGAGTCGAGGATGTTCTCGATCGCGATCGCCCCCTGCGGGCCGCCGAAGCCGCGAAACGCGGTATTGCTCTGCGTGTTGGTGCGGCCCGAGTAGCCGTGCATCGCCACATCCGGCAGCCAGTAGGCGTTGTCGAAGTGGCACAGCGCGCGCGTCATCACCGGCCCCGACAGGTCGGCCGAATGGCCGGCGCGCGAGACCATCGTGATCTCGACGCCAAGCACGCGGCCGTCGTCGTCGTAGCCGGCCTCGTACTCGTACCAGAAGCAGTGGCGCCGGCCGGTGACGAGGAAGTCGTCGTCGCGGTCGAGCCGCAGCTTGACCGGGCGGCGCAGTTTGTCGGCGGCGATCGCGGCGACGCAAGCGAAGAGCGCGGACTGCGACTCCTTGCCGCCGAAGCCGCCGCCCATGCGCCGGCATTCGACCTGCACGTGGTGCGCATGGCGCTGCAGGCAGTGCGCGACGAGGTGCTGCATCTCGCTCGGGTGCTGCGTCGAGCAGTGCACGAGCATGGCGCCGCCTTCCTTCGGAATCGCGTAGCTGATCTGGCCTTCGAGGTAGAACTGCTCCTGGCCGCCGACGTCGAAGCTGCCCTTCAATCTGCGCGGTGCGGCGGCGATCGCGGCGCGCGCGCCGCCGTCGCGGCTGGCGCGTACCAGGTGCATCGGCGGCAGCACATAGTCGCCGCGCGCATGCGCCTCGCGCGGCGTCAGCACGGGCGTCTCGGCGTCGATCGTCAGCACGTCCTTCGCGCGCGCCGCGGCGCGCCGTGCGGCGTCGCGCGTCGTCGCAATGACGGCGAATACCGGCTGGCCGAGATAGCGCACCTCGCCGTCGGCAAGGATGGGATCGTCGTGGATGATCGAGCCGCAATCGTTCGGCCCCGGGATATCGGCCGCGGCGAAGACATGCACGACGCCCGGCAGGGCGCGGATCGCATCGAGCACGATCGCCGTGATGCGCCCGCGGGCGACCGGCGACAGGCCGAGCGCCGCGTGCAGCGTGCCCTCGAGCTCGGGCAGGTCGTCGATATAGGCGGCCTCGCCGGCGACGTGCAGCGCCGCCGATTCGTGCGGCAGGCTGATGCCGACGCGCGCGCCTTGCGCTTGCGCCGCCGTCTCGCGCTGTGCATCGAAGCGGGCGGCGGTATTCGTCAGATAGTCGGCAAACGCCGCGCCAGCTTGCAGCAGCGTCGGATCCACGGGCTTGTTCATGTCGCTGCCTCCGTCAGGCCGGGCTGGGTCGCGTGCGGCATCACGCTCCAGACACTCGTCGCGTCCGGGCCGAGCGGATCGTGCGGCCGGGTCTCGAGCCAGAAGCGCTGCAGCAGGTTGCGCGCGACCTGCTGGCGGTAGCCGGCGCTGGCGCGCATGTCCGTCAGCGGCTCGAAGTCGGTCGCCAGCGCGGCCTGCGCATCGCGCAGCGCCGCCTCGTCCCAGCGCCGGCCGACGAGGGCCGCCTCGGCCTGCGCGGCGCGCTTGACGATCGCCGCCATCCCGCCGAAGGCCAGGCGCACCGCGCGCACCACGTCGCCGTCGAGCTCGATCGCGAAGCCCGCGCACAGCGCCGAGATGTCGCAATCGAAGCGCTTGCTGATCTTGTAGGCGCGCACCACCCGATCGGCGGGCAATGCCGGGACGACGATCGCCTGCACGAACTCGCCGGGTTCGAGCCGGTTCTTCATATAGTCGACGTAGAAGTCGGTGAGCGCGAGGCGCCGCGTGCGCGCGCCGTGGCGCAGTTCGAGTTGCGCGTCGAGTGCCATCAGCACCGGCGCCGAGTCGCCGATCGGCGAGCCGTTGGCGACATTGCCGCCCATCGTGCCGGCGTGGCGGATCGGCGGCGAGGCAAAGCGCAGCCAGACCTCCGTGAGGCTCGCCCAGCGCGCGGCGAGCGCGCGCCAGGCATCTTCGAGCGTTGCGCCGGCGCCGATCGAAAGCTCGCCGCCGGTCGTTGCGATGCGCCGCAACTCGTCGGCCGCGCCGAGATAGATCAGATCGCCGAGCGGCTTGAACTGCTTGTTGACCCACAGGCCGATATCGGTGGAACCGGCGAGCAGCAGCGCCTTCGGGTGCTGCGCGCGCAGCGCGGCCAGCGCATCGAGCGAGCGCGGCGCGAAGAAGCGGCCGCCGGCGCCATCGGCGGCATAGGCGAGATCGCCGTCGCGCTGCATCGCGCGCAGCGCGGCCAGCACCGGCGCGGTATCGAGCGCGGCGGGCGGAGAATCGAACATGCGCTGGCCGGCGTCGAGGATGGGCCGGTAGCCGGTGCAGCGGCACAGGTTGCCCGACAGTTCGTCGGCGAGCTGCTGGCGCGTCGGCCGCGTTCCGGCTTGCACGTGCGGCTCGTAGAGCGACCACAGCGACATCACGAAGCCCGGCGTGCAAAAGCCGCACTGCGAGCCGTGGCAGTCGACCATCGCCTGCTGCACGGGGTGCAGCTTGTCATGGCACACGGGGTGCAGCTTGTCATGGCCCACGGGGTGCAGCTTGTCATCGCGCACAGGGTGCAGCGGGCCGGCGTCGATCGCCTTCAGATCCTCGACCGTGAAGAGCGCCTTGCCGTCGAGCGTCGGCAGAAACTGGATGCAGGCATTTACCGTCTCGAGCCGCAGGCCCCGCACCGCATTCGATGCGCCCGCCTCGGCGATCGTGCCGACGACCACGGTGCAGGCGCCGCAGTCGCCCTCGTTGCAGCCTTCCTTCGTGCCGCTGCAGTGCGCGTCCTCGCGCAGCCAGTCGAG
>CALMIL010000209.1 GCA_937864005.1 uncultured Burkholderiales bacterium
CTCAACTTCAAACAAGGATGCACTGCCATGTCGCTCGTCAACACCCAAGTCAAGCCCTTCAAGGCCACCGCCTACCAGAATGGCAAATTCATCGAAGTCACCGAAAAGTCGCTCCAGGGCAAGTGGAGCGCGTTCGTGTTCTACCCGGCCGACTTCACTTTCGTCTGCCCGACCGAACTGGAAGACCTGGCTGACAACTACGCCGCGTTCAAGGATCTCGGCGTCGAGGTCTACGGCATTTCCACCGATACGCACTTCGCGCACAAGGCGTGGCACGACACGTCGGACGCGATCAAGAAGGTCCGCTACCCGCTGATCGGCGACCCGACCGGCACCATCACGCGCAACTTCGAAGTGATGATCGAGGAAGAGGGCCTGGCGCTGCGCGGCACCTTCCTGATCAACCCGGAAGGCGTGATCAAGACCGCCGAGATCCACGACAACGGCATCGGCCGCGATGCGACCGAACTGCTGCGCAAGGTCAAGGCGGCGAAGTACGTCGCCGCCCACCCGGGCGAAGTCTGCCCGGCCAAGTGGCAGGAAGGCGCGGCGACGCTCACGCCGTCGCTCGACCTCGTCGGCAAGATCTGACGCCGCACCCGCCCCGGGGCCGCACGCGGTCCGGGCGGGCGTCCTCTCACGAACTCGAACCCCATCCGGAGAACGGCATGCTCGATGCAAATCTCGAGGCCCAGCTCAAGGGCTATCTGACACGCCTGCAGCGACCGATCGAACTCGTCGCGTCGCTCGACGACCGCGCCGCGTCGCGCGAGATGCGCGACCTGCTCGAAAGAATCGCTTCGCTGAGCGACAAGATCGCGCTGCGTCTGGACGGCGACGACGCGCGCCGGCCGTCGTTCTCGATCGGTGCGCCCGGCCAGACCAGCGGTCTGCGCTTTGCCGCGATCCCGATGGGACACGAGTTCACGTCGCTCGTGCTCGCGCTGCTGCAAAGCGGCGGCCACCCGCCGAAGGTCGACGATGACACGATAGAGCAGATCAAGGCGCTCGGCGCCGACGACGGCAGCGAGTTCGTCTTCGAGACCTACATGTCGCTGACCTGTCACAACTGTCCCGATGTCGTCCAGGCCTTCAACCTGATGGCGGTGCTGAACCCGCGCGTGCGCCACGTTGCGATCGACGGCGGGCTGTACAAGGACGAGGTCGAGTCGCGCCAGATCATGGCGGTGCCGACCGTCTTTCTCAACGGCAAGCCGTTCGGCAGCGGCAGGATGGAGATCGGCGAGATCCTCGCCAAGGTCGATACCGGCAAGGCGGCGCGCGACGCCGCGCAGCTTGCGACGCGCGAACCGTTCGACGTCCTGATCGTCGGTGGCGGCCCGGCCGGCGCGGCGGCCGCGGTCTACGCTGCGCGAAAGGGGATTCGCACCGGCCTCGTCGCCGAGCGCCTCGGCGGCCAGACGCTCGTTACGCTGGGCATCGAGAACTACATCTCGGTGCTCGAGACCGAGGGGCCGAAGTTCGCCGCCGCGCTGGAAGCGCATGCGCGCGCCTACGAGGTCGACCTCATGACCGGCCAGCGCGTCGCCGCGCTCGAGCCGCCGGCCGAGCCGGGCGGCAGGATCAAGGTGGTGCTCGAGAACGGCGCCGAACTGCAGGGCCGTGCCGTGATTCTTTCGCCCGGCGCGCGCTGGCGCACCGTCGACGTGCCGGGCGAAGCCGAATACCGCAACAAGGGCGTCGCCTACTGCCCGCACTGCGACGGCCCGCTCTACAAGGGCAAGCGCGTCGCCGTGATCGGTGGCGGCAACTCGGGCGTCGAGGCGGCGATCGACCTCGCGGGTGTCGTCGAGCACGTGACGGTGATCGAGTTCGCCGAGACGCTGAAGGCCGACGCCGTGCTGCTGAAGAAGCTCGAAAGCCTGCCCAACGTGACGGTGCATGCCAACGCCCGCACGACCGAGATCACCGGCGACGGCCAGAAGGTCAATGGCCTGCGCTTCACCGATCGCGCGAGCGGCGAATCGCACCTGGTCGAACTGGCCGGCGTCTTCGTGCAGATCGGCCTGGTGCCGAATACCGAATGGCTCAAGGGCGTCGTCGAGCTGTCGCGCCATGGCGAGATCATCATCGACGCCAGGGGCGCGACGAGCCTGACCGGCGTCTTCGCGGCCGGCGATGCGACGACGGTGCCGTTCAAGCAGATCGTCATCGCCGCCGGCGACGGCGCGAAGGCGGCGCTGGCGGCCTTCGACTACCTCGTTCGAAGCTGATCGCCGGCAGCTCGCCCCGGTCGTGCCGATCGTGTAGTCGGCGCGAACGGGACGGTTGCGCGGGCTTGCAAGGGGTGCGCGGGGCGCGCGGCTTGACGCGTCCGCATTGGGGACAAATGCGCTGCGCTAGACTGCCGCGGGGTCCATGCGACCTTCTCGATCAACCTTCAAACCCGGCCCGCGCACCCATGTCCGTCACCCAAGAAGGCCTGCTCCAGGCACTCGCCAAAGTCGTCGACCCGAATACCGGAAACGATTTCGTCTCGACCGGGCAGCTGCAGAACCTGCGCGTCGAGGACGGCGACGTCGCCTTCGATATCGAGCTCGGCTATCCGGCGAAGAGCCAGATGGCGGCGCTGCGCAAGGACCTGATCGCCGCCGCGCGCGGCGTGGCCGGAGTGCAAAACGTCAGCGTCAACCTGTCGTCGAAGATCATTGCCCACGCGGTGCAGCGCGGCGTGCAGCTGCTGCCGAAGGTGAAGAACATCATCGCCGTCGCGTCCGGCAAGGGCGGCGTCGGCAAGAGCACGACGGCGGTGAACCTCGCGCTCGCGCTGGCCTCCGAGGGGGCGCGCGTCGGCATGCTCGACGCCGACGTCTACGGCCCGAGCCTGCCTACGATGCTCGGCTGCGCCGGCCGCCCCGAAAGCGCCGACGGCAAGACGATGGAGCCGCTCGAGAACTACGGCGTGCAGGTGATGTCGATCGGCTTCATGGTCGACGCCGACAACCCGATGATCTGGCGCGGCCCGATGGCGACGCAGGCGCTCGAGCAGCTGCTGCGCCAGACGAACTGGGCCGAGCTCGACTATCTGCTTGTCGACATGCCGCCCGGCACCGGCGATATCCAGCTCACGCTCAGCCAGCGCGTGCCGCTGACCGGCGCGGTGATCGTGACGACGCCGCAGGATATCGCGCTGATGGACGCCAGGCGCGGCCTGAAGATGTTCGAGAAGGTCGGCGTGCCGATCCTCGGCATCGTCGAGAATATGGCGGTGCACGTCTGCTCGAATTGCGGCCATGCCGAACACATCTTCGGCGCCGACGGCGGCAAGCGCATGGCGAGCGAATACAAGGTTGACTACCTCGGCGCACTGCCGCTCGCGATCGGCATCCGCGAGCAGGCCGACTCGGGCAAGCCGACGGTCGTCAGCGACCCGGACGGCGAGATCGCCGGCATCTACAAGAGTGTCGCGCGCCAGGTCGCGGTGAGCATCGCGCAGCGGGTGAAGGAATCGCCGTCGAAGTTCCCGACGATCACGATCTCGAAGACGACGTGAAATCATGACCGAGCGCCCCGCGATCGACCTCGCGATCGTGATGGAGCGCGAGACGGCGCCCAATCAGTGGGAGGCCTGGCGGTATCGGCCGGTCGAGGTGCTGGCGCACGAGGGCGCGTTCGGCGATACCGCGCGCGTGCTGCGCGACGATGGCAACGTGATGCGGACCCTGCATCCGGGGTTTCGGCTCGAGCTGTTTCGCGACGAATGCGAGGGCTATCACCTCAATCTCACGTCGGGCGCGCCGGTCTGGTTCATCCTCTGGCGCATCGACGACGAGGACGCGTCGCGCGCCTGGCCGGTGAGCCTGAGCGTTTCGTACAACGAAGCCGGCCGCTGGCTCGACGCGCAGGAGCGCGTCGACAACCTGCCGTTGCCGGGCGAGGTCGTGCAATGGCTGCAGGCCTACAACGACGAGCATTACCGGCCCGCGCCGAAGAAGCGCAGCCGCCCGCCGTCGTTCCTGCCGCCTTCGCAGCGCGAGCGATGAAGGTCTTGCCACGCCCCTCGTGCCGCCGTCGCGCGGCGCTTCCGCGGCTACTGCGATGAGCGGCGACGAAGGCTTCTTCTCGCGCTGGTCGCGGCGCAAGGCGCAGCGGCGCACCGGCGAGTCGCCGCCCACCGAACCGACGCGCGATGCGCCGCGGCCGCAGGCGGTCGAGAGCGCGGCGCCGATCGATGCGCCGCCAGTCGCTGCGCAGCCGGTGTCCGCCGCGCCGCGCGTCGATGGCGATGCGCAAGGATCTCCCGTGTCGCCGCTGCCGACGCTTGCCGATGTCGCGCAGCTGACGCCGACCTCGGACTTCTCGCGTTTCGTCGCCACCGGCGTCGAGCCGTCGGTCCAGCACGCGGCGCTGAAGACCCTCTTCAGCGATCCGCACTTCAACGTGATGGACGGCCTCGACGTCTACATCGACGACTACAACACGCCGAACCCGATCCCCGACGCGATGCGGCGCCGGCTGCAGGCGCACGCCGCACGGCGCATCCTGGACGCGCCCGAGCCTGCCAATGACGAAACGGCTGCCGATGCAACGGCCGTCAGGGCCGATAGCGCGGGCGCCACTGCGGCTTCACCCGATGGCGCATCGGCGCCGGCGCTGCCACAGTCGCCCGCTCCCGGCGATACTGCATTCGGGAGACCCGGAGCCGAATCCGATGAAGACACTGCTTTGCGATTGCAACCGGACGATGCCGCTGACGCGACAGGCACGGGAGCGGATCGCCCAGGCGCTCGGGCCTGACGCCGCCGGCGGCATCGAGACCGGGCACGCGCTGCTTTGCCGGCGCGAGGCCGGCGCATTCCAGCGCGCCGCCAAGAGCGGCGACGAACTGCTCGTCGCCTGCACGCAGGAGAGCCGCCTGTTTCTCGAACTCGCCGCCGAGACCGAAGGCGCGGCCAGTTTGCAGGAGCGGCCGATCCGCTTCGTCAACATCCGCGAGACCGGCGGCTGGAGCAAGGCGGCGCGCGAGACGCCGGCCTCGGTCGTGCCGAAGATCGCGGCGCTCGTTGCCGCCGCCCAGCTGCCGGCGCCCGATCCGGTGCCGACGGTCAGCTACAAATCCGCCGGACGCGTGCTGGTGATCGGCACGGCGAACCGCGCCCAGCGCGCCGCCGACATGCTCGCCGACAAGCTCGATGTGAGCCTGCTCGTCACCGGCGCGAAGGGCAGCCTGCCGCAGCCGCGCACGATGGCCGTGCACGCCGGCAAGGTGAAGACGATCGCCGGCTGGCTCGGCGCCTTCGATGTGCGGTGGGAAAGCGGCAATCCGATCGACCTCGACCTGTGCACGCGCTGCAATGCCTGCATAGCCGCCTGCCCGGAAGGCGCGATCGGATTTGCATACCAGATCGACCTCGACAAGTGCAAGGCGCACCGCGCCTGCGTTCGTGCCTGCGACGCCGCGGGGGCGATCGACTTCGAGCGCGAACCGATCGAGACCCGCGAGCGCTTCGATCTCGTCCTCGACCTCGGCGCGGCGCCGCTGATCGCGCTGCACCAGCCGCCGCAGGGCTACTTCCATGCCGGCGACGACGAGGCCCTCGTGCGCGCGGTGCTCGCACTGCGCGAATCGGTCGGCGAGTTCGAGAAGCCGAAATTCTTCCACTACAAGCCCAAGCTCTGCGCGCACAGCCGCAACGAGAAAATCGGCTGCACCGCGTGCATCGACGTCTGCTCGGCGCAGGCGATCGCGAGCGATGCGAAGGGCAGCGGCGGCATCGTCGTCGAGGCGATGCTGTGCGTCGGCTGCGGCGCGTGCACGACGGTCTGCCCGAGCGGAGCGATGGCATACGCAACGCCGTCCGCGCCCGATCAGGGGCGCCACATCCGCGCGTTGCTCGGCACCTACCTGCGCGCTGGTGGTCTGGCCGCGGCCGGTGCGCCGGCCCTGCTCGTGCACAGCCAGGGTGAGGGCGCGCGGCTGATCGGCGAACTCGGCCGCGCCGCGCGCACCTCGGCCGCGGTGCATGGCGTTCCAGCCCGCGTGCTGCCGCTTTCGGTCTGGCATACGGCGTCGGTCGGCATCGACCTCTGGCTCGCCGCGATTGCGCACGGTGCGGCGCAGGTCTGGGTCTTGACGACGCACGAGGAGGCGCCCGAATACCGCAGCGCGCTCGCCGCGCAGATGCGCGTCGCGCAGGCGGTGCTTTCCGGTCTCGGCTACGCGGGCGAACACTTCAGGCTGATCGATGCCGCCGACGCGAGCGCGCTCGATGGCGCGTTGCAGGCACCGCCGGCGCAGACCGCAAAGACCGCCGCGACGTTTCACGTGCAGGCCGACAAGCGCGCAACGCTCGAGCTCGCGCTCGATCATCTGATCGCGCAGGCGCCGCAGCCGCAGAGCGCGATCGCGCTCGAAGCGCAGGCCAGCCCCTGGGGCAGTGTCGAGATCGACAAGGACCGCTGCACGCTGTGCCTGAGCTGTGTCGGCGCCTGCCCCGAAGCGGCGCTCGCTGACAACCCCGAGAAGCCGCAGCTGCGCTTCATCGAGA
The DNA here is from genome assembly GCA_937864005.1 of uncultured Burkholderiales bacterium. Lineage (GTDB taxonomy): Bacteria > Pseudomonadota > Gammaproteobacteria > Burkholderiales > Burkholderiaceae_C > CAIKUF01. The sequence goes on from CALMIL010000209.1 coordinate 6,510, forward strand.
GCAACTGCGTGCAATGCGGGCTGTGTGCGAGCACCTGCCCCGAGCAGGCGATCACGCTCGTCACGCGCCTGTGGCTCGAGGACGGTGGTCGCGCCCGCAGGCAGATGCGCGTGCTCAACGAGGCCGAGCCGTTCGCCTGCATCCGCTGCGGCAAGCCGTTCGGCACGCTGCGCGCGATCGAGGCGATGGCCGGCCGGCTGGCGGGTCATTCGATGTTCCAGGGTCGTGCCGCCGAACGCCTGAAGATGTGCTCCGACTGCCGCGTGATCGATATCCACACGAGCGCCGACGAAGTGCGGATCGATCAGCTGTGAAGACCGCAGGGTCGCCTGGCGAACCGATGGACGACGAACTCGCGCGCGCCGAGGTCTATGGACTGCTCGCCGCGCTCTTTCAGGCCGCGCCGTCGCCCGAGCTCTACGCGCAGTTGCAGGTCGCGGCGACGCAGGCGCCGGTGGCCGGTGCGTTCCTCGAGCACAGCTTCTCGGAACTGGTCGCCGCGTCGCGCCGCCTGCCGCTCGACGCGGTGCGCACCGAGTACGCGGCGCTGTTCGAGGCGATCGGCAAGCCCGAGGTGTTTCTCTATGCGTCGTACTTCGTCACCGGCTCGCTCAACGACAAGCCGCTCGTCGTGCTGCGCGATGCGCTGCGCGCACTCGGCATCGAGCGCGATCCGATGATCGTCGAGACCGAGGATCACATCGCCTGCCTGTGCGAGGTGATGCGCTACCTGATCGCGGGCGACGAGCTCGCGCTGGGCGATCTGGCGACCCAGAGGCACTTCTTCGATGCCCAGCTGCGGCCGTGGGCGGACGCGCTCTGGGACGCGCTCGAGGCCCATCCGAAGAGCGACTTCTACCGCGCGCTCGCCTCCTTCGCGCGCGCCTTCTTCAGCGTCGAAACCCAGGCCTTCGACATGTTCGAAGGCTGAAGCGGTTTGCACATCGTAGGAACTCGGTGTACATATTCGGACCTATGTTGATCCGTGCCTACCCTGATGACGCGAGATTTGTTCGCGCCTAGAGTCGGCCACGCGGTCAATCCAGCCACCCGGAGGTCCGACCATGAAGCAAGAGCCGTCTCGAGCGTCCGCCCCGGCCGCATCGCCGATCAAGCGGCGCGGTGTCCTTCTCGGTAGCGGCGCTGCGGCGCTGGCCGGCGTTGCAGCGACGGTCGCCGCGCGCAGCGGACAGCAAGACGTCGTCGAAGCGAAGGCCGAACTGCGTCAGCAGGACGCCGCGGATGGCTACCGCTTGACGGATCACGTGAAGCGCTACTACGAAACGATTCGGGTCTGACGCCGGATCGAACGTGCGCCCGCCGCACCGACGCACTCGGACATCGGGAGTCTCCATGTTGCTGACCCGCAAATCCTCCGCCGGCGCCGATGGTGCGCCGTCGTCGCTCGTCGCCAGCCTGTCGCGCGGCGTTTCGCGTGCGATCCCGACCATGGACCGGCGCGCCTTCCTGCGCCGCTCGGGCCTGGGCATCGGCGCCGGCCTCGCCGCCTCGCAATTGATGCTGATGCGCAAGGCGAAGGCCGCCGATGCGCCGGCCTCGGCGGCTGCCGATGCGCCCAAGGTGCAGGTCAGGCGCACCGTCTGCACGCATTGCTCGGTCGGTTGCGCGGTCGACGCGGTGGTCGAGAACGGCGTCTGGGTGCGCCAGGAGCCGGTCTTCGATTCGCCGATCAACCTCGGCGCGCACTGCGCGAAGGGCGCCGCGCTGCGCGAGCATGGTCACGGCGAGTTCCGCCTCAAGTACCCGATGAAGCTCGTCGACGGCAAGTACCAGCGCATCTCGTGGGATCAGGCGCTCGACGAGATCAGCGCGAGGATGCTCGAGCTCAGGAAGCAGAGCGGGCCCGACTCGATCTTTCTGATCGGCTCGTCCAAGCACAACAACGAGCAGTCGTATCTGCTGCGCAAGTGGGTCAGCCTGTGGGGCAGCAACAACTGCGACCACCAGGCGCGCATCTGCCACTCGACCACCGTCTCCGGCGTCGCCAACACCTGGGGTTACGGGGCGATGACGAACTCGTACAACGACATGCAGAACAGCAAGGCGGCGCTGTACATCGGCTCGAACGCCGCCGAGGCGCATCCGGTCTCGCTGCTGCACATGCTGCACGCGAAGGAGAACGGGACGAAGATGATCGTCGTCGACCCGCGCTTCACGCGCACGGCGGCGAAGGCGGACCAGTACATCCGCATCCGCTCCGGCACCGACATCCCGTTCCTGTTCGGCATGCTCTATCACATCTTCAAGAACGGCTGGGAGGACAAGCAGTACATCGCCGATCGCGTCTACGGCATGGACAAGGTGCGCGAGGACGTGCTCGCGAACTGGACGCCCGACAAGGTCGAGGACGCCTGCGGCGTCGACGAGGAAGCCTGCCTGCGCGCGGCGCGCACGATGGCCGAGAACCGGCCGAGCACGCTCGTCTGGTGCATGGGCCAGACGCAGCACTCGATCGGCAATGCGATGGTGCGCGCCTCGTGCATCGTGCAGCTCGCGCTCGGCAATATCGGCAAGAGCGGCGGCGGCGCGAATATCTTCCGCGGCCACGACAACGTGCAGGGCGCGACCGACATCGGCCCGAATCCCGATTCGCTGCCCGGCTACTACGGTCTGGCCGAGGGGTCGTGGAGGCACTTCGCGACGGTCTGGGGCGTCGACTTCGACTGGATCAAGAAGCAATACGCGCCGGGCATGATGAACAAGTCGGGCATGACGGTGTCGCGCTGGATCGACGGCGTGTTGCTGCCCGACGACGTCATCGACCAGCCGACGAATCTGCGCGGACTCATCTACTGGGGGCATGCGCCGAACTCGCAGTCGCGCGGCTTCGAGATGAAATCGGCGATGGACAAGCTCGACCTGCTGGTCGTGATCGACCCCTATCCGTCGGCGACGGCGGCGATGGCGGCGATGCCCGGCAAGGCGGGCGAGCTCAACCCGAACCGCGCGGTCTATCTGCTGCCGGCAAGCAACCAGTTCGAGACACGCGGCTCGGTGACGGCGTCGAACCGCTCGCTGCAATGGCGCGAGCAGGTGATCGAGCCGCTCTGGGAGAGCCGCACCGATCACATGATCATGTACCAGCTCGCGCAGAAGCTCGGCTTCGACAAGGAGTTCGTCGCCCGCATCAAGCTCAGCGCGGGCCGCGGCGGGATGATGGAGCCCGACATCGAGGACACGCTGCGCGAGATCAACCGCTGCACCTGGACCATCGGCTATACCGGCCAAAGCCCGGAGCGGCTGAAGGCGCACATGCGCAACATGAACGTCTTCGACGTGAAGTCGCTGCGCGCGCGCGGCGGCACCGACAAGGAGACCGGCTACAAGCTCGACGGCGACTATTTCGGCCTGCCCTGGCCGTGTTACGGGACGGCCGAGATCAAGCATCCGGGGTCGCCCAACCTGTACGACACGTCCAAGCACATGATGGACGGCGGCGGCAACTTCCGCGCGAATTTCGGCATCGAGCGCGACGGCGTGTCGCTGCTCGCGGCGGACGGGTCGCATTCGAAGGGTGCGGCGCTGACGACCGGCTACCCCGAATTCGATCATCTGTTCCTCAAGCGCCTGGGCTGGTGGGGCGATCTGACCGAGGCCGAACAGAAGCTCGCCGACGGCAAGAACTGGAAGACCGATCTGTCGGGCGGCATTCAGCGGGTCGCGATGATGCATGGCTGCCATCCGTGGGGCAACGCACGTGCGCGCGCCGTCGTCTGGAACTTTCCCGATCCGGTCCCGAAGCATCGCGAGCCGATCTATTCGCCGCGGCCGGATCTGATCGAGAAGTACCCGACGCACGACGACAAGAAGGATTTCTGGCGGCTGCCGACGCTCTTCAAGACGGTGCAGCAGAAGAACAAGGACGCGGTCAAGCAGTTCCCGCTCGTGATGACGAGCGGCCGGCTCGTCGAGTACGAGGGCGGCGGCGACGAGACGCGCTCGAACCGCTTCCTCGCCGAGCTGCAGCAGCACATGTTCGTCGAGATCAACCCGACGGCGGCGAACGACCGCGGCATCCGCGAAGGCGACGACGTCTGGGTGAAGACGCCCGAGGGCGCGCGCCTGCGCGTGCGGGCGCTCGTCACCGAACGCGTCGGTCCCGGCACCGTCTTCCTGCCGTTCCACTTCGCCGGCCGCTGGCAGGGCGCGAACCTGAGGGCCTACTACCCCGAAGGTGCGGCACCGATCGTCCAGGGCGAAGCGGTGAATACCGCGACGACCTACGGCTACGACTCGGTGACGATGATGCAGGAGACGAAGACGACGATCTGCCAGGTCGAGAAGGCCGCGGCATGAAGCAGACAACGGCGCGGGAGGACTGAGCGATGGCACGAATGAAGTTCATCTGCGACGCCGAGCGTTGCATCGAATGCAACGGCTGCGTCACCGCGTGCAAGGCCGAGAATGCGGTGCCGTGGGGCGTGAACCGGCGCCGCGTCGTGACGCTCAACGACGGCGTGCCGGGCGAGAAGAGCATCTCGGTTGCCTGCATGCATTGCAGCGATGCGCCGTGCATCGCGGTCTGCCCGGTCAACTGCATCTATCACACCGAAGAAGGCGTCGTGCTGCACGACAAGGACGTCTGCATCGGCTGCGGCTATTGCTCGTATGCCTGCCCGTTCGGCGCGCCGCAGTTTCCGAGCAACGGCACGTTCGGGCTGCGCGGCAAGATGGACAAGTGCACGTTCTGCGCCGGCGGGCCCGAGCCCAATGGCAGCCAGGCCGAGTTCGAGAAGTACGGCCGCAACCGGCTCGCCGAAGGGAAGCTGCCGATCTGCGCCGAGATGTGCTCGACGAAGGCGCTGCTCGGCGGCGACGGCGAGGTCATCGCCGACATCCTGCGCATGCGGGTCGTCGCTCGCGGCACGGGCAGCGAAGTCTGGGGCTGGGGGACGGCGTACGGCCGGCCGGCGGCGCCGGCCCCTGCGACACCGGTGACGGGAGGGAAGAAGTGATGATCAGGACGCGCCTCATGATCGCCGGCGCCGCGCTGCTGGCCGCGGCCGCGCTCGCCGGCTGCGAGAAGGATCAAACCAGCGTCGCGTCCTCGAGGCTCGCGGCCCAGCCGCCGTGGGATGCTGCTGCTGACCCGTTCGTCGCCCCCGGCTGGACCTCGGGCGACAAGGCGAGCTGGCTCGCCGAGGTAAACCGGCGGGCGCAGAATCAGAACGAATACGTGCGTATCCGTTGACGGCCGGATGGTCGCCAGAGAGCAGGAGAGAGCATGAGCCTGACGATTGCAGACACGCTCGGCCGTGCGGCGGCAGCGGCGGTGCTTGCGCTGGCGCTCGGTCACGCATCGGCCGCCGGCGAAGCCGCCGCCGCCGCGCCGCAGGCCGGCCCGCCGCCCGGGTTCGTCGTTCCGGCCGACCCCAAGCCCGACGATACGAATGCGCAGCGCGCGAAGAGCCAGCCCGGCAACAACGCGCCGATGTGGCGCAAGGTGCACGGCTCGGGCGAGGCGCCGGGCATCTCGCAGGTCGAAGGCAACGAGTCCGGCACGTTGATCCAGACCCTGACGAGCTATCCGGGGTCGCGCTTCACGACGGCCGGCGAAGCGTGGCGCCAGACGCGCAACAACTGGATCATCCCCTACGGCGGCGCGCTGTTGCTGCTCGTCGCGATCTCGATCGGCGTCTTCTACTGGCGCGTCGGCGCGCTCGGCGGCCACGAGCCCGATTCCGGGCGCGTGATCGAGCGCTTCAGCGCATTCGAGCGCACCGCGCATGCGGCCAACGCGGTCGCCTTCACGGTGCTCGCGATCTCCGGCATCGTCATCGCATGGGGCCAGTTCTTCCTGCTGCCGCTGATCGGCCACGCCCTCTTCGGCTGGCTCACCTACGCGCTCAAGACGGCGCACAACTTTGCCGGCCCGATCTTTGCCGTCTCGCTGGTCGTCGTCATCCTCACCTTCGTGCGCGACAACCTGCCGCGCTCGGGGGACGGGACCTGGCTCGTCAAATTCGGCGGCATGCTGAGCCAGCGCGAGGTGCCGTCGCATCGCTTCAACGCTGGCGAGAAGATCATCTTCTGGCTCGGCGTCTTCGTCCTCGGCCTGATCGTCGTCGCGGCCGGACTCGTGCTCGACAAGGCCGTCCCCGGCATCGAGTACACGCGCGCGACGATGCAGGTCGCGAATATGGTGCACGGCACCGCCGCCGCGCTGATGATGGCGCTCTTCGCCGGCCACATCTATATCGGAACGATAGGCATGAAGGGCGCGTGGAAGGGCATGAGCACCGGCTATGTCGACGAGGCCTGGGCCAGGGAGCACCACGAACTCTGGTACGACGATATCAAGGCCGGCAAGATCCCGGCCCAGCGCACGCCCGATACGCCGTTGCCGGCGCCGGCCGCGAAGCCGACGCGCTGATCGCGCACGCAAAGGACAGCCATCATGAAGCGCTCCGCAATGACCCTGATCGGCCTGCCGCTCGCCCTCGTGCTTGCGAGCGGCGCCTTCGCCAAGCTGCCGCCGCCGAGCGACGAAGCCAAGGCGAAGGCGGCCGAGGCAGCGGCCAAGGCGGCGTGGAGCGCCAAGCGCGCTGCATTCGAGACCTGCCAGTCGCAGGAACGCGTCGCGGCGCACTATTTCGCCGCGATGAAGCAGGCCGGCAAGGAAGTCAGGCCGGCGCTGCCGACGCCCGCCTGCGAAGACCCCGGGCCGTTCGTCGCGCCAACGCCCGCCGCGTCCTGAGCGCCGTCTCCGCCGGTCCCTGTCGCCGGGGCCGGCATCCGGATCCGGCCAGAATGGCGGCATGCAGACGCCCGCCACGCACCGCCCGACGCTGACCCGCGCCAGCGCACCGCTCACGCAGCAGGTCGAGGTGCGCGACGAGTTCGGTGCCGCGCGCAGCATCACGATCCCGGCCGAGCGGCCGCTGACGATCTTCGTCGACAAGCGCGAACTCGTGACGCTGATGACGCTCGGTGCGGCGCCCGAACTGCTGACGCTCGGCTACCTGCGCAACCAGCGCCTCGTCGATTCGATGGCCGATATCGAATCGATCACCGTCGACTGGGACGTGCAGGCGGCGGCGGTGAAGACGCGCCGCGGCATCGCCGATTTCGAGGCGCGCACCGCCAGGCGCGTCGTGACGACCGGCTGCGGCCAGGGCACGGTATTCGGCAACCTGATGAGCGAGATCGACGCCAGTGCGCTGCCGAAGGCTAACGACCCCGGGGCGCGGCTGAGCCAGTCGGCGTTGTACGGCCTGCTCGACGCCATGCGGCGGCAGGAGAGCACGTACAAATCGGCCGGCTCGGTGCACGGCTGCGCGCTCTTTCGGCAGGCCGAGATGCTCACCTTCGTCGAGGACGTCGGCCGCCACAACGCGATCGACACCATCGCCGGCTGGATGTGGCTGCACGGCGTCGGCGGCGGCGACAAGGCCTTCTACACGACCGGCCGCCTGACGAGCGAGATGGTCATGAAATCGGCGCAGATGGGCGTGCCGATCATCGTCTCGCGCAGCGGCGTGACGCAGATGGGCTACGAAACCGCGAAGCGCCTCGGGATGCTGCTCTTCGGCCGCGCGACGAACCGCCACTTCATCTGCTACTGCGGCTTCGAGCGCTTCGATGCCGAGCCCGAGCCGCCGCGCAACCCGGTCTGATGCGGCCGGCAGGCGGCCCCTAGAATGCCGCCATCCCCGGGAAGTGCACGATGAGCATCAAGAGCGACAAGTGGATCCGCCGCATGGCCGAGACGACCGGCATGATCGAGCCGTTCGAACCGCGCCAGGTGCGCGAGGCGGCCGACGGCCACCGCATCATCAGCTACGGCACGAGCAGCTACGGCTACGACATCCGCTGCGCGCCCGAGTTCAAGGTCTTCACCAATATCCACAGCACGGTCGTCGACCCGAAGGATTTCGACGAGAAGAGTTTTGTCGACTTCCACGGCGCGAGCTGCATCATCCCGCCCAACAGCTTCGCGCTCGCACGCACCGTCGAGTATTTCCGCATCCCGCGTAACGTGCTGACGATCTGCCTGGGCAAGAGCACGTATGCACGCTGCGGCATCATCGTCAACGTGACGCCGTTCGAGCCCGAGTGGGAAGGCTACGTGACGCTCGAGTTCAGCAACACGACGCCGCTGCCGGCCAGGATCTACGCCGGCGAGGGCTGCGCGCAGGTGCTGTTCTTCGAGAGTGACGAAGTCTGCGAAACGTCGTACAAGGACCGTGGCGGCAAATACCAGGGGCAGACCGGCGTGACGCTGCCCAAGGCCTGACGCCCGACCGTGGCGCTGCACTGGCGCCTGGTCGCGGCAGTGACGCGACACGAGGAGACGACATGCGACTCGATGGCGAAAGGGAAAGCGACAACGTCGAGGACATGCGCGCAGGCCGCGGGGGCGGGCGCGGATTTCCGCTCGGCGGCGGCCGTGGCATCGGTCTCGGCACGGTGGCGATCGCGCTCGTCGCCGGCTGGATCTTCGGCATCAATCCGCTCACCATCCTCGGCGCGCTGAGCGGCGGCGGCGCCGTCATGCAGCCCACGGAGCAGCAGGCGCCGGCGCAGCCGGCGTCGTCCGACGAGCCGATGGTGCGCTTCGTCAAGCAGGTGCTCGGCTCGACCGAGGACGTGTGGACGGTGCAGTTCCAGCAGGCGGGTGCCGCCTATCAGGCGCCCAAGCTCGCGCTCTTTCGCGGCAGCGTGCCGACCGCCTGTGGCCGGGGCCAGTCAGCGATGGGCCCGTTCTACTGCCCGGGCGATCACAAGGTCTACCTCGACCTCGATTTCTACGAGGTGATGAAGACGCGCCTGGGCGCGCCGGGCGACTTCGCGCAGGCCTACGTGATCGCGCACGAGGTCGGCCACCATGTGCAGAACCTGATGGGCGTCACCGGCAAGGTCGATGCGATGCGCGGACGCGTCAGCGAAGCGCAGCAGAACGCGCTCAGCGTGCGGCTCGAACTGCAGGCCGACTGCCTGGCCGGCGTCTGGGCGCACCACGCCGACGCGACGCGCCAGATCCTCGAGCAGGGCGACGTCGAGGAAGCGCTGAACGCCGCGAGCCAGATCGGCGACGACGCGCTGCAGCGCAAGTCGCAGGGCACCGTCGTCCCCGAAAGCTTCACCCACGGCACGAGCGCGCAGCGCGTCGCCTGGTTCAAGCGCGGGCTGCAGACGGGCAGCGTGCAGCAGTGCAATACCTTCGAGGCGGGGAAGGTGTAGCGCTGCAACCGGCGTGGCGCGGCCGACGCCGTGTCACGGGCACGTCGTGCGCTCAGGGAGCGAGCACCGCGAGGCGCGGAAAGTAGCTCGCGTATCCCGAGCGGTCGCGTGTCAGCACGGCGAGGTTGGCTATCGCGGCGTGCGCACCGATGTAGAAGTCCGGAAGCGGCCGGTGGCGCGCGCCGCCGCGTTCGCGGTAGAGGGCGAAGGCGCGCGCGGCAAGCGCTGCACAGGCCCAGGGCAGGGGGCTGCGCAGGGTGTCGTAGACGTCGAGCAGGTCATCCAGCGCCCGCCTGTCCGGGCGGGGCACCAGCAACTCGGCGTAGATGATGATGTTGACATGCAGCGGAGCCCTTTCCCCGCAGGCCTGCAACTGCTCGATGGCCCATTCGTGCCAGCGGCTTGCTGGGTCGATGCAATCGACCCAGACGTTGGTGTCGACCATCACGCCGGCGCTGCCGTCGTAGCCGGCCAGGTCCGAACCCGCGGCCGAACTACCGGCTGCCACGAGGCCTGGCGCGTCGAGATGCCTTCACCGGTTCGTCGCCACGCAGAAAGGCCATGATCTCGTCGGCCCCGAGTTGCCGGAACTCCGGCGCAAAACTGGTGCGCACCCGCGCGGCCGCCTTGCGCAGCGCGGCGCGCCGGTCGTCGCGCAGGCTGCTGGCCACGGGCGTGATGATGATCCGGCTGCCCTCGAGGCTGAACGCCACCTCGCTTCCCGGCGCCACGCCGGCGGCGGTGCGGATGCGTTTGGGGATGGTGACCTGACCCTTCTCGCTGACCTGCATGGCGTGCCCTCCGCGACAAAGTAGGAATGCGTAGTTGGAATTCTGTCCGTGCGCGGGGTGCTGCGCAAGCTCAGCCCGGAAACGACCCCGGCAGCAGGATGCTCTTGTCGACGTTGCGGATGTTCGTGTGGCCGCAGAACGCCATCGTCACGTCGAGTTCCTTGTGGATGATCTCGAGCGCCTTCGTGACGCCGGCTTCGCCCATCGCGCCGAGGCCGTAGACCATCGCGCGGCCGATGTAGGTGCCGCGCGCGCCAAGCGCCCAGGCCTTGAGCACATCCTGCCCGGAGCGGATGCCGCCGTCGACGTGGACCTCGATGTGCTTGCCGACCGCCTCGACGATCGCCGGCAGCGCGCGGATACTCGAATCGGCGCCGTCGAGCTGGCGCCCGCCGTGGTTGCTGACGATGATCGCGTCGGCGCCGCTCTCGACCGCGAGCTTCGCGTCCTCGACGTCCATGATCCCTTTCAGGATCAGCTTGCCGCCCCATTGGCGCTTGACCCATTCGACGTCCGGCCACGATAGGCGCGGGTCGAACTGCTCGTTGGTCCAGGCGGCGAGCGAGCTCATGTCGCTCACGCCCTTGACGTGGCCGACGAGGTTGCCGAAGCTGCGCCGCTTCGTTGCCGCCATCCCGAGGCACCAGCGCGGCTTCGTCATCAGGTTGACGATGTTCTTCAGCGTCGGCCGCGGCGGCGCGGTGAGGCCGTTCTTCAAATCCTTGTGGCGCTGGCCGATGACCTGCAGATCGAGCGTCAGCACGAGCGCGCTGCAGTGCGCCGCCTTGCAGCGCTCGATCATGCGCGCCATCGCGTCGCGGTCGCGCATCATGTAGAGCTGGAACCAGAACGGCG
>CALMIL010000210.1 GCA_937864005.1 uncultured Burkholderiales bacterium
GCGGCGAGCTGCTGCCTGTAGCCGGCGAGCACTTCCTCGCGCAGCACGGCCCAGATCGCGGCGTGCAGTTCGACGAAGCGTGGATCGGTCTTGATCTCGGCGACGTCGCGCGGACGCGCGAGGTCGATCGTGAACTCGCCGATCGGGTGTGAGCCGGGGCCGGCGGAAAGCACGACGACGCGGTCGCTCATCGCGATCGCTTCGTCGAGGTCGTGGGTGATGAAGAGCACCGCCTTCTTCTTCGACGCCCAGAGGTCGAGCACCTCGTTTTCCATCAACTGGCGGGTCTGGATGTCGAGCGCGGAGAACGGCTCGTCCATCAGGATGATGTCGGGGTCGAGCGCGAGTGTCTGCGCGAGGCTGGTGCGCTTCCTCATGCCGCCCGAGAGCTGGTGCGGGTAGCGGTCGCCGAAGCCGCCGAGGCCGACGCGCTTCAACCATTCCTCGGCCTGCGCCGTCGCCTCGGCCGCCGGCACGCCGCGGAATTCGAACCCGGCGCGCACGTTCTGCATCGCCGTGCGCCACGGCATCAGGCTCTCGCCCTGGAACATGTAGCCGGCGCGCCGGTTGATGCCGGCAAGCGGCGCGCCGAACACGCTCACGCTGCCGGCGCTCGGCGCGAGCAGGCCGGCTGCCATGTTCAGCAGCGTGCTTTTGCCGCAGCCGGTCGGGCCGACGACGCTGACGAACTCGCCCGCGCCGACCGCGAGCGTCACGTCGCGCACGGCGGTGTAGCGCTGGCCGGGCTGTCCCTTGCCAACAGAGGTGCGGCTGACGAAGGTGCAGGCAACGCTGTCGAGCGAGAGGGCGGCGGTCACTTCGGGGTCCGATCGTGCAGGCGGCAGGATGACGCACGACGCGCTGCCATCGTGCGACGCGTTGCGCAGAGTCTATTGCAGCCGGGCGCGGCGCCGGCCCCCCGCAAAACTGGGGATGGCGGCAAGGCGCAGCCGAGGCTACCTTCGAACCTTTCCGCTGCACGGCCGACAAGGAGGTTCGCGGATGAGGCGGTTGTTCTTCGGCTGCATCGGCTTGCTGCTGATCGCCGCGGCGGCGTGCGCCTGGGCGCAGGAGCGCACGCCGAAGACCGACTTCGACGCGTCCGCCGTGCGTTCGCCGGTGCTCGGCGATCTGCGCGGCAAGACCTGCGACGCGGCGCGCGCCGAGCTGCACAAGCTGGGCGCAGGTCTCGAGTCGTGCCCGGTCGGGAAGGCGAGCGGACGCTATCCGGCGGCGACGATCAACTGGCAATCGCTCGATCCGGCAACGCCGGCCTCGCGGCTGGCCGGGCTGCGCGTCACGCTCGAACCGGCCGCCCGCACCGGGTCCGATTCCGGCTCCGGCACGGACTCTCGCACCGGCACCGGCATCGGTACCGCGGCGGCCATCGCCGCGGCGGCGGCGCTGGCCGCGGCGATCGCCGATGCTGCGCGCGTATTGCCGGACCTGCGTGGCAAGACCTGCGAGCAGGCGCAGGCCGAGTTGCGCAAGCTGCGCATCGCGCTCGCCGAATGTGCCCCCGGCTCGGCAGGCTCGCGCTACGCCGCGGGGACGATCAACGAGCAGTCCCATGCGCCGGGAACGCCGGCCTCGAAGGTCGATGGCTTGCGCGTCCGGCTCGAGCCCGTCGTGCCGCCGGAACCGGTCGCCACGTTGCCCGACGTGCGCGGAATGACCTGCGAACAGGCGCAGTCCGCATTGCGCAGGCTGCGCATCAGGCTCGCCGAATGTGTGCCCGGGCCGGCGGGTTCGGGCTACCCGGCAGGGACGATAGGCGCCCAGTCCGTCGCGCCGGGGACGCCGCTCGCGCGGGTCGACGGCCTGCGCGTCCGGGTCGAGCCGGCGCCGCCGCAGGCGCGTGTGCTGCCCGACCTGCGCGGCAGGACGTGCGACGAAGCGGCCGAGGCGCTCGCCGCGCTCGATGCGCGGTTTGCGAGCTGCACGCCGGGTCGCGCCGTCGATGGCGTCGTCGCCGGCCGCATCAACTTTCAGTCGGTGAAACCGGGCGCGGCGCTGCCGCTCGCTGTGCCGCTCGTGCTGAACGTGCAGCCGGCGCCGCAGGTCATCGTTCCGGCACTGATTGCCCTGCCCGAGGCGCGCGCCACGAGCCTGCTCGCGAGCAGCAAACTTCGGGCGCGCACCGGCGGCCCGGCGGCGGCCAAGGGGCGGCGCGTGCTGAGCCAGGACCCGGCTGCCGGCACGCCGGTCGCGCCGGGGTCGGCGGTGGCGATCGGCCTGGGCCTGAGCGTGCCTGACCTGCAGGGCCTCGACTGCGCCGCCGCCCGCGAGCGCGCCGCCGAATACGGCCACATTCGGTTCGAGTGCGAACCGCGCCCCGCAACATCTTCCGACGTGGCGATCGGCCGCATCTTCGAGCAGACACCCGAGGCGGGCGGCGCCGTGCTCGCCGAGCCCGCCACGATCCGCGTCGCCGCCTGGGCGGTGCAGCAGGTCGCGGTGCCGGACGTGCGCGAGCTTGCGCTGCAGGAGGCGATCGCCGCCGTCGAGGCGGCCCGACTCGTCCCGCAGCCCGACGCGCGCCGGGGCGAGCGCATCGTCTCGGCGCAGACCCCGGCGCCGGGCACGCTGGCCGATGCGGGCAGCACCGTCCGGCTCGATACGCGCGAAATGGTCGAGGTGCCCGACGTCGTCGGCCAGCCGCTTGGCGCAGCGCAAACGCGCTTGCAGCAATCGCGCTTGCGCGACGCACCGGACGCAAAGGACCATGCCGGCGATCGCATCGTGCAGTCTCAGCTTCCGGCGGCGCATGCGCGGGTCGCGGTCGCAAGCGTCGTGCAGTTGTCGACCAGGCGCTTCGCAACGGTGCCCGATCTCGCCCGCGCGACCTGCGACGAGGCGCGCGCGAAGGTGGCGCCCGACACCTTCGGCCTGCAGTGCAACGACGAGGACAGTTGGCGCGTCGCCGTCTTCGGCACACCCAAGGTCGCGACGCAGCGGCCCGCTGCGCGCTCGCGCGCCGAAGTCGGCAGCATGATCTTCGCCGAGGCGCGAGCGCCGCTGCCGGCCGCGGCGCCGTGGCTGGGCAACGTGCCGTTCGGCGCGGTGGCGGCCGTCATCGTCGCGCCGCTCGTCGGCATCGGGCTCTGGCTCGTCTGGCGTCGGCCACCGGTCCCCCCGACCCCGCCGGCCCCATCGTCCGTCGCACCGCGTGTCGTCCTGCCGATCGTGCCGCCGATCGTCCCGCCGCCGCGCGCACCGGCCTTCGAGTGGCGTGTCGTCGCCGATGCGTCGCCGGCGGTGCACCTGCGCTGGCCCGCGGCCACGCCGGCGCGCAGGCCGCGCAGTGCGGCCTCCGGGATCGCGTGGCGCGTCGTTCCCGACGCCGGCCAGGTGCTGTTGCGCGAGGCCGAGGCTTCGACTGGAGGCGAAGATGCAAGACGTTGACGTCAAGGCCGGTTCGCGGCTGCACGACCTGCTCGAAGTGCGCGCCAACGCCGACGGCGCCGCCGAAGTGCGGCGCCTCGCCGCGTTGCGCGGCGGCGTCGACGCCAGCCTCCTCGGCCGCGCGATCGCCGACTGGACGCCCGAGAAGCTGAACGACGATCTTGCGAAGGCGTTCGACGCCGATCCATTCGCGCTGATGGCGAAGGCCTGGTCGCAGATCGCGAAGGTGCGCGATGCCGTCGACAAGAGCGTGGGACCGCCGCCCGCCGCCGCGAACGTGGCGCTGCTGAAGCACGATATCGACGCCAGGCTGCGGCCGCGCCTCGTCCTGAGCGTCGAAGGCGTCGACTGGTGCGATGTCGAGTTCGAACTCAAGCTCGCACTCGCGATCGAGTCGGCCGAACTCGAACTCTTCGGCGGCGCGCTGCGCGCGCTGCGGCTCGGCAAGGTGACCGGCAGCGTGACGCTCGCCTGCCAGGGCATCCCGGTCGAGGCGTTCCGGCGCGATCTGAAGTTCGATTCGAGCTACGCCTTCGACCCGCCGATCCTCGGACGGCGCAACGCGCCATCGGTCAGCGCTTGAACGCGAGCAGCACGACGCCCGCGGCAACCATCGCGATGCCCGACCACTCCCGAAGCGACGGGCGTTCGCCCAGAAACGTGAACGCGAACACCGCGACAAGGACCAGGCTCAGCTTGTCCACCGGCGCGACCCTGGAAGCATCGCCGATCTGCAGCGCGCGGAAGTAGCAGACCCACGACGCCCCGGTCGCCAGACCGGACAGCCCGAGGAAAACCCATGTCTTGGCCGGCAGCTCGAAAGGGTTGGACCACTTGCCGGTGTAGGCGACGAACGCCGACAGGACGACGATGATGATCGCGGTCCGGATCAAGGTCGCCAGATCGGAATCGACGCCCTGGATGCCGATCTTGGCGAAGATCGCCGTCAGCGCGGCGAAGACGGCCGACAGCAAGGCCCATTGGAACCAGCCGAACGAAGCAGTCATGTCAGTCCTCCGCGCTCTCGAAATCGTTACCCGGCCGCAACGATAACGGCGACGCTCAGGCCGGTCTCGTGCGCCTTGTCGGTGAAGTCGAGGCGGATTTCGGCGCCGATGCGGTCGGCGATCGCCCGCACGATGGACAGCCCGAGGCCCGAGCCGGCCTGCCCGCTGCCGAGCGTTCGGTAGAAGGGATCGAACACCCGGGCCCGTTCGGCCGGCCGGATGCCGGGCCCGTTGTCCTCGATGCGCAGCTCGGCCCGGCCTTGCGACACGCGCACCGCAAGGTCGATGCGCCCGCCCGGCGGCGTGTAGCGGATGGCGTTGTCGACCAGGTTCTTCACGATCGCGATCAGGTCCATTTCGCTCGCCCACACCTGCGCGTCCTGCGCGCCTTCGACGCCGATGTCGATCTGCCCGGCCTCGGCCAGCGGCAGCAGATCTTCCAGCACCCGCCTGTAGATTCCCTGCACGGACACTGGCGACTTCGGCTGCTCGGCGGGCGACTGCGCCCTGGCCAGGCTCAGCAGCTGATCCAGCAGCTTGCGGCCGCGCGCGATGCCCTGGCGCAGCACGGCCAGCCGTTCGCGGGCCGGGTCGGACATGTCCGCCTCGGCCAGCCTCTCGGCCTGCAGCGACAGCGCGGTCAGCGGCGAGCGCAGCTCGTGCGCCGCGTCCGCCACGAAGCGGCGCTGGGTCTCCATGGACTGGTCGACGCGGACGAGCAGGCGGTTGATCGCGACGGCAAACGGGCGCACCTCGCGCGGCAGCTCGCACTCTTCGACCGGGTGCAGCTCGTGCCCGGCGCGCTGGTCGATCTCGGCGGCCAGCGCGGCGATCGGCCTGAACATCTTGCGCACCAGCCGGGCGACGATCAGCAGCAGCACCGGCACGAAGACGAGAAACGGCAGCACGGTACGCAGCGCGCCGTCGCGCGCGATTTCGTCGCGCAGTGCCGACTCCTGAGCGACGGCAATGCGCTCGCCGCCGGCAGTCGTCTTGACCAGCACGCGAAAACCCTCGCCGCCGACCTCGAGCGTATGCCATCCATCGGCCAGCGCCGCCGGCAACGCAAGGGTTCCGCCCGCGTCGACGCCGGCCCCTGAGGGATCGGCCTGGCCCAGGCGCTGGACGATCACGCGCGAGTCCTCGTCGCCATCTCTTGGCCGGACATCGGTGCGCGCCGACGCGCGCTGCCTGTCGATGAGCTGCGCGACCTGGCGCAACACGTCGTCCTGCCGCTCGTGCGCCTCGTCGAAGGCCGTCACGAACGAGAATGCGCCCGCCACGAGAGCCGTGACCAGGATGGCCAGCGACAGCGTGAACGAAAGCCGGAACTGAACGGATTCGCTCAGACGCCCTTCGAGACCATCCACCCGAGCCCCCTGACGTTCTTGATGACTGCGCTGCCGAGCTTGCGGCGCAGTGCATGGATCAGGAATTCGACGGCGTTGCTCTCGACCTCTTCGCCCCAGCCGTAGATGCGATCCTCTAGCTCGGCGCGCGAGAGAATGGCGCCGGGCCGCACGAGCAAGGCCTGCAGCAGCGCGAACTCGCGGTTGGAAAGCTGGATCGGCGGCCCGCCGGCGGCGCTCGCTTCCTTCGTGGCCGGATCGAGCGACACCACGCCGTTGCCGAGCACGGGCGCCCCGGTGCCGCCCTTGCGGCGCGCAACGGCGCGCATGCGGGCCAGCAACTCGGCCATCTGAAAGGGCTTGGGCAGGTAGTCGTCGGCGCCGCCGTCCAGGCCGCGCAGGCGGTCATCCAACCCGTCGCGCGCGGTGAGTATGAGCAGCGGAATCGGGTTGTTGCCGGCACGGATGCTCGCCAGCACATCCAGCCCGTCCTTGCCGGGCAGCCCCAGGTCGAGCAGCACGAAGTCGTAGTGCTGGCAGTCGAGTGCCGC
This sequence comes from uncultured Burkholderiales bacterium, assembly GCA_937864005.1. Lineage (GTDB taxonomy): Bacteria > Pseudomonadota > Gammaproteobacteria > Burkholderiales > Burkholderiaceae_C > CAIKUF01. Next base: position 6,313 of record CALMIL010000210.1, read on the forward strand.
GAGAGCGGCCCGTCCGTCCCTGACCCAATCGACCGCGTACGACGCATCCCTCAATGCGGCGCGGATCGCTTGGCCGATCATGGTGTCGTCTTCGGCCAACAATACCCGCATCGGTCGCTCCCGAGTCCGCTTACACCCCGATGGCGGCGCGGCGTCTGCCGATTCTCGCTGCGCGCGCCGGCCCGGATCGGCGCGCCGGCCTTGGCGTTGGGCTTCAGTGCGCCGCCTTCGCCGCCTGTTGCCTGAACAGCAGCATCGCGGTGAGGATGAAGAGCAGCAGCACGGCGGAGGCCGAGTAGCGGCTCAGCGCGAGGCCGCCCGCAGCCAGCGGCTTGTCCAGAAAGTCGCCGACCACGGCGCCGAGCGGGCGCGTCAGGATGAACGCAGCCCAGAACAGCAGCGTGCGCGACACGC
>CALMIL010000211.1 GCA_937864005.1 uncultured Burkholderiales bacterium
CTACAGCGAGGTCGAGATCTTCTCGGCCGCGAACTGGTGGCAGCGCGACGGCGGCGAGGTGCTCGACACCTGCATCGCGCGCCACAAGAGCTGCGTGTAGATCGCGCGGGATCGCCCGATCAGGCCGGCGCCGGCAGCGCCACGGTGCGCCGCACGCGCCGCACGCTGAACGCATTGACGATCAGCACGCCTTGCAGCAGCGCGAGCGCGAGAAACACGCCGCTGTACTGGTGCAGGTCCATCAGGTGGCCGATGACGAGCGGGATCACGGCCTGCCCGATATCGAGCCCCGAATAGACGACGCCATAGACGCGGCCGGTCGCGTTGTCGGGCGCGGCGCGCTTGACGATGATGTCGCGCGACGGCCCGGCGGTGCCGGTGACGAAGCCCATCACGCCGAACAGCACCGGCACCATGATCGACGGCATCGCGACGTAGCCGAGCGCGAGAGCGACGATCGCCGCGACGCCGAAGCCGAAGCCGACGATGCGCTCGCTGCGCTCGTGGTTGGACGCCATGAAGCCGCCGGCGACCATGCCGCCCGCGCTGCACACCATGTAGACGGTCAGGCACATCGCTGCGAGTTCGGCCGGCACGGCGTGCAGACGCCCGGCCGCCGCTGGTGCGAAGCTCTGGATCACCGACAGTGCGCCGGCGTAGAAGAAGAAGAAGCCGAAGCACATCCAGACTGCCGGGATGCGCAGGAAGTCGAGCGTGCCTTCGGCCGCGAGTCCGCCTTCGGTCACCTTCGACGCCGGCGGCAGCGGTTCGAGTTCGAGGTGGCGCCGGTAGGCGACGAGCACCGCGAGCACCACGAAGACGAGCACGGCAGCGCTCGCCAGCGCAATGCGCCACGAGAACGCGACCGTGATCGGCACCAGCACCGCCGGCGCGAGAGCCCAGCCCAGGCTGCCGGTGATGCCGTGCACGCTGTAGGCGTGGCCGAGGTGCTCCTTCGCGACCTTGCGGTTGATCAGCGAATAGTCGACCGGATGAAAGACGCCGTTGCCGACGCCGGCGACGACCGAAAACGCGGCGAGCATCGCGTAGCTCGTGCTCGCCGCATAGCCGACGGCTGCGACGCCGATCAGCGCGAGGCCCGCGATCAGCACCGGGCGCGGGCCGAAGCGGTCCACCCAGAAGCCCGACAGCGTCTGGATCACGCACGAGACGACGAAGAAGATCGTCAGCAGGAAGCCCAGTTCGGCAAAGCCGACGCCGAACGCGTCCTTCAGCCACGGAAAGAGCGGCGCGAGCAGGAGCTGGCTGAAATGGCTGATGCTGTGCGCGCCACCGACGAGCGCCATCAGCTTGGCATCGCGCCGCCAGGGCGACGCGGCGGGAGAGGCGGATTGCATGGCCCCACTGTAGATGCGGCCGGCGCGGCGCGGTTACGATAGTGCGCCAAGTTCTATCGAAATCCTGCCAAGTGCCCCGCCAGCCCGCCAAGCGCCCTTCGCCGGCGCGCCGCGCGATGCGTGCGCCGACCGATGCGGCACGCTTCGCGCCGACGCCCGAGCGCCCGGTGCGGGCGCACACGCAGTTCGTCGATCCGGATACCGATATCGCGCCGCACAGCCACCCCTGGGCGCAGGTCGCGATCGCCGCGTCCGGTGTCGCGCGCATCACGGTCGCCGATGCGACCTACCTCGTGCCCGCCTGGCGCGCGATCTGGATCCCGCCCGGCATCGAACACATCGTCAGCGTCGTCGAGGCGGCCGAACTGCTGACGGTCTACGTCCTGCCGCAGGACGGCCGCGCCGCGCCGGTCGCAGCTTCGGCGTCCGACTGGACGCGCTGCCGGGTGCTCGACGTGACGCCGCTGCTGCGCGAACTCATGCTGCGCCTGGACACCGCCGACGACCGCCACGCGCCGCGCGATGCCGCATGGCTCGCGCGCGAGCGGCGCGTGTCCGACCTCGTGCTCGACGAACTCGACCACGCCGCACCGGTGCGGCTCGGCATCGCCATGCCGGCCGACAAGCGGCTGCGCACGCTGTGCCGGTCGGTGCTCGAGAATCCGCAGCGCCATGCCACGCTTGCCGGCTGGGCGAACGAAGCCGGCGCGAGCGAACGCACGATCGCACGCCTCTTTCGCGACGAACTCGACACCAGCTTCGGCGCCTGGCGTCAGCAGGTGCTGCTCGGCCGCGCACTGACGCTGGCGACGCAGGGCAAACCGATGGGACTGATCGCAGCCGATCTGGGCTATGCGAGCGCGAGCGCCTTCTCCGCCATGGTGCGCCGATCGGTCGGTGTGCCGCCGAGTCGATTCTTTGCCCGTGGTTGAGGCGCGCGCGATCTGCTGCCGCCGAAGCTTCGACGCCGAAAAGCCATCCTCTTGCCGCGCTTCTCGGGGCTTGGTGCGCCCGGGCGCGATGCACACTGCCGGCGATGAACGCCGATTTCGAATCGATCCACGACCATCACGAGCTTGCGGTGTTCGAGGCGATCCGGCGCGCGGGGCACGACTATCCGCTCGTGGCGGGCAACGACTTGCTGCCCGATGTCGCCTGCGTCGCGCTGAACCGGCTGCCGCCGCGCTATATCCGCCACCGGGCGGACCTGAGCTTTTGTCTTTCGGAGCGCGAACGGACCGACGATGCGCGCAGTGTCGATGCTGCGGTGCGCTTCGCATTCGAGTTCGTGCAGGCGCGGCGTGCCATGAAGGCGCGCCGCTGATCGGACGATATGGCCTGCCGCGGTATGCATGGGCGGCAAGCGTGCTCGGCGCGCTATGCTAGTGCAGTGTTTCACACTGTTCAGCACCCAAAACCGCGTCTTTGCCCCCGTGGCGGCGTTGCAAATCCTCGCCATACCACTGGGTATGGCTGCGGTTTGCGCCTTGCCACGAGGGCAAATCCATCGGTTTTCGCAAGTGCCTCACAGCATTGTCATCGCCGATCCGAAAGTCGTCGAAAACCACCGGCCCGAAATTCGTCTTGTTTGGCATCTCGATCTATCAGACCTTCGTTTTGTTCGCCAAGAGCATCAACGGCCTTCCGCTGATACCTCATGCACTGCCGCAGCTTCACAGCTCCGCGAGTGACGATCTTGTTCCCGTTGGGTTTCGACGGCGTTCACGCCGCTGCCGACACAGCATGAAACACTGCACTAGCGGGCGTTCAGCCGCAGCCGGCATCGGCCTGCACTGCAAGCCCCGAACCCGATGAATCCATCCACGCCCGAGGGCTCCGATCCCACCGCGACCCGGCCGCCGAGCCGGATGAACGAGCTGATCGACGGCTGGCAGGCGACGCGCGCGCAGACCGTGCTTGCGACGCGCTTCGTCGCCAACAAGGACGAATATCTCACCCCGGATGCAAAGGATATCGGCCGCGCGGTCGGCGACGGGCTGCGCGAGCTTTTCGTCTCCTGCGATCCGGCGCCGGCGCTGCTGCAGCAGTTCGACCATGCGCGCCCCGAATTCATCGCGGTCCACGATATCGGCACCAGCACTTCGCGCAAGCTGCTCGCCGACGTCGCGGCGGCAACCGGCCTGGCCGTCAAGAAGCTCGCGATCCGCCGCCAGGGCTACGGCACGACGCTCGCGACGCTCGAGTTCATCGAGTTCCCGGCCGGCGAAGGCGGCGCGCTGCGCATCTACAGCACCGAAGCCGACGCCGACACCGTATCGCGCCACGACCTGGCGCGCGTGCTGCTCGCCTACAGCCGGCTCGGCGTGCTGATGGTCGGGGATCTGCCGGCTCATGCGCTGGCGGCGGCGTTCAAGCCGCTGCGCGACGACATCGTCACCGGCCCGTGGCAGAACCGCGATCTGCTGCTCCTGCCGCTCGCATCGACCGGCGCGCTCGCGGCGCAGAGCAGCGACCTCGGGCGCGGCACCGGCGTCACGGTGCGCAGCACACCGGCCGTGCAACGACCGTCGGACGCCTGGAATTTCATCAGCGGCACCTGGAGCCGGCTGCGCGCGCAGATCGCCGCGACCGGCCTCGTCGTGCCGGCGCTGAGCGCCGCTCCTGCGCCGGCCGCCCCGGCCGGTGCACAGCCCGCAAATACCGCCAAGGCCGCAGCCTCGCCAGCATTCGGGCCGCACGCCGTCACGCCGACGCTCGAGCCGCTTTCCCTGCGGCCGATGCCGCCCCTGCCGCAGGCCACCGCCGCGCCGCAACGCGCGCAGGCCGATGACGCGCTCACGGCGCAGCTGTCGCACTACGTGGAGCAGTTGCACAAGCTCAACGGCATGCTCGACTGCTGCGTATTCGAGGTCGCGAGCGGGCGCCAGGTCGCGCATGCCGGCGAGATGCCCGATGCCGACGCCCTCGCCTCGGCGGCGACGACGCTGCTCGGCGCGATCGTTCGCACCGGGCGCAGGCTCGGCCTTGCCGCCGAGCTGCCGGAGGCGGCGATCACGCTCGATGCGCGCCACCTCGTGCTGCGCGGCGTGCCGCGTCACCCCGAGCTGATGCTGCACGCCGTGCTCGACAAGCAGCACGCCAACCTGACGCTGGCGCGGCTGCAGATCCAGCGCATGGACGACCTGTTCGACGACCACCGCGGCTGAACCTGGATCCAGGCTGAGCCCCGCGGCGGTGTCGCCGTCGTCAGTGCACGACGCGCTCGAAGCTGAACTCGCCGTTCTCGAAGCCGACCGGGATCACGTCCTTCGGCCCGAACTTGCCTTCGAGGATGAGCTTGGCAACCGGGTTCTCGATGCGCTGCTGGATCGCGCGCTTCAAGGGACGCGCACCGAAGGCGACGTCGAAGCCGGCCTTCGCCAGTTCGGCGAGCGCCTCGTGCGAAACATCGAGCTTCATGTCCATCTTCTCGAGCCGCGCCTCCAGCACCTTCAACTGGATCTTCGCGATCGCCTCGATATTCTTCGCGTCGAGCGCGTGGAAGACGACGACCTCGTCGATCCGGTTCAGGAACTCGGGCCGGAAATGCTGCTTGACCTCGACCCACACCGCGTCGCGGATCTCCTCGCTCGGCCGCCCGGCCATCTGCATGATCTGGTGCGA
>CALMIL010000212.1 GCA_937864005.1 uncultured Burkholderiales bacterium
CCGCCGCGGTCAGGCGGGCGCTTCCAGCCGTTATAATCTGCGTTTTCGCTGCGGGTCGCGCCGCGACGGGCGAGCGACACTGACGGCGACGCCGAACGCCTTGCGCGCTGCGGCGCCCCTTCCAACGAAACAATCACGGAGTAGCGTCATGGCACGCGTCTGTCAGGTCACGGGCAAGGGCCCGATGGTGGGCAACAGGGTTTCCCACGCCAACAACCGCACGAAGCGCCGCTTCCTGCCGAATCTGCAGTACCGCCGGTTCTGGCTCGAGGGTGAGAACCGCTGGGTCCGGCTGCGCATCAGCGCGGCCGCGCTGCGGCTGATCGACAAGGTCGGCATCGAGAAGGTCGTCGCCGATCTGCGCGCGCGCGGCGAAATCTGAACCGGGAGCAGCAATCATGGCAAAAGGTGGACGCGAGAAGATCAAGCTGGAATCGTCGGCCGGCACCGGGCACTTCTACACGACGGACAAGAACAAGAAGACGACGCCCGAGAAGCTCGAGATGATCAAGTTCGACCCCAAGGCGCGCAAGCACGTGACCTACAAGGAGACGAAGCTGCGCTGAACGCGCGCCGTCCCGCGATCGGGGCCCGCCCGGCGGCAGCTTGGCGGGCTTTCTTGTTGGCCGCATCGTTGCACCGATGGCAGGCGTGTAAAGTGGCGTGACATCAGCCCACGGAGCGCCCATGTCCGCATCCCGACTCGAAACCATCACGCTCGCCGGCGGATGCTTCTGGTGCCTCGAGGCGGTCTACCTGCAGGTCGACGGCGTCGAGGCGGTCGAGTCGGGCTACAGCAACGGCCATGTCGCCAGTCCGAGCTACGAGCAGGTCTGCGGCGGCGATACCGGGCATGCCGAGGTCGTGCGCATCAGCTTCGACGCGCAGCGCATATCGCTGCGCGAACTGCTCGCGATCTTCTTCGTCGTTCACGACCCGACGACCCTGAACCGGCAGGGCAACGATATCGGCACCCAGTACCGCTCGGGCATCTATTTCGAGAATCCGCAGCAGGAGGCGATCGCGCGCGAAGTGATCGCCGAACTGGCGTCGAGCGGCGCGGCGCACCGACCGGTCGTCACCGAACTGCTGCCGCTCGCCAACTATTCGCGCGCCGAGGCCTATCACCAGCGCTATTTCGAGCAGCACCCCGACCAGGGCTATTGCGCCTACGTCGTCGCGCCCAAGGTCGAAAAGTTTCGCCGCACGTTTGCGGCCCGCGTGCGTCCGGCGGGGTGAAATGAGCCTCGGCGAGCCAGCGCCGCCGCCGACACCCGCGGACGCCGCGTCCGGGATGTCCGAGTCGGACACTGCCGCCCGCCTCGCGATCGCCGAGCGCCAGGTCGAGCAGCTTTCGCGCCAGCTCGCGCTAGCCCAGGATTTCGGACGGATCGCGATCGTCGAGCGCGATATCCGCACCGGCGACGGCAGCTGGAGCCCGCACGCCTATGTGTTGTACGGCTTCGATCCCGTCGGCGGCGTGCCCCGCTTCGAGGATGTCGCGGCGCGCGTGCACCCGCAGGACCGCGACCGCGTCGTCGCGAGCTTCAGGCAGGCCTGTGCGGGCGCCGGCCGTCACGAGACGCGCTTTCGGATCGTTCATGCGGACGGCGCGATCCGCTACGTGCATTCGCTCAGCGAAGCACGCAATGGCGCCGACGGCGCGCCGCAATGCTTGACCACGGTGCTGATCGACGACACCGACGAGGTCCTTCGCCAGCAGGCTGCGGGACAGGAGAACGCACAGCTGGCGACGACGCTGGAGATGACCGGCCTGTCGGTATGGCGGATCACGCCCGATATCGGGCGCATCTCGTTCAACGAGGTCGGCTACCGCATCATGGGCATGGTGCCATCGCCCCCCGACCTGCCGCTGCAGGCCATCCGCGACCTCGCCCATCCCGACGACAGGGACGGCATCGCCGCCGCCGCCAAGGCGGCGCTCGAGGGCAGCGCGCCGGTCAGCCTGCGCGCGCGCTACCTCAATCTCGACGGCAGCTATCGCACGCTGATGACGCGGCGCGTCGCGCAGCGCGACGCGGACGGCCGGGTGCAGGCGCTGCTCGGCGTATCGTTCGATATCAGCACCGAGGTCGAGGAGCGCGAACGCGCGGACGCCCTGGCGCTGAGCATGGAGCTCGTCAGCGAGGCGGTCGGCGTCGGCCTGTGGACGCTCGATCTGGAATCGGGCGCCGTCGAATGGAATGCGCAGATGCACCGCCTGTACGGTCTGCCCGCCGGCAGCCCCGCTCCGCAGGCCGCGAACTGGATGGAGGATCTTGCCCATCCGCAGGATCGTGCGCGCGTGGCGCGCGAACGAAAGCGCTCGCGCGACGCCGGCGAGATCGACTTCGAGACCGACTTTCGCATCCGCCAGCCCGGCGGCGGCTGGCGCTGGGTGGCCTGCCGCTCGCGGCGCGCGCTGCGCAACGGCCGGCCGACGCTGTTCGGCATCCATCTCGATATCCAGAAAGCCAAGCTCGCCGAACACGCGCTGCGCGAGAAGGAGGCGGCCGAGCAGGCGAGCCGCGCGAAGTCCGAGTTCCTCGCCCACATGAGCCACGAATTGCGCACCCCGCTGAATGCCGTGATCGGGTTTTCGCAACTGCTGGCGCACGACGGCGTCGACGCGCTGAGCGCGCCGCAGCGCGAACGCGTGCAGCGCATCGAGGCGGCTGGCAACCACCTGCTGGCGCTGATCGACGACGTGCTCGACCTCGCCTCGATCGAGGCCGGGTCGCTGCCGATCATCGATGAAGACGTCGTCCTGGACGAGCTGCTGCGCGATGTCGTGCAATGGATGGAGCCGCTGGCGCGCCAGGCCGAAGTCGAGCTTCGCGTGAAGCCGGTCGGCGCGGGCGCGGTGCGGGCCGATGCGTGCCGACTGCGCCAGGTGCTCACCAACCTCGTCGGCAATGCCATCAAGTACAACCGCCGCCAGGGCTGGGTCGAATTGCGCGCGCAAGGCCGCCGCCGCGCAGCGTTCGACGGCTGGGATCTGATCGTCGCCGACAACGGACCCGGTCTGTCGCCCGAGCAGCAGCGCGGCCTGTACGAGCCCTTCAACCGTGTCGGCGCCGAGCGCGGCAACGTGGTCGGCACCGGGATCGGGCTGACCATTGCGCAGCGCCTCGTCGGTCGGATGGGCGGCACGCTCGACGTGCGCAGCGCTGCAGGCGAAGGCTGCGAATTCCAGGTCTGGCTGCCGCAGGCAACGGGCCTTCTGCGGGCCGCGCCACAGGATGCCGCCCGAACCGCCCATCCCGCCGCCGAAGGCAGCGGCCCGGCGGCGCCGCTGCGCGTCCTTTGCATCGAGGACGATCCGACCAATCTGCTGCTCGTGCAGGAACTCGTCGCGTTGCGGCCGGCGATCGCGCTGCACCTTGCGGCCGACGGCACGAGCGCGCTGCGCGAGGCGCTCGCCGCGCCGCCGGACGTGATGCTGATCGACATGCATCTGCCCGATATCGACGGCTTCGAGGTCCTGCGCCGGGTGCGCGAGGCGCCGGCCCTTGGCCACACGGTCTGCATCGCGCTGTCGGCCAATGCGATGGCCGAGGATATCGGCCGCGCGCGCGCCGCCGGCTTCGCCGACTACTGGACGAAGCCGATCGCGTTCGGGCCCTTCCTTGCCCAGCTCGACGCGCTGATCGAGCGTCGCCATCCGAGCCAGCTGGCACGCCGGTCGTCCTGAGGGTTCCGCGCCGCGCGCTTCAGGGCGCGAGCCGCTCGCGCAGCCAGCCGGCGCCGTCGCGCCGATAGCGCAGCCGGTCGTGCAGCCGCGACTTGCGGCCCTGCCAGAATTCCCAGACCGCCGGCGCGAGCCGAAATCCGCCCCAGTGCGGCGGGCGCGGCGGGCCGAGCAGGAACCTCGCGCTCGCCTTCGCCGCATTCGAGACGAGGACGGCGCGCGAGGCGATCACCTCGCTTTGCGGCGAGGCCCAGGCGCCGATCCGCGAATCGAGCGGCCGCGATGCGAAATAGGCGTCCGACTCCTGTGCGCTGACGCGCTCGACGCGGCCCTCGATGCGCACGACGCGTTCGAGTTCGACCCAGTGAAACTGCAGCGCGGCGTCGGGATGGACGGCGAGTTCGCGCCCCTTGCGACTCGCGTAGTTCGTATACCAGACGAGGCCGCGCTCGTCCAAACCCTTGATCAGCACGATCCGCGTCGACGGCCGGCCGTCGGCGCCGACCGTCGCGAGCGTCATCGCATTCGGCTCGGGCAGTTCGGCCTGCAGCGCCTGATCGAGCCAGAGGCGGAACTGCCGCAGCGGATCGGCATCGCTCGCCTCTTCGTCGAGCGCGGCGCGCTCGTAGCTCTTGCGCAGCCCGGCCAGATCCTTCATGCACGGCAGTATAGGCAGGGCGCCCCGGCCCGGCGTTACACGGCGATACGTCTAGGGCAAGGCCTTAAGTGTTGGTCCCACTAGCGGGCAGGCGGCGGAACTCCGATCCTTGTTGCAACAACAATTCAGCCTGCGCGCACCCGGGCGGCGCAGGCGGGTTCGGAGGTCATGATGTCGGGACCGGTGGTGGTCGTGCTCGCAGCGGGCCGCGGATCGCGATTTCGATCGCGCGAGCACAAGCTCATGCAGCCGCTGGGCTCATCGACCGTCCTGGGCGCGACCTTGCGCCACGTCCTCGCGAGCCGGCTGCCGATGGTCGTCGTCGCCACCGCCTCGATTGCGGAGGTCGCCGGGCGCAGCATCGCGACACGCGATATCGTCGTCGTGCCCGCAGTCGGCGAGACGGGATCGCAAATACTCGGCATGGGCTATTCGATCGCCTGCGGCGTCGGCGCGCGCCCCGACGCTTCGGGCTGGCTCGTCCTGCCGGGGGACATGCCGATGGTCAGGCCCGATACCGTGCTCGCCGTCGCGCATGCGCTCGAGCAGCATACGATCGCCTACGCCCAGTACCGGGGACGGCGCGGACATCCGGTCGGCTTCGCGGCCGAACTGTTCTCCGAACTCGCGACCCTCAGCGGCGACGCCGGCGCACGCCGCCTGCTCGCGCGCTATCCGGCGCAGGGCGTCGAGGTCGACGACCCGGGGGCGCTGATCGACATCGATACCGCGGACGACCTCGACAGCCTGCGCTCGGGCGTCGTGCCGTCCACCCCGCAGACACACTACTGAGTGCCCCCAGGGCCGGGCCAAGCCCGGCCAGCCCCCCGTGGGGGATCAAGCAAAGTGGCAAAGCCACATTTGCTCGAGAGCGCCCCCAGGGCCGGGCCAAGCCCGGCCCGCCCCCCGTGGGGGATCAAGCAAAGTGGCAAAGCCACATTTGCTCGAGAGCGTGCCATCGCTCGCGCAGCGCGTCAGGGCGCCAGCGCATGCCGGTGCGCGAGCCGCACCAGGCGCTCGATCTCGCGATCGCGGATGCCGTGCGCCGCGAGCCCGCGCGCGGTCTCCAGCAGATAGTCGAGCGTCGTGCCGTAGCGCCCGCGCGCGGTCCTCAGGATCGCGAGCAGCTCGGCGTCGTCGAGCACGCCGGTGAAGCTCGGGCTGCTGCGCCGGAGCGTGAATCCGAGTGCGCGCACCGGGCCCTTGGGCGTCGCACATCGAAGCCAGCGCGCGTCGTAGACCGCGCTCGGCATCTCGCGCGCCCACAGCCGCGTCAATTCGTCGTCGGCACGATCGCGCCCGATGCGAAATGCGAGGCCGCGGCACGATCCGCCCGGCAGCAGCGCGAAGACCAGGCCCGGCGTCTGCGGCGTGCCGCGGTTGACGCGCGAGCGCATCCTGAGCGCGCGATGAAATCCGTGCACCTGTGCCGGACGCCGCTCCCGCGCCTCGAATTCGGGCCGCCAGATCAGCGAGGCGTAGCCGAAGACCCAGAGATCGCCGCGCCCGCCCCACTGCGAGCGTGCAAGCTCGAGCGCCGATTCGGGGTCGCGCGCCGGACGCAGGGGCACGTTGACCTGCATCTGCGGCGATTCACGACCCGCCGCCGCGGCCGGCGGGCGACGGTTCCAGCGCGCCGCGCCCCGAACGGTTCACGGCTTGCGCTCGATGAGTTCGATCTTGTAGCCGTCGGGGTCGGTGACGAATGCGATCACCGTCGTGCCGCCCTGCACCGGCCCCGCTTCGCGCGTGACGGCGCCGCCCCCGGCGCGGATGCGCTCGCACGCGGCGTAGGCGTCGGGCACTTCGATCGCGATGTGGCCGTAGGCGCTGCCGAGTTCGTAGTGCGAGACGCCGTGGTTGTAGGTCAGCTCGATCTCGGCGTGATCCGGGTTGCTGCCATAGCCGACGAAGGCGAGCGAGTACTTCTGCTCGGGCCGCTCGGTCGTGCGCAGCAGCCGCATGCCCATGATCCGGGTATAGAAGTCGATCGAACGCTGCAGGTCGCCGACGCGCAGCATCGTATGAAGAAGTCTCATCGCCCGCCTTTCGTTGCGCCATCGATCGCGCGCCGATGCGCCGCACGCAAGATCGCGACGGCGCCAATCCCACCCTCGAAGCCGAACCCGGTCGTGCTCATGACTTGTCCTGCGCGCGGCGGGCCGCATCGTCCATGCGCTTGCGCCAGACGAGTGAGCCTTCGGCATTGAGCTGGATGTCGAGCGCGAGCAGTTGCCGGATCTCGGCTTCGGCCAGCGTGCAGCCGTGCGCACGCAATCCGGCGAGATAGTGGCGCGCCAGCATCTCCTCGAGGCGCTTCTGGCGCCCGGCGGCATCGCCCTCGCACGCCAGCGCGAGCGCTGCGACCGCCTGGACCTGCTCGATCATCAGCGCACCCAGGCGTGCCACGTCGCCGACACGGCCGAAGTGCGTCAGGTACAGACTGTCGGGCTCGAATGCCAGCATGCGCCGCACCGAGGCGACGAGTTCCTCGGGCTCGAAGGCAATCGGCGTCGTCGTCGGCAGCAGCCAGGGCCGGCCGTCGACGTCGAACTCGCGATACGACAGGCCGAAGGTATCGCCGGTAAAGAAGCCGCGGCTGCGTTCGTCCCAGATGCAATGGTGATGCCTGGCGTGGCCCGGCGTATCGATGAAGTGCAGCCTGCGCCCGCCAAGCTGCAGGTCCATGCCGTCGTGCGTCGTCACGACGCGTTCGGCAGGGACGGGGACGAGGCGCCCATAGGAGCGTTCCATCTCGGCGTCGCCGTAGATGCCGCGCGCGCTCTCGTAGAGTGCGCTCGGATCGATCATGTGGCGCGCGCCGCGCGGATGGACGACGAAGCGCGCCTTCGGCAGCGCCTGGAACAGCCGGCCCGCGCCGCCGGCATGGTCGAGGTGCACGTGCGTCACGATCAGCCAGTCGACGCAGTCCGGCGTGAGTCCCGCGCCGGCCACCGCATCGAGCAGGCGCGGCACGGCGTTGTTCGTCCCGGTATCGATGAATGCGGCGCGCCCGTCCTCGACGATCAGGTAGGCGGCGTCGAAGCGCGGCCGGTGAAACCCGGTATCGATCGCGCGGATGCCGTGCCCGAGATGCCGGACGACGGCGCTGTCTTCTTCGCTGCTTGTCATTTGGTACTCAGGTCGAGTTTTGCGCGCGGCGTCCACGCGGCGCCGGCCTTCGATTCGCCCGCCTGCGCGGTCTGCGCGCCCGATCCGGCGCCCGGCCCGCTTGCCGCGCCGCTCGCCGGCGCGGCGTCCGCGTGCATTTTGGGGGCACCGATAAAGAGCCGCTCGGCAGCAAGCCCTTTCGCGGCGAGTGCATCGCGCACCACCAGGCCGCGCTGCATCGCCAGCTCACGCATCGCCTCCGGGCTCGCGCTCATGTGCGCGAGCAGCATCGCCTCCATCTGCTCGGCCGGAATGTCCTTTTGCATGCCGATCAGATTGCGCGGCTTGTTGGGCAGATCGGTCTCCTTGTAGACGGCCGCGAGGAGCCGCTCGCGCTCGGCGCCGGTGATCGCCGGCATCGTGGCAGTCCCGGGCGCCTTGCCCGTCTCGGGCTTCGATTCGCGGCGCTGCTCCTGCGCCAGCCGCGCGTCGAGCATCGCGCGCAGCAGGGCGGCATGTTCGGCCTGCGGATCGGCCTCGCCGGTGATCGTGACCTTCAGCGCCGGCCGGTCGGCGAGCGCTTTGGCGACCTTGTCCAGCGTCTTCTCGCCGTCCGCCGTCGGCACGCTCGTGCCGGGATCGAATGCGATGACGCTCATATCATGCCCGCCGCCGCCGGCCAGCAGCGTGAACGGTGCGGTGATCGCCTTCGTCAGCAGGTTGACGATGATCTTCCAGATGATGCCGCCGAGGCTGAATTTCGGGTCACTCAAGGTGCCGGCCACGGGCAGGTCGATATCGATCACGCCATTCGCATCCTTCAGCAGCGATACGGCCAGCAACACCGGCAACTTGGTCGCATCCGGGCTGTCGACGTGCTCGCCGAAGGTCAGCTGGTTCAGTGTCAGCTGGTGGTCCGCCTGCAGCTTGCCGTCGGCGGCGATCCGGTAGTGCACGTCGAGCGTGAGCTTGCCGCGTTCGATCGGGTAGCCGGCGTATTTGCTCGAGTAGGGCGAAAGCGGCGCGAGCTCGACATTGCTCGCCTTCGCCTTGATGTCGACGTCGCGCGGCACCTCGCCCGGCCTGAGCTTGCCGTCGATCACGAGGTCGCCGGTGCCGGCGACGCGGCCGTCGAGCCTCAGGGTCGCCGGCTCGCTGCCGCTCGAATCGAACGCGCCGAGCCGGCCGTTGAGGTCGGTCAGCGCAGCGCTGTAGTTCGGCTGGATGAAGCGGTCGCTGTAGTCGATCCGGCCGTTGACGAAGTCCAGTCCGCCCAGGTCGAGATCGAACGGCAATGTCCGCGGCGCGGCTGCTGGCGGCGCCGGGGCCGCCGATACGGTCGCCGCCGGCGCGCTGGCCGCTGCGTCGGCTGACGCCGCAACCGGCCTGTCGGTCACGTCGCGCAGATTCAGGCGACCATCCGCGGACAGGATCAGGCGGGCGAAGAAGTCGCTCAGCGTCGCCGCGCCGATCGCGAGCTTGGGCTTCGCATCCGGTCGGAGCGCGAGCTTCACGCGCTTCAGGTCGAAGGATTGCCAGCTCAGCAACTCGCGGTCGGCGTCGCTCAGCTTCTCCGCCGCCGAGACCGGGACGGACAGCAGCTTCAGGTCGGACAACTTCAGGTCGCCGTCGACGTCGACATCGAACCCCTTTGCGGCCTGCCGCAGCGCGACATTGCCGGCGAAGCCGGCATCGGCCCGGTCGAGTCGAAGCCCGGGCACGGCCGGTGCGTAGGCCTGCACCGCCTGCAATGGAAAGCGCTGCACCTGCGCCGCGCCGCGCACGCGCAACGGATCGAGGCCGAACCCGCCGCGCCACTTCAGCGTGCCGGCCTCGCGATCGTTCGCCGCGCGCACCCGCGCCGAGAGTTCGCCCCCCGGCTCCGAGACGAGGCGCGCGCCGTCGAGCCGAATATCCTTCGCCCCCAGCTGCAGCCGATCGAGATCGAGCCGTACCGGAGCCGCACCCGCCGCCGGCGCCGCATCGTTGAATGCAAGCCGCCCATCGGCGACGCGCACATCCTTCAGCGCGACCTGCCAGGCGACGCTCGCCGCCGCACGAACGTCGGCCCGCACATCCTGTGCAAGCGGCGTTGCGCCGCCCAGGGCGAGCACGTTCCACGCGCCGCCGGCATCGCGTTCGAGCTTCACGTCCGGGCGAGCGAGTTCGATCGAATCGACCGCGATTCGCGCCGCCGCGAGATCGACGGTTGCGGCCGCGAGCGTCAGGCGATCGACCTCGACAATCTCCGCCCCGCCCTTGCCCGATTTCCGGGCGACCCCGGCTTTGAGCTTGTCGAGGCCGAGTTCGGCGATCGTTGCGACGACCTGTTGCGGCTTGCCGCCCGCCGCCGCGGTCCAGTTCAGCCTGGCGCGCATCGCGCCCGTCCCCGAGATGCTCGCCTCCTCGGCAAGGCTGACATAGGGTGCGAGCGCGGCGAGCGAGACCGATTCGAGCACCACGTTCGCCTCGGCCGCCGACTCGCTCGCCCGGCCGTCGATCGACACCGTCGCAAGCGTCGCGTCGGGCTTGTCCTGCGGACGCAGCACGGCCTGCAGCGTGAAAGGCGCCGGCGCCGCCATCGGCAGCTGCAACTGACTCGCCTCGAGGGCGAGTTGCGACAGCACGAATGCCGAGTGCGGCCGAACGGCAGCGTCGTTCCAGATCACGCGCGAATCCGACACGCCAAGTTTGTCGAGGCCGATCTGCCAGGCGGCGTCGGGCGCCGCGGCGGGAGCCGCCGGCACGCTGGCGGCGCCGCTCGCCGCCGACGCGGGTGCGGCCGGCGGCGCCGCGCTCGAAGGGCCCAGCAGGCGCGCCACGCTGAGCTCGCCTTTCTCGTCGCGGTCGACGTGCGCGGCCAGCCCTTCGATCTCGAGCGCGCCGAGCATCGCTTTGCGCTCGAACGGCCGCACTTCCTTCAACGTGAGCGCGGCCTTGTCCAGTTCGGCCAGCGCAGCGCCGTCGGGCGCGGTGACGGCGAGCCCTTCGATGCCGAGCGTGCCGTGAATTGCGGCGCGCGCCTGCCCGGTCTGCGGCGCGGCAAAGTCGATGCCGAGGTCGAGGTGGAGCTTGCCGCGCGTCACGCGCACCGGCAGCGCGGCGGGCTGGTAGCCGAGATAGGGCGACAGATCGAGCGTCGGCACCTTCAGCGACAGCGTGCCGCTGCGCTCGGGCGTAAACGGCAGCGCCTGCGCGCCGCTGTCGAACGCCTCGCCGTTGAGCACGAATGCGAGCCGCGGCTCGACCTTCACCTGCAGGTCGGCGGGCAGGTTCGAGACGAAGGGCAGCGTCAGGTTCAGCGCATCGAGCTTGTGCACGCGATCGGCGGGCCGGTCGTCGAAGACAAATTCGCCGCCGCGGATATCGAGGTTGTAGATCGCGAACCGTTGCGGCTTTTCCGGAGCCGCATCCGGCTTCGGCGCGAGGCGCGCGAGCAGATCGTCGATATCGTAGTGGCCGGCGGCGGTGCGCGTCAGCCGCAGGTGCGGCGCGTCGATCTGCAGCGATTCGAGGACCGGCGCCAGGTGCAGCAGCGATCGGGCGTCGAAATCGGCGCGCAACGCGCCGATCCGCATCTGCGGCACCTGCGTCGGCGCGCCCGCAGCGGCCGCGACCGCCACGTCGTGTAGACCGAGCTGAAGATTCCAGGGGCTGAATTCGACCTTGCCTATGGTGACCGGGCGTGCGAGCAGTTCGCTCAGCCGCTCCTGCGCCTGCCACCTGACGAGCGGCGGAACGCCGAGCCACGCCACCCCCCACAGCAGCAGCACCGCGACGACGAACCACAACAGGCGACGCATCCAGACCATGGTTCTGCCCATTGGTCAATGGTGCCATGAATCGACACCTTCTTGGCAAGCGCGCCGCGCCGCAGCGGCCCTCGCGCGACGCAAGGGCCGGTTCAGCGGCCCCCGGCGTCGCGCCCTTCGCGCGCGATCAGCGCGCGTGACCGCGCGGCCGCGAGCGGTTGGGCTTGAAGCCGAACGGCTTCGCGCCCGGCCCCGCCGCCTTGCGCGGCGCGAAGGCATGGCGCTCGCCCGACGGGCGTTCGAATTGCGCGCGCTCGAACGGCTCGCGCGGCGCCGCGTCACGCGGCTGCGGGGCGCGCTCTTGCGCGCCGAACCGCTTCGCGCCGCGCGGCGCGAACTGATCCCCGCCGCGCGGCGCGAAGTGATCCGCGCCACGCGGTGCGAAGCGATCCACGCCACGCGGTGCGAAGGGCTTGCCGCCGTGCTTCGCCGGCCGGCCCGGGCGCGGCTCGAAGCGGCCCTCGGGGCGCGGCGCGGCCATGCGCGGCTCGGGGCTCTTCGGCTCGAGGCCGGCGATCGTCGCGACCGGGATGCGCTGCGTCGTGAAATGCTGGATGCGCCGGATCATGTGGCTGTCGCCGCGGTCGGCGAGCGTCACGGCCAGGCCATTCCTGCCGGCGCGGCCGGTGCGGCCGATGCGATGCACGTAGTCTTCGGCCTTCATCGGCAGCCCGTAGTTGATGACGTGGCTGATCGTCGGCACGTCGATGCCGCGCGCGGCGACATCGGTCGCGACGAGCACGCGAAGCTCGCCGCGGCGCAGTGCGGTGAGCGTGCGGTTGCGCCGGCCCTGCGGCATCGCGCCGTGCAATGCAGCGACCGCATGGCCCTGGTCCGCGAGCCGCTCGGCGAGCCAGTCGGCATCGCGCTGCGTGCTCGTGAAGACGAGCGCCTGCTCCACCTCGCGGGTGGTGAGGATATGGTCGAGCAGCGCGTTCTTGTGGCCGCCGTTGTCTACCCAGTGCAGCCGCTGCTCGATATTGGCATGGGTATCGGTATGCGACGCGACATCGATGCGCTGGGGCTCGCGCATCAATTGCTGCGCGAGGCGCCCGGCATCGCCGGCGAAGGTCGCGCTGTACATCAAGGTCTGGCGCGTCTTCGGCGTGTGCTCGGCGATCGCGACGATATCGTCGATGAAGCCCATGTCGAGCATGCGGTCGGCTTCGTCCAGCACGAGGATCTCGACCTTGTCGAGCACCGCCTTGCCGCTCGTCAGGTGGTCGATCAGCCGACCCGGCGTCGCGATCAGGATATCGAGCGGGCCGCGCAGCGCCTTGATCTGCATCGGATACGGCACGCCGCCGACGACCGTCGCGACGCGCAGCCCCTGCACATGGCGGCCGTAGACCGTCGCCGCCTTCGAGACCTGCATCGCCAGTTCGCGCGTCGGCGCGAGGACCAGCACGCGCGGCCCGTAGACGGTGCCGCGCTCGCGGCGCTCGCCCGATGCGCGCGCGGCGAGCACGCGCTCGAGCGCCGGGACGACGAACGACGCCGTCTTGCCGCTGCCGGTGGACGACGCGACCATCAGGTCGCGGCCGGCGATCGCGGGCGGGATTGCGCGCGCCTGCACCTCGGTCGCCGCGGCGTAGCCGGCGTCGGCGAGGGCGCGCGTGAGGTTCTCGCTCAGGGCGAGCGAGGCAAAGTTCGAATCGAAGCTCATCTCAATTTCTTTCTCGAGCGGCGACCAACGCAGCCGCAAACCGGCGCGCAAAAGGTCACCCGCGGCCCCTTGCGAGGGCCGCACCACACAAGTCGCAGCAAGAATGCGCCGGCAGCCGGGAAGCGGATGACCGGTGGGACAGTCGAAGCGACGGCATCGCCGCCGACCATGGGCGCCTGCAATCGAGGCGCCGCGTCCCGAAGGAACTCGACGTGCTGCCGGCGATGAAGCCGCCGGACGCGTCGAAAGGGTCGAAGGGGATGAACGAAGCGGCCGGAATCCATCCCCGGCCGCGTGCCCGATTGTATCCGACTCACGGTTTTCACTCGAAGTTCTTGTCTAGACAGGCCTCCCGAGTGCGACGCGAGACAGTTCGCGCTACACTCCCGCCCCGGTCGGCAGTTCACCCAGGCGTTGTCGCGCGATGCATTCGCGAGCTAAACCTGCCCTCGCATCCCACGGTCCGGTCACGTTTGCCTGCGTGCGCCCAGTTGGAAGCCGACAACCCCCAGCGCCCTCGACCGGGTTCGCGCGCACGCGGTAACGGAGACCTTCGATGACCCGTGAAGCCATACCCTTTGCCGTGCCCGATGTCGGCACGTTCGCGCGCGCCCTCGGCCGCGCGCTCGACCTGCGCAGCACGTCCAAGGCGGATCCGCCCGGCCACGTCGAGCTGCTGAACCTGCTCGCCCGCGCCGCCGGTCACCGCAGCTACCAGGGCCTGCGCGCGGCAGGCCGGATGCCGCGCGCCGCGCAATCGCCGGACGTTGTGACGGCAGCGCCCGCGCTGACGCCCGCCGCCCGCAAGGCGCTGACCCAGTTCGACGCGCAGGGCCGCCTGACGCGCTGGCCGCACAAGTTCTCGGTGCAGCGGCTCGCGATGTGGGTGCTGTGGACGCACTTCGACGCCAAGCGCGTCTACACCGAACGCGAGGTGAACGAGATCCTGAAGCGCTGGAATACCTGGGGCGATCACGTCACGCTGCGCCGCGAGCTGATCGACCACCGGCTGCTCACGCGCAAGAGCGACTGCTCGGAATACCGCAAGCTGCCGGCCCGACCGGACGACGAGACGCGATGGCTGCTGCGCGCGTGGCGGGAGCGCACGCGCGTGGGGGCGTGACGGAGGCGATCGTCGTAAGCCCGGCACGGCGCGCGTCGATGAGACGTTGGCGCGCGCAGTGGCACGCGGCCCGCGCAGCCTCCGTCCAGCGTGCCAGCGGTGAATGACGATCCGGGCCGCTGCGGCGGACGAGCCGCTCGAGCGCACGCAGGGTCACGGCGAGAGGGCGTCGCCTTCGCGCTATGACGATGCCTGCGGCGACACGACCTTCAGGCCGGCGAAGTAGTGGCGAAAGAAGCCGCCGTCGCTCGTCAACAGGGCGTCGCACTGTTGCATCGCGTGCGCGCCGATCAGGAAGTCAGGCGCGACGCGCTCGCGCGGCCCCTTGTTGCGGGCATAGCGGCGCATGATGCCCGCCGCCCCGAGCGCAGTCTCCAGCGACATGGGCTCGTGATCGATCTGGCAATCGGCCAGGAACTCGGCGAGCGTGTCGCCGCGGTCGAAATAGCGGCCGAGTTCGGCCACCACCACGGCGCAGACGCACAAGCTGCCGTGCGCAAGTGCCGCCTCGAGCGCCGCCTGCGCGGCGGCCGCGCCCGGCGCACCCTTGACGATGTCGAACAGGACGCTGGAATCGACGGCCGTCTTCATTTGCGCGGCACCTTCTTCGCACGGGCATGCGGCCCGTTGGAAGGCTTGGCGCTGGCGGCATCGCCCGACCACGGTACCGGCCGCCCGCGCAGTTCGGCGAGCGCCTGTTCGGTACTCAGGCCGTCGGGCAGCGCCTTGCCGATCCAGCGGCTCAGATCGAGCTGCACGCGCTTCTCGATCAGCAGACGGCCGCCTTCCACTCGCAGCCGAAGCCGCGCCCCGGGCTTGAGGCCGAGCGCATCGCGTGCCTCCTTGGGAATGACGATCTGGCCGCGCTCGGCCAGCGTGATGTCGACATCTTGCATGGCTCATACCAAATTACGATGTTCGCAGTATGACATAGATGGTATGAACGGTGCTGTATGAACAGGTCGCTCCGGCCAGCCGGGGTGCCCGGATGGGTCGGCCGCCAGGATCGAGGCGAAAGACAGCCGCGCAGCGTCATGATGCCCTCGGGCATCAGCGCCCGCGGCGCGCTGCTCCGCGTCACACCGCGAGCAGGTGCTCGCGGTAGTAGACGAGTTCGTCGATCGACTCGTGGATGTCGGCGAGCGCCGTGTGCGCCTGTGCCTTCTTGAAGCCGTCGAGCACGGCGGGCTTCCAGCGCCGGGCGAGTTCCTTCAAGGTGCTGACGTCGAGGTTGCGGTAGTGGAAGAAGGCTTCGAGCGCGGGCATGCCATTGGCGAGGAAGCGCCGGTCCTGGCAGATCGAGTTGCCGCACATCGGGCTCTTGCCGGCCGGGACGTAGTTCTTCAGCCACGCGATCACCTGCGCTTCGGCGGCCGCCTCGTCGATCGTCGACGCCTTCACGCGGTCGATCAGGCCGCTCTTGCCGTGCGTGCCCTTGTTCCAGGCGTCCATCGCGTCGAGCGTCGCGTCGCTCTGGTGGATCGCGAATACCGGGCCTTCGACGCGCCGCGTGACCTGCGCGTCGGTGACGACGACGGCGATTTCGATGATGCGGTCGCGGTCCGGGTAGAGCCCCGTCATCTCGAGGTCGATCCAGACCAGATTGTTCTCGTCCTTCGCGAGCATCGGGCCGGCAGGGATGGCGGAGTCGGGCATGGGGGTTCCTGAGGGGTCGCGCTGGGGCTTCGATTTTGGCAGCCCTACACTTGCGGGCATGGAACTCGAATTTTCTGCGTCGCTTGCGCTGTCGCTCGCGTTCGCATTCGCGCTCGCGGCGTCGATGCTCGTCAAGTTCTGGCTCGCGACGCGCCAGATGCGCCATGTCGCGGCGCATCGCGGCACGGTGCCGGCGCCTTTTGCGCAGCGCATCAGCCTGCAGGCGCACCAGCGCGCGGCCGACTACACGCTCGCCAAGGGGCGCTTCGGACTGGTGACGATGGCCTTCGGCGCGGCCGTGCTGCTCGGCTGGACGCTGCTCGGCGGGCTCGATGCGCTCAACGTCGCGCTGCGCGACGCGCTGCAGCCACGCTTCGGCGACATGGCGTATCAGCTTGCGCTGCTTGCCGCCTTCGCGCTGATCGGCGGGCTGATCGACCTGCCGCTCGAACTCTATTCGACGTTTCGCATCGAGCAGCAGTTCGGCTTCAACCGCATGACGTGGCGGCTCTACGCCGCCGACCTTGTCAAGGGCGTCGCCGTCGGCGCGCTCGTCGGGCTGCCGATCGCGGCCCTCGTGCTGTGGCTGATGGGCGCCGCCGGCACCTGGTGGTGGCTGTGGGCGTGGGGCGCGTGGATGGCATTCAACCTCGCGATCCTGGTGCTGTACCCGACCGTCATTGCGCCGCTCTTCAACAAGTTCGAGCCGCTCGCCGACGAGACGCTGAAGGCGCGCGTGCAGGCCCTGATGGCGCGCTGCGGCTTCAAGGCCAAGGGCCTCTTCGTGATGGACGGCAGTCGCCGCTCGGCGCACGGCAACGCATATTTCACCGGCCTCGGTGCCGCCAAGCGCGTCGTCTTCTTCGACACGCTGCTCGCCAAGCTGTCGCCGGGCGAGGTCGAGGCGGTGCTCGCGCACGAGCTCGGCCACTTCAAGCACCGCCACGTGATCAAGCGCATCGTGCTGATGTTCGGCGCGAGCCTGCTCGGCTTTGCGCTGCTCGGCTGGCTCACGCGCGAGGCGTGGTTCTACGCGGGCCTGGGTGTACAACCCAATCTCGCGGCGCCGAACGACGCGCTCGCGCTGCTGCTCTTCGTCCTTGCGCTGCCGGTATTCGGCTTCTTCGTCTCGCCGCTCTTCGCGCTGCTGTCGCGCCGCCACGAGTTCGAGGCCGACGCCTA
>CALMIL010000213.1 GCA_937864005.1 uncultured Burkholderiales bacterium
ACGAGCGCATCGGCGCCTACGGACGCTTCAGCGATACGAAGGAACGCTGAGCTTGACGCCGGCTTGCATTGCGGTCGCCTACAGCGGCGGACGCGATTCGAGCGCGCTGCTGCATGCCACGCTCGCCGCCACCGGGGCGCTCGAGATCGGCGTCGTCGCGCTGCACGTGCACCACGGTCTGATGGCCGATGCCGATGCATGGCTGTCCCACTGCGAGCAGCAATGCCGGCGCTGGGCGAAGCGCGGGCGCCGGCTCGTCTTCGATCATCGCCGCCTCGATGGCAGGCCAGGGCGCGGCGAGAGCGTCGAAGCCTGGGCCCGCCGCGAACGCTATGCCGCGCTGCGCGAGATGGCCGCCGCCCACGGCGCCGGCGCCGTGCTGCTGGCCCACCATCGGCTCGACCAGGCCGAGACGCTCTTGCTGCAGGCGCTGCGCGGCGCGGGCGTCGCCGGGCTCGCAGCGATGCCCGAGGTGGCGCAGCGCGACGGCATCGCCTGGCTGCGGCCCTGGCTCGGCGTCGATCCGTCACGCATCGCGGCCTACGTTCGGCGTCACCGGATCGCCTGCATCGACGACGCCAGCAACGCCGATCCGCGCTATGCGCGCAGCCGGCTGCGGCTGCACGTCTGGCCGGCATTGATCGACGCCTTTCCACAGGCGCAGGAAGCGCTCGCCGCGAGCGCCGGCTGGGCGCAGGAGGCGCGCGCCTGCGCCGACGCGCTTGCAGCGATCGATCTTGCCGACGCCGCCGACGGGCGGCGCCTGGACCTCGACCGTTGGCAGGCGCTGCCGCCGGCGCGGCGCAGCAACGCGCTGCGCGCCTGGCTGAAGGCGCAGACCGGCAAGCCCGTCGCCGCGGCCGAGGTGGGGCGCCTGCTCGATGAACTTCCGGCGTCGGCCGCGCCCGGCCGCTGGCAACTCGAGCGCTTCGAATTGCGCCGCTATCGCGGCCGACTCGCCTGTGCGGCGATCGCTCGAGAGACGCCGCGCGACAGCGCACCCGAGCCCCGGGCACAGACGCTTGCCGTGACCCGCGCGGGCACCTACCCGTTGGCGGGGTGGGGCGGCAAGCTGCGCGCCACTCGCGTCGCGCAGGGCGGCGTGGCGCTTGCTGCGCTGGCGCAGCTTCGCCTTGCGCAGCGGCAGGGCGGCGAGCAGTTTCAGAGTGCGCCGAATTGCCCGCCGCGCAGCCTCAAGAAGCAATATCAAGCGCGCGGCGTTCCGGCCTGGGAACGGCAGGGGCCGCTTCTGTACGACGGAGGGACGTTGATCTTCGTTCCGGGCCTGGGCATCGACGCGCGCGCCGTTGCGCGCCCGGCGCAAGTGCAGGTCCGCCTGTCGTGGATCCCGGCGTCCGGCTGATCGCGGCAGCAGGACGGTTCTTCGGGTTCGGAATGCTGCACTGCAACAGCTAAAATGCAGCCTTCCCGCGGAGCGGCTGCCGCGCGCGGCCATTGCATCGAACAACACCCATGGCACTCATCGTTCACAAGTACGGCGGCACGTCGATGGGCTCGACCGAGCGCATCCGCGAAGTCGCGCGCCGCGTCGCGAAATGGTCCCGCGCCGGGCATCGCATGATCGTCGTGCCGTCGGCGATGAGCGGCGAGACGAACCGCCTGCTCGCGCTGGCGAAGGAACTGGCGCCGGCTTCGAGCACGCCGCAGACCGAGCGCGAACGCGACATGATCGCCGCCACCGGCGAGCAGGTCTCGGTCGGCCTGCTCGCGCTCGCGCTGCAGGCCGAAGGCGTGCCGGCGGTCAGCTATGCGGGCTGGCAGGTGCCGATCCGCACCGACTTTGCCTATACCAAGGCGCGCATCGAGAGCATCGACGATGCGAAGGTGCGGGCCGACCTGGACGACGGCCGCGTCGTCATCATCACCGGCTTTCAGGGCATCGACGCGCAGGGCAATATCACGACGCTCGGGCGCGGCGGGTCGGATACCTCGGCGGTCGCGGTGGCGGCGGCGATGAATGCCGACGAGTGCCTGATCTTCACCGATGTCGACGGCGTCTATACGACCGACCCGCGCATCGTTCCCGAGGCGCGCCGCCTGCACACCGTCAGCTTCGAGGAGATGCTCGAGATGGCGAGCCTCGGCTCCAAGGTGCTGCAGATCCGCGCCGTCGAATTCGCCGGCAAATACCGCGTGCCGCTGCGCGTGCTGTCGAGCTTCACGCCATGGGATATCGATATCGGCGAGGAAGCGCGTTCCGGCACCCTGATCACCTTCGAGGAGAAGCTCAATATGGAACAAGCCGTCGTCTCAGGCATCGCCTTCAATCGCGACGAGGCCAAGATCAGCCTGATCGGTGTGCCCGACAGGCCGGGCATCGCGTTCCAGATCCTTGGCCCGGTGGCCGACGCCAACATCGACGTCGACGTCATCATCCAGAATATCTCGCACGAGGGAAAGACCGACTTCTCGTTCACGGTGCACCAGAACGACTACGCGAAGGCGATGGAACTGCTCAGGTCCAAGGTGCTGCCGCTGACCGGCGCCGAACGGATGACGGGCGACGACAAGATCTGCAAGGTCAGCATCGTCGGCATCGGCATGCGCTCGCACGTCGGCGTCGCGAGCAAGATGTTCCGCACCTTGAGCGAAGAAAGCATCAATATCCAGATGATCTCGACGAGCGAGATCAAGACGAGCGTCGTGATCGACGAGAAATACATGGAACTCGCGGTGCGCGCGCTGCACAAGGCCTTCGATCTAGAGCAGGGGCCGAACTGACGCTCGCACTCCCCGGAGTGCGGCATCGATGCGGCTAGAATCGTCGCCGTGCCGGAGTCGTGACCGAGTGGCCGAAGGTGCTCCCCTGCTAAGGGAGTAAGCGGGCAAAACCTGCTTCGAGGGTTCGAATCCCTCCGACTCCGCCAGACACGTGCGGCCCTCGTCATCGAGGGTTTCGTCTGTCTGGACCGTGCCGCTGCGCATCGACAGTACAGGCAGCGGGACGTTCGCACGATCAGCAAGCCCGCTGTACATCGATCTGCGCCGGATGACGCGGGCAGGACTGCGCGCGCGGTCGGTGCGTCGGTCTGCCCAGATCTTTTTCGGCCGACATGCGAGGCGGGCTTGGCGAGTGTCTTTGCCGGCGGTCCGTGGATCGAAAGAACAAGTACATGATCACACCCAAGGCTCCTCGACTCCATGCCTGCGCGGCGGTGCTGCTGGCCGCATCGCTTGCCGCCTGCAGCCCCGAGAAATCGGCACCGGCCGGCGCCGGTGCGCCACCGCCGGCCGAAGTCGGCGTCGTCACGGTGACGCCACAGGTCGTCGGCCTGGCGGTCGAGCTGCCGGGGCGGCTCGAGGCGACGCGCGTCGCGCAGGTTCGCGCCCGCGTCGCCGGCATTCTGCAAAAACGCATCTTCAAGGAAGGCAGCGACGTCAAGGCGGGGCAGGGGCTGTTCCAGATCGATGCCGCGCCCTTTCAAGCCGCGTACGAGAGCGCGCAGGCGGTGCTCGCCCGGGCGAAGGCCAACCTCGTGCAGTCGACAGCCCAGGTCGACCGCTTCAAGCCGCTGCTGCAGGCCAACGCCATCAGCCGTCAGGACTTCGACAACGCGGTCGCCGCGCAAAAGCTCGCCGAGGCCGACGTGCAGGCCGGCAAGGCGGCGGTCGAGACGGCGAGGATCAATCTCGGCTATGCCACCGTCACCTCGCCGATCGCCGGGCGCATCGGCCGTTCGCTGGTCACCGAAGGCGCGCTCGTCGGGCAGGGCGAGGCAACCCAACTCGCCGTCGTGCAGCAGATCGACCCGATGTACGTCAACTTCACGCAATCGGCGACCGACCTGCTGCGCCTGCGCAAGGCCGTCGAAAGCGGGGCCTTCAAGCGCGCCGGCACGGATGGCGCGAGCGTGCGCGTCGCGCTCGAGGACGGCAGCGTCTACAAGCTGCCCGGCAAGCTGCTGTTTTCCGATCTCAGCGTCGACCCGACGTCGGGCCAGATCATGCTGCGCGCCGAGATCCCGAATCCGCAGGGTCTGCTGCTGCCCGGGCTGTACGTGCGCGTGCGCCTCGAGCAGGCGCAGGCGCAGGCCGGCATCGTCGTGCCGCAGCAGGCGGTGCAGCGCGGCTCGACCGGCGACAGCGTGATGGTCGTCGGCGGCGACGGCAAGGTCACGCCGCGCCAGGTGACGATCGGCCGATCCGTCGACGGGCAGTGGGTCGTGCTCGACGGCTTGAAGGCGGGCGAGATGGTGATGGCCGACGGTTTTCAGAAGCTGCGCGGCGATGCGCCGGTGAAGCCGGTACCGTGGAAGCCGGCGGCCGAATCCGCGCCGGCCGCGGCCGCATCCGCCGCGCCGGCTGGATCGGCCGCCTCCGGCACCTGAAGGGCGCGCCGACATGCCTCGCTTCTTCATCGACAGGCCGATCTTCGCCTGGGTGATCGCGCTCTTCATCCTCGTCCTCGGCGGGGTGGCGATCAATCGGCTGCCGGTATCGCAGTACCCGACCGTCGCGCCGCCGGCGATCGTGCTCACCGCGGTCTACCCGGGAGCCTCGGCGCAGACGCTCGAGAACAGCGTCATCAGCGTCATCGAACAGGAGATGAACGGCTCGCCGGGTCTGATCTACATGGAGTCGGTCAGCCAGGCCAACGGCACCGGCTCGGTGACGCTGACCTTCGAGGCCGGAACCGACGCCAGCCTGGCGCAGGTCGACGTCCAGAATCGGCTCAGCCGCGCCGCGCCGCGCCTGCCGTCGGCCGTCACGCAGCAGGGCGTGCGCGTCGACAAGGCGCGCTCGAACTTCCTGCTCTTCACGATCCTGTCGAGCGACAACCCGGCCTACGATCCGATCGCGCTCGGCGACTTTGCGTCGCGCAACGTGCTGCCCGAGATCCAGCGCTTGCGCGGCGTCGGCCAAGCGCAGCTGTTCGGCACCGAACGTGCGATGCGGATCTG
The DNA here is from genome assembly GCA_937864005.1 of uncultured Burkholderiales bacterium. GTDB lineage: Bacteria > Pseudomonadota > Gammaproteobacteria > Burkholderiales > Burkholderiaceae_C > CAIKUF01. The sequence continues at coordinate 4,923 of CALMIL010000213.1, forward strand.
GATCGACCCGGCCAAGCTGGTCGGCTTCGGGCTCAGCGCGACCGACGTGAACGCGGCGATCCGGGCCCAGAACGCGCAGGTCGCCTCGGGCAGCATCGGCGATCTGCCCAATGTCCCCGGCCAGGGCATCTATGCGACGGTCGTCGTCAACGGCCAGCTCACGTCGGTCGAGCAGTTCGGCAATATCGTGCTGCGCGCGAATACCGACGGCTCGAGCGTCAAGCTGCGCGACGTGGCGCGCATCGAGCTCGGCGGCCAGAGCTACGGCACGTCGGCACGCCTGAACGGCAAGCCGTCGACCGGCATCGGCGTGCAGCTTTCGCCGACCGGCAACGCGCTCGAGACGGCGACGCTCATACGCCAGCGCATGGCCGAGCTCGCGGTCTACTTTCCGCCCGGCGTGAAGTGGGACATCCCGTACGACAGCTCGCGCTTCGTCAAGATCTCGATCAACCAGGTGGTGCAGACGCTGGTCGAGGCGGTGGTGCTGATCTTCCTCGTGATGTACCTGTTCCTGCAGAACCTGCGCTATACGCTGATCCCGACGGTCGTCGTGCCGGTATCGCTGCTGGGCGCGTTCGGCATGATGTACGTCTTCGGCTTCTCGATCAACGTGCTGACGATGTTCGCCATGGTGCTCGCGGTGGGCATCCTGGTGGACGATGCGATCGTCGTCATCGAGAACGTCGAACGCATCATGAGCGAGGAAGGGCTGCCGCCGCGCGAGGCGACGAAAAAGGCGATGGGGCAGATCACCGCCGCACTCGTCGGCATCACCGTGACCCTGGTCTCGGTCTTCCTGCCGATGGCATTGTTCGGCGGCTCGGTGGGCAATATCTACCGCCAGTTCTCGCTCGTCATGGTGAGCTCGATGCTGTTCTCGATCTTTCTCGCCAACTCGCTGACGCCGGCCTTGTGCGCAACCTTCCTGAAGCCGGTCGAAGCCGGGCACAAGCACGTCAAGCGCGGCTTCTTCGGCTGGTTCAATCGCGGCTTTCTCGCCGCGACGCATGGCTACGAAAGCACGGTCGCGCGGATGCTCAGGCGAACGACGCGCTTCATGCTGCTGTTCGGCATCATCGTCGCCCTCGTCGCATTTCTCTTCGGGCGCATGCCCGAGTCGTTCCTGCCGAACGAAGATCAGGGCTACATCATCGCCAATGTGCAGCTTCCGCCGGGCGCGACGCAGGAGCGCACGCGTGCGGTGATGGAGAAGGTCGAGGGCTTCATGCTCGCGCAGCTCGAGGTCGCCCAGATGGTGAGCGTGCTCGGCTTCAGCTTCTCGGGCAGCGGCCAGAATGCGGCGCTCGCCTTCATCACCCTCAAGCCCTGGGAGGAGCGGCCCGGGCCGCAGCATTCGGCGCAGGCGCTCGCCGGGCGCGCGTTCGGCGCCCTGTCCGGCGTGCGCGACGCCTTCATCTTCACGCTCAGCCCGCCGTCGATCCCGGAACTCGGCACCGCGACCGGCTTCACGTTCCGGCTGCAGGATCGCGGCGGCAATGGCCACGAGGCGCTGCTCGCGGCGCGCAACCAGTTGCTCGGCATGGCGGCGCAGAGCAAGGTGCTCGTCGGGGTGCGCCCGGACGGGCTGGAGGATGCGCCTCAACTCCAGATCGATATCGACCGTGACCGCGCCAGCGCGCTCGGCGTTTCGTTCGAAAGCGTCAATACGGTACTGTCGACCGCACTCGGGTCGGCCTATGTCAACGACTTCCCGAATGCCGGGCGGCTGCAGCGTGTTGTCGTCCAGGCCGACGCGCCCGATCGCATGCAGGGCGACGACCTGCTCGCGCTGAACGTGCAGAACAATCTGGGCACGCTGGTCCCGCTCTCGTCGTTCGCGACGACGCGCTGGGTCACCGGGCCAATGCAGAAGATCCGCTACAACGGCTATCCGACGATGCGCATCGCGGGCGACGCCGCGCCGGGCTTTTCCACCGGCGAGGCGATGAACGAAATGGAGGCGCTGGCGGCCCGGCTGCCGCCCGGTTTTGCGTTCGAGTGGACCGGCCTGTCGCGCGAGGAGCGGCTGTCGGGTTCGACCGCGATGATCCTGCTCGCCTTCTCGATGCTCGCCGTCTTCCTGTGCCTCGCGGCGCTGTACGAAAGCTGGTCGATACCGTTCGCCGTGCTGCTCGCGGTGCCGCTGGGGGTGCTCGGCGCGGTGCTCGCGGCGAATATGCGCGGCCTGCCCAACGACATCTTCTTCAAGGTTGGCCTGATCACGGTGATCGGCCTGTCGGCGAAGAATGCGATCCTGATCATCGAGTTCGCGAAGGACCTGCACGCCGAAGGCATGAGCCTGATCGACGCCACGCTGAAGGCCGCGCATCTGCGGTTCCGGCCGATCCTGATGACGTCGATCGCCTTCATCTTCGGCGTCCTGCCGCTCGTGGTCTCGAGCGGCGCCGGCTCGGCCAGCCAGCGCGCGATCGGCACCGGCGTGATGGGCGGGATGTTTACCGCGACGCTGCTCGCGATCTTCTTCGTGCCGGTCTTCTTCGTCGTCGTTCGCAGCCGCTTCAAGGGCAGCGAGCGGCAGCGCCGGCTCTCCGGTCATCCGAGCGAGAAGCCGCCGGTGGCCGAGGAGGGCTCATCGTGACGCATATCGCCGCGCGCATCCGGCGCGCCGCGCTCGCCGCGCT
>CALMIL010000214.1 GCA_937864005.1 uncultured Burkholderiales bacterium
AACAGCAACTCCCGATCGTCGGCGTCGTGATGGGATCGGCGAGCGACTGGGATACGCTGCGCGAGGCGACCGATATCCTGAGCGAGCTGAGCGTTGCGCACGAGGCGCGGGTGCTTTCCGCGCACCGGATGCCCGACGAGATGTTTGCCTATGCCGAGGCGGCCCGTGCGCGGGGGATCAAGGTCATCATCGCCGGCGCCGGCGGCGCGGCGCATCTGCCCGGCATGCTGGCGGCGAAGACGAGCGTCCCCGTGCTCGGCGTGCCCGTCGCGAGCCGGCATCTGCAGGGGGTCGACTCGCTCTATTCGATCGTCCAGATGCCGCGCGGCGTGCCGGTCGCCACCTTCGCCATCGGTGCGGCGGGCGCCGCCAATGCGGCGCTGTTCGCGGCCGCGATGCTGGCCAACGAAGACGCCGCGCTGCGCGCCCGGCTCGATGGCTTCCGTTCGCGCCAGACGGATGCCGCACGCGCGATGAAGCTCGACCACGCATGACGCAGCCTGACGCTTCGGTGCGGCGCGCAGCGCCGTTGCCGCGCACCGCTCCCGGCGCCACGCTGGGCGTGATGGGCGGCGGTCAGCTCGGCCGGATGTTCGTCCATGCGGCACAGCAGATGGGCTATTTCACCGTCGTGCTCGATGCCGATCCGGCGAGCCCGGCGGGCCGTGTCGCGCACGTCCAGATCGAGAGCGGCTACCTCGACGAGGCGGGCCTCGCGCAACTCGCACGGCGTTGCGATGCGATCACGACCGAGTTCGAGAATGTTCCCGCCGCCGCGCTCGAACGACTCGCCGCAACGCGGGTGGTCGCACCCGCTGCGCAAAGCGTCGCGGTCTGCCAGGACCGGGCGCTCGAGAAGGCGCACTTCGAGCGCTGCGGCGTGCCCTGCGCGCCGTATGCGCTGATCGATTCGCCAGCCGGGGTCGGCGCCGCCGCGCCGCAGCTCCTGCCCGGCATCCTGAAATCGGCGCGTCTGGGCTACGACGGCAAAGGGCAGCGGCGCGTCGCCGATGGCGCCGGGCTGCGTGAAGCCTGGGATGCGCTGCATCGCCAGCCCTGCGTGCTCGAAGCCCTGCTGCCCCTGAAGCTCGAGATCAGCGTCGTCGTCGCGCGCGCGGCCGACGGCGCGATGGTGCACCTGCCCGTTCAGCAGAATCTGCATCGCGACGGCATCCTCGCCGTGACGCAGGTGCCGGCGCCCGACGCCGACCCTGCGCTGCAGCAGCGGGCGATCGACGCTGCGCGGCACATCGCCGCCGAACTCGGTCACGTCGGCGTGCTGTGCGTCGAGTTCTTCGTGCTCGACGACGGCCGCCTCGTCGCCAACGAGATGGCGCCGCGCCCGCACAATTCGGGGCACCATTCGATCGACGCCTGCGACCTGTCGCAGTTCGAGTTGCAGGTGCGAACGCTGGTCGGCGCCCCGCTCGTGATGCCGCGCCAGCATTCGGCCGCCGTGATGCTCAATCTGCTCGGCGACCTCTGGTTTGCGCGGGGCGAGACGCCGACCGAGCCGCGCTGGCACGAACTGCTCGCGCTGCCCGGCGTGCATCTGCACCTGTACAACAAGCTCGAAGCGCGGCGCGGGCGCAAGATGGGCCACCTCACGGTGACCGCGGCCGAGCCGCGCGATGCGCGCGAGGTCGCGCTGCGGGCCGCATCGCTGCTCGGCATCGCCCCCTTCTGACGCATGATTCTCGACGCCAGCGAACCCGGCGCGCTGCCACTTGCGGCGGACCGGCTCGCGCGCGGCGGACTGGTCGCATTTCCGACCGAGACGGTCTATGGCCTGGGCGCGCGCGCCGACGATGACGAGGCGGTGGCCGCGATCTTCGCCGCCAAGGGGCGCCCGGCCAACCATCCCCTCATCGTGCATCTGGCGGCGCCAGCGGCGGCGATCGGCTTTGCAAGCGAGGTCCCGCCCGTCGCGCAGCGCCTGATCGATGCCTTCTGGCCCGGGCCGCTGACCCTCATCCTGCCACGCAGGCCGGGCGTGGCGAATGCCGCGGCGGGCGGACACGCAAGCATCGGCCTGCGCTGTCCGGCGCATCCGGTCGCGCAGGCGCTGTTGGAGGCGGCCGCCACGCTCGGCGTCGCGGGCGTTGCCGCGCCGAGTGCGAACCGCTTCGGCCGCATCAGCCCGACGCACGCTTCGCACGTGCAGGCCGAGTTCGGCAGCGGCTTGCTGGTACTCGACGGCGGCCCGTGCGCGCTCGGCATCGAGTCGGCGATCGTCGATTGCAGCCGCGAACGCCCGGTGCTGCTGCGGCCCGGCATCCTGACGCGCGGCGAAATCGAAGCGGCCGCGAAGGAGCGGCTCGCCGCGAGCGACGGCCACGCCGCCGCTGCGCCGGGGACGCTCGCCAAGCACTATGCGCCGCGTGCCCGGCTGAGGCTGATGTCCACCGCCAGCCTGAAGGCCGCGCTCGCGCAACTCGGCGCAGACCCTGCCGGGGTGGCTGTATATTCGCGCACTGCGCTCGCCTCGCCGGGCCTGCGCGTGCGGATGATGCCGCAGGCGGCCGGCGACGCCGCCCGCGAACTGTTTGCGGCACTGCGTGAACTCGACGCCACGGGCGTGACTCTGATCTGGGTCGAGGAGCCACCCGAGAACCCCGAATGGGAGGGTGTGCGCGACCGGCTCGAGCGCGCCGCCGACGACAGTGAACCGGGCGATGATGCGAAAGCCCGGACATCGAACCGAACCTTGCTGAATGGACCTTGAATGACTCTCCTGCAGACCTCGCGACGTATCGCACATGGCCTCACGCTCGCGGCGATCACCGCGCTGCTTGCCGCATGCGGCGGAAGCGAGAGCGTGAACTTCGTTCCGGCGCGGGTGCTTTCCTTCGGCGACGAGTCCAGCGTCATCACGGCCGACGGGAAGAAGTACACCATCAACGGCATCGTCCCGAATTCCGGGATTCCGGGCACGGTCGAGTGTGTCTTCAACCCGATCTGGAACCAGGTGCTCGCGACGTCGTACGGCCTCAGCTTCGCGCAGTGCCCGGGCAGCGTCCAGGGCAGCACGCCCACCAGCCTCATCCTGGCGCGCGAAGGAGCGACCGCGACCGGAACGAGGGATATCGATTTCCCGCAGCAGATCACGCGCCAACTGGCGGCGGCCCCGGCCGGCGGCGGCGGCATCAATTCGAATGACCTGGTGACGGTGCTGATCGGTGTCAACGACGTGGTCTCGATCTACGAACGCTACAAGAGCGGCGAGATCACGTCGCCGGAGGCAACCTCCCTTGCCGAGCAGACCGGCGAGGCGATCGCAAGCCAGCTCAATCGCATCACCGCCGCCGGCGGCAAGATCATCATCGAGACCGTTCCCGATGTCGGCGTGACGCCGTACGCCCTGGCCGAGGACGCCAACGGGCGCGCACTGCTCGAGACGCTCACATCGCGACTGAACGCCAGACTGCTCGTCACCATGGACAACGACGGCCGCAAGATCGGACTCATCGAGATCAACCCGTACCTGTTCGCGATCATCGGCAACCCTGTCGGCTATGGCTACGCGAACGTGACCGACGGCGCGTGCCTGGCTGCCTACCCGCTGCCGAATTGCACCAGCGCAACGCTGAAGACCAACCCGGACGGATCGGATGCAACGCCCACCACCTGGCTCTGGGCGAGCGCGCTGCAACCGAGCGCTGGCGCCCACCAGCAGATGGGCAACCTGGCGTCGTCGCGGGCGCACAACCAGCCGTTCTCGAACTAGGCTTCGGCCCCACACGTCAGCGCGGTACGGCGGGATCGGCGCGCATCGCCCAGTCGAGCAGCGCATCGAGCGCCGGGCGGGCCGCCTGCGCATTCGGGTGATTGACGATGGCGACGATCACGTAGCGTCTTGCGTCCGGCGTCAGCAGATAGCCGGCGATCGCGACGACGCCTTGCAAGGAGCCGGTCTTCAGGTGCGCGCGCCCCGCGAAGCGGGCGGCCGCCGGACCCTTGGCACGACGCAGCGTTCCGTCCTGGCTCAGGATCGGCAACGAGGCGATGAACTCGGGCATGACCGGGCTCTTCCAGGCCGATTGAAGCAGCGCCGCCAGGGTATCGGCGCTGATCCGCGTGTCGCGCGAAAGCCCCGATCCGTTGTCGATCACGACGCCATCCGCGCGCGCGCCGATCGCGTCATGCAGCCAGGCGCCGACCGCTTCGCGCGCGGTCTGCTCGCTGCCGACGCCTTGCGCCTGCAGGCCGAGGGTCAGAAAGAGCTGCTGCGCCATGACGTTGTTGCTGAACTTGTTGATGTCGCGCACGACCGCGCCCAGCGGCGGCGATTCGAACTCGAAGCTTGGCGCCGTGGCCGGCGCGAGGCCGTCGCGGACGCGTCCGGCCAGCCTGCCGCCCATCTCGCGCCACATCGCCTCGAGGACGCGGGCGTTGTAGCTTGCCGGATCGGCATAGGCGAGCGGCCACGACTTTTCGCCGCAAGCCGTCGCCAGGCTGCCGCGCAACCGGATCCGCGACGGATCGCTCGCATCGAGCTTCAAGTCGGTGCGCCAGTCCCCGCATGCGCCGGCAGCCCGCAGCGCCACCGACTTGTCGACGTCCACGCCGGAGAGCGGCGGCTCGACGCCGACGGCGGCGACGCCGCGTCCGGCCTGCGGTGCGAAGCCGAGCGTCAGTGCGCGGTAGTTGAGCAGCAGCGCGTCGGGCTGTGCGTTGTAGGGCCGCAGCGGCTCGCCGTCGAAGTCGGCGGGCGATTGATCCGCAACCCGGAAGGCGGTGCGATCGAGAACGATGTCGCCCTTGATCTCGCGCACGCCCGCTTGCTGCACGCGCCGCAGCAGCAGCCAGATGCGCTCGACGACGAGCGAAGGGTCGCCGCTGCCCTTGATCACGAGGTCGCCCTCGAGCACGCCTTGCGCGCCCTGCCGGCCTTGCAGCCAGACCGGCGTCGACCACGTCCACGTCGGGCCGAGCAGTTCGAGAGCGGCCAGCGTCGTCACGAGCTTTGTCACCGAGGCCGGATTCGACGCCTGGGTGGCGCGCCAAGCAAGGCGCGAACCGGCAGCTCCGGCTTCCTGAACGACGACCGAGACCGCCTCGGGCGGAATCTTAGCGCGCGCGAGCGCGGCCTCGACTTCGATCGGCAGGCGCTGCTGATCTGCCGCCAGGCAGGGCAGCGCAAGGCCGCCGGCAAGAACACACCACAGGAAGGCAGCGCGCCGAAGCGAGGAAATGGGTTGCATCGAACAAGGATACCCAGTCACGAGGCCGCCGATCCGAAGGGCCGCCCGGACGGTACCGGCCAACGACGCTGACCTACACTCGCTGCATGGATTCAGGATCAGGATCGAGCCAATCCGTGGCGGGAGTAGCGCGCTGATGCCGGCACTGCTCGCCTTCGATACGTCGGGCGAACGCATCCATGTCGGCGTCTCGGTCGGCGAAGCGGCCTGGGTGGCCGAGGAAGCCGGCGGGTCGCAGGCGTCGGCGAACCTGATTCCCTGCGTGCGCCGGGTGCTCGACCGGGCCGGGATCGGCCTGCGCGAGCTCGATGCAATCGCCTGCGGCCACGGTCCGGGCGCCTTCACCGGTTTGCGCGCGGCGTGTTCCGCGGCGCAGGGTCTGGCCTGGGGCGCCGGCTTGCCGGTGCTGCCGGTCGACACCTTGATGGCGGTGGCCGAAGATGCGCGCGCGCGCGCCGGCGCAAGGGACGTCTGGGTCGCGATGGACGCGCGCATGGGCGAGATCTTCGCCGGACGATACCGGTGGTCGGATGCCGGCTGGGCGACGCTGGTCGCACCGGCACTCGTCACGCCGGACGCACTGGCCGCCCTTTGCGCGTCGCATCCATCGCGCTGGCTCGCCGGCTCGGCGCTCGGCGTGCATGCAGCGCGGCTGCAATGCCGGCCTGAAGTCACTCTCGATCCGGAGGCCGGACCTCGCGCACACGCGCTGCTTGCCTGCGCCCGGGCAGCCTGGGCCCGGGACAAGCTTCTTGACCCTGCCGATGCGATTCCGCTCTATCTGCGCGACAAGGTCGCGCTCACGATCGCACAACGCAAGGCGGGCGCACGCAGCGCCGCATGAGCCGATGAAGGTGCAGGGGCAGTTCGCCACGCCGGCCGGCGCGCTTTGCGGAGCCCGGCGATGAGTGCGCGGTGGCGCGAGAGTGATCGCGAAGTCCGGCAGCTCTCGCCGATGACGCTCGAACATCTGGACGCGGTGATGGCGATCGAGACGGCCAGTCACGTGCGGCCCTGGACGCGCGGCAACTTCACCGACGCGCTGGCGAGCGGCTATCTGGCCGACGTGCTGTTCGATGCGCACGATTCGCTAGTCGGCTATTGCATCGCCGTCGCCGGTGCGGGCGAGATGCACTTGCTCAACCTGAGCGTCGCGCCGGCGCACCGGCAACGCGGGCATGCAAGCTTCATGATGCGCGCATTGATCTCGCGCTGCCGTGCCGAACGGCTCGAGCAACTCTGGCTCGAGGTTCGCGTCAGCAATCAGGGCGCGCGCCGCCTGTACCGCGAACTCGGATTCGACGAAGTCGGCCTGCGGCCGGCCTACTACCCGGCACCGGCGGGAAAGGCGAAGGCGCGCGGCGAGGACGCCGTGCTGATGCGCATGGCGCTCGAGGCGATGGCGTGATGCGCTGGTCTGCGCGCCAGCGCGCGATGCTGCAGGCGATGGGGCTGCGGTTGTGGGATGCGCCCCCACTGCAACGGCGGGATGCGCCATCGCAAGGGGAAGCCGCGGTCGCCGCGGCGTCGCCCGCTGGGACGACGAATACCGCCACGCCGGCCCCGGCTCGCGAAGCGCAGCCCGCGCGTCAGCCGGATTCGACTCTGCCCGAACCAGCGCACGGCGAAGTGGCTGCGACGCCGTCCGAAATACTCGACGTCGGCAAGCTGGATTGGCCGGCGCTGCGCGCGGCAGTATCGTCGTGCAGGGCCTGCGCGCTGTGCGAGAGCCGCACGCAGACCGTCTTCGGCACCGGCAACCCGGATGCGCACTGGATGATCGTCGGGGAAGCGCCGGGCATGCACGAAGACCGACTTGGCGAACCCTTCGTCGGCAAGGCCGGGCAACTTCTCGATGTCATGCTGCGCGCGATCGGCCTGACGCGCGAACCGGGTCCTGCCGCACGGCAGGTCTTCATCGCCAACACCCTGAAATGCCGACCGCCCGGCAACCGCAATCCATTGCCCGATGAGCTCGCGCGCTGCGAGCCGTTTCTCGTGCGCCAGATCGAACTCGTCCGCCCGCGCGTGATTCTGGCCATGGGTCGCTTCGCGGTACAGGCATTGTTGCGCAGCAATGAACCCATAGGCCGGCTGCGTGGGCGTCTGCATCGATATCACGGCGTGCCGCTGGTCGTGACCTATCACCCGGCCTACCTGCTGCGCAACCCCCTCGACAAGGCACGCGCCTGGGATGATCTGCGCTTCGCACTCGAGGTCTGGCGCCGCTGCGATACCGAAGGCGAACACCGACCCCCGCAGGCGGAAGCGATTCGAGCGCCAGAATGAAAAAACCCGGCTCGCGCCGGGTTTCGAATGCGGAATGGATGCGCCTCAGGGTTTGCTGCCCGTCGGGAACGGCCATGCTGCTTGCGGACTCAGCGTTGTTTTCATTGGAGGCGATGACGCCTTCGATGAAGCGGATGCAGCCTTCTTGGCCGCCGGCTTCTTCGCAGCCTTCTTGGCAGGCGCCTTCTTGGCAGCGGCCTTCTTGGCGGGCGCCTTCTTCGCTGCCGCCTTCTTCGCAGGGGCCTTCTTGGCGGCGGCCTTCTTCGCCGGTGCCTTCTTGACCGCAGCCTTCTTGGCGGGAGCCTTCTTGGCAGCGGCCTTCTTCGCCGGTGCCTTCTTCGCTGCCGCCTTCTTGGCCGGCGCCTTCTTTGCTGCCGCCTTCTTTGCCGGGGCTTTCTTCGCCGGGGCCTTCTTGGCCGGAGCCTTTTTTGCAGTTGCCATTACATTTCTCCTTGATCAAGTTGCAAGAACACCGCGGTTGTCGGACTTAGTCCGGCTTCACGCGGCGATTCATCGCTCGGAGGTCTACCCAGGAGGGGCGCCCCGATACGGTGAATGGGGTTGACGCACCGCCCGCGCCTGCAGTGGCGCGAACGGTTGCGAGAATCTTGATCGATCGGCGCTCGCCGATGCGCCGCAATCCGGCCGCAGCGCTCAATCCCACGACAGCGCTCCGCCGGACTGGTACTCGATGACGCGCGTCTCGAAGAAGTTGCGCTCCTTCTTCAGATCGATCATCTCGCTCATCCACGGGAACGGGTTTTCCTCGTTCGGATAGAGCGCATCGAGGCCGATCTGGGTCGCGCGCCGGTTGGCGATATAGCGCAGATAGCCCTTGAACATCGAGGCATTGAGCCCGAGCACGCCGCGCGGCATCGTGTCCTCGGCGTAGCGATATTCGAGTTCGACCGCATGTTCGAACAAGGCCTTGATCTCGGATTTGAACCCGGCGTTCCACAGATGCGGATTCTCGAGCTTGATCTGGTTGATCAGATCGATGCCGAAATTGCAGTGCATCGACTCGTCACGCAGGATGTACTGATACTGCTCGGCGGCACCCGTCATCTTGTTCTGTCTCCCCAGCGCGAGGATCTGGGTGAAGCCGACGTAGAAGAACAGCCCCTCCATCAGGCAGGCAAAGACGATCAGCGACTTCAGCAGCGTCCTGTCGTTCTCCGGCGTGCCGGTGTGGAAGGCCGGGTCCATGATCCGCTCGATGAAGGGGAGCAGGAACTCGTCCTTGTCGCGGATCGACGCGACCTCGTGATAGGCGTTGAAGATCTCGCCTTCGTCCAGCCCGAGCGACTCGACGATGTACTGGTAGGCGTGGGTGTGGATCGCCTCCTCGAAGGCCTGGCGCAGCAGAAACTGGCGGCACTCCGGCGCGGTGATGTGGCGGTAGCTGCCGAGGACGATGTTATTTGCAGCGAGCGAATCGGCGGTCACGAAGAAGCCGAGATTGCGCTTGACGATGCGCCGTTCATCGTCGCTCAGACCGTTGGGATCCTTCCACGTCGCGATATCGCGCGACATGTTGATCTCCTGCGGCATCCAGTGGTTCGAGCACGAGGCGAGGTACTTTTCCCAGGCCCACTTGTACTTGAACGGAACGAGTTGATTGACGTCGGTCTGGCCGTTGATGATGCGCTTGTCGGCTGCCTTCACGCGCCGTGCGGCGACAGGCATCGCAGGGGTTGAATCGGTCGACGACGTGAAGGCGGGGGAAGCCGGCCCCGCCGCACGCGCTGCGGACTCGGCGCGCTGCGCGGACCTTGCGGAATGAAGATTGGATGGTTTGACTTCGTCTTCCCAGACAAGCATGGTTCACTTCCAGTACGGTGAAATTATCAGAGTGTTGCTTGATAACACCAAGCACTTCTTGACATCCGCGCGCAAGCGTCGATGTGCTTTGTTGCGTGATCGCATCGACATCGATCGCTCTTCGATACCTCGACGCGCGTGCGCGGCGACACGCGCGCAGGCATGCGGCAGCAATCGCGCACGTGGATCGATGCGCGCGGTCATTGACACGCTTCGCACTCCGGATCGTCGATCGCGCAGAACTTCATATCGCTGCCGGACCCGGCTTGCACGACACTCGATTCGCCGCGCGAAGCGGCCGCGCCATCGCCCTGTGCGCTCGCGCCCTGCGCAGCGCTCGACACCGCATTCATGCGCCCCGAAGCGACAGTCGACTTCTCGGCGTGCGTGGCGCCTATCGTGCGCAGGTAGTACGTCGTCTTCAGCCCGCGCAGCCAGGCAAGCTTGTAGGTCTCGTCGAGCTTCTTGCCCGACGCGCCGGCCATATAGATGTTCAGCGACTGCGCCTGGTCGATCCACTTCTGGCGCCGCGCGGCCGCCTCGACGAGCCACCGAGGCTCGATCTCGAAGGCGGTCGCGTAGAGCGACTTCAGCTCCTCCGGGACGCGATCGATGCGGCGCAGCGAGCCGTCGAAATGCTTCAGGTCCATGACCATCACGTCGTCCCACAGGCCGAGGCGCTTCAGGTCGTGCACCAGATGGTCGTTGACGATCGTGAACTCGCCCGACAGATTAGACTTCACCGACAGATTGCCGAACGAAGGTTCGATCGACGCGCTGACACCGACGATATTCGAGATCGTCGCTGTCGGCGCGATCGCGACGCAGTTGGAGTTGCGCATGCCGTGCTCACCGATGCGCGCACGAAGCGCCGCCCAGTCGAGCGTCGATCCGGTGTCGATCTCGACGTAGCCACCGCGCTGCTCCTCCAGCAGACGCAGCGAATCGAGCGGCAGCACGCCGCGATCCCACAGCGACCCGCGGTAGCTCGAATAGCGACCGCGCTCGGCCGCCAGTTCGGTCGACGCCCAGTAGGCGTGGTAGCAGACCGCCTCCATCGACTGATCGGCAAACGTGACCGCCGCGTCCGAGGCGTAGGGCGTGCGCAATTCGTACAGCGCATCCTGGAATCCCATGATGCCCAGGCCCACCGGCCGGTGCCGCAGGTTCGAGTCGCGCGCCTTCTTCACCGCGTAGTAGTTGATGTCGATGACGTTGTCGAGCATCCGCATCGCGGTGGCAACGGTCCGCTTCAGCTTCGCGTGGTCGATCGCCTTCGCGCCGTCGGCGCCGTGTGTCAGGTGATGCACGAGGTTCACCGAGCCGAGATTGCAGACCGCGATCTCGCTCGGGCCGGTATTGAGCGTGATCTCGGTGCACAGGTTGCTCGAATGCACGACGCCCGCATGCTGCTGTGGCGACCGCACGTTGCACGCATCCTTGAACGTGATCCACGGGTGGCCGGTCTCGAACAGCATCGAGAGCATCTTGCGCCACAGGTCCGCGGCGCGCATCTTCTTGAAGAGCCTGATCTCGCCGCGCGCCGCCATCTCCTCGTAGCGCACATAGGCCGCCTCGAACTCCTGGCCGAACTTGTCGTGCAGGTCGGGGCAGGTCGACGGCGAGAACAGCGTCCAGTCGCCGCCTTCCATGACGCGCTTCATGAACAGGTCGGGGACCCAGTTCGCCGTATTCATGTCGTGCGTGCGGCGCCGGTCGTCGCCGGTGTTCTTGCGCAGCTCGAGAAACTCCTCGATGTCCAGATGCCAGCTCTCGAGGTAGGAGCAGACCGCGCCCTTGCGCTTGCCGCCCTGGTTCACCGCGACCGCGGTGTCGTTCACCACCTTCAGGAACGGCACGACGCCCTGGCTCTTGCCGTTCGTGCCCTTGATGTGACTGCCGAGCGCGCGCACATTGGTCCAGTCGTTACCCAGGCCGCCGGCGAACTTGGACAGCAGCGCGTTCTCCTTCAAGGCCTCGTAGATGCCATCCAGGTCGTCCGAGACGGTCGTCAGGTAGCAGCTCGACAGCTGCGAGCGCCGCGTGCCGGCGTTGAACAGCGTCGGCGTACTCGACATGAAGTCGAAGCTCGACAGCACCTCGTAGAACTCGATCGCGCGCGCCTCGCGATCGATCTCGCCGAGCGCCAGGCCCATCGCGACGCGCATGAAGAAGGCCTGCGGCAGCTCGATGCGCCTGTCCTCGATATGCAGGAAATAGCGGTCGAAGAGCGTCTGCAGGCCGAGATAGTCGAACTGCAGGTCGCGATCGGCCTTCAGCGCCTTCGCGAGGCGCTCCAGATCGAATTGCAGCAACCGCTCGTCGAGCAACTCGGCGGCGACGCCGCGCTTCAGGTAGAGCGGGAAGTAGTCCGCATAGCGCGCCTGCATATCGCGCTGCAGGACTTCCTCGCCGAGGATCTCCTTGCGGATCGCATGCAGCAGCAGCCGCGCCGTGGCCCGCGTGTAGCCGGGGTCCTTCTCGATCAGCGTGCGCGCGGCGAGGATCGCCGCCTTGTGCACTTCCTCGATCGGCACGCCGTCGTACAGGTTGCGCCTCGTCTCGGCCAGGATCGGTTCCGGACGCACGTCGGCTCCGAGCCCCTCGCAGGCCGATTCGAACAACGCCGCGAGCCGACCGAGATCGAGGGCGACGCGCTCGCCCCCATCGATCACGGTCAGCGCGGGCTCGGCGGCAACGCCGCTCGCCGCCTGGCGGGCGCGCTCCTGCGCGCGCATCTCGCGGTACAGCACATAGGCGCGCGCCACTTCGTGATGACCGCCGCGCATCAGGGCGAGTTCGACGTGATCCTGCACGTCCTCGATCGGGAAGGTGCCGCCGCCCGGCCGCGAGCGCAGCAGCGCGCGAACGACGATCTCCGTCAGCGTATCGACCGTTTCGCGCACGCTCGCCGACGCCGCGCCCTGCGTGCCGTGGACCGCGAGAAAGGCCTTCATCAATGCGACCGCGATCTTGTTCGGCTCGAACACCACCACCGAGCCATTGCGCCGAATGATCTGATAGCCCTGGAAAGCGCCGTCCGGTTCGGCGCCCTGGACCGCGCTGCGAGCCGTGGCCGCGGGATCGGATGGAATGCCGGCGAAAGCCCCGCTGGAGACTGATTGCATGTCTTTCCTTGCTTGAAGAGGTAGGTTCGAACGTGGCCTCGCGGATTCGCGCGGCGCTTGCGGCCGCGGTCAGCGCCTGCTTCGCGCTGCGGCTGCCGTCGGGTCGATGAATGGCGCCAGTGGCGGCCGAGCCGCCGCGCCGGGCGATCGACGCGGATCGCGAACTGTGTCGGCCGGGGCGCGGCCCGACTGCCTTGCGTGAACTGGGAGTGCCATGTGGGCACACTATATCTGTGGTCGCGAGCCACTTCAAGCACTAGGGGTAGCGTGTCAACCCTGATGCCTGACGGGCGCGAATGCGCTACGGGGCATGCCGGAGGCTGCGCTCACCGGCCTTTGCGCCGCATGAATCGGCGCCCCGGCCGCGGACAACCGCGCGCGCATTGGCCCGGCGTGCGAAACGACGCCGCTGGCCGCATCCTGCTTGGCGACACGGCGCGGGTCGCGGCGCCGCCGCCCGCTGCGGCTCAGTCGCCGGCGACCGTGCCCGCGGGAAAATACCGAGCCGGCCAGCCGAGCGCTGCGGCAAGCCGGCGCCACTCGAACCCCGCGCCGGGGTCGAGCTTTCGCATCGGCGCCACATGCTCGTGGCCGGCGACGCCTTCGATCGGGTAGCGCAGCGCGAGCGCCGCGAGCAGATCGGCCAGCGCGTCGAGCTGCACCGGCTCGAAGGCCTGACCCTCGAGCCCTTCGAGCTCGACGCCGATCGAGAAATCGTTGCAATTCCCGCGGCCGCGCCAACTCGAGACGCCGGCGTGCCAGGCGCGGTCGTCGCAGCCGACGAACTGCTGCACAGCGCCGTCTCGGCGCAGCACGAAGTGCGACGACACCGCGACGCCCCGCAATCGCGCGTAGTACGGATGGGCGTCGCAATCGAGCCGGTTCGCGAACAGCCGCTCGATCGCATCGCCGCCAAAGCGCCCCGGCGGCAGGCTGATCGAGTGGATCACGACGAGGTCGATCGGGGTCCGTGCGGGGCGCGCGTTGCAGTTGGGCGTCCGGCAGCGCCTCGCGCCCCGCAGCCAGCCGCCGGCAAGCCACGCCGCATCGGCGCGCGTGCCGTTGCGCGCGCGCACCGAAGGGCCCGGATCAGGCGCCGTCGCCATTCACGCCGGAACCTTCGACCACGCCGAGGCGCGCCATCCGGTAGCGCATCTGGCGCAGCGTGAGCCCGAGGCTCGCACCTGCGGCGGTCCGGTTGTACTGGTGGTGCTCGAGTGCGCGCACGAGAATCTCGCGCTCGACGCGATCGAGGTAGGCGGCAAGATCGTCCGGCAAGGCGGCTTCGGCCGGCAGCAGATCCGCGCTCGCATCGATCGAAGCATCGCCTTCGTGGCGCTGTGCCGCGGGTGCCGGCATCTCGGCCGCGGGCAGATCCAGATCGGCAACGTCGATCGAATCGCCGCTCGCCAGCGCAACCGCGCGGTGCAGCAGGTTCTCGAGCTCGCGAACATTGCCGGGAAACGAATGGCTGCGCAACTGGCGCAGCGCGCCATGCGTCAGATGCGGCGCCGGCGTGACGCCCGCTTCGCGCGCGATGCGTGCCAGCACGTGCGCGGTGATCGCGGGCAGATCCTCGAGCCGCTCGCGCAGCGGCGGCACGATGATCTGGATCACGTTGAGCCGGTAGTACAGGTCCTGACGAAACCGCTGCGCCTGCACTTCGGCCGCGAGGTCCTTGTGCGTCGCGCTCAGGATGCGGACATTGACCGGCAGCTCGGCAACCGCGCCGACCGGCCGCACGGCGCGCTCCTGGATCACGCGCAGCAGCTTGGACTGCATCGCCAGCGGCAGGTCGCCGATCTCGTCGAGAAACAGGGTGCCGCCGTTGGCTGCCTGGAAGAAGCCTTCGCGATCGTCGGCGGCGCCGGTGAAGGCGCCCTTGCGGTAGCCGAAGAATTCGGCTTCGAGCAGATGCTCGGGAATCGCGCTGCAGTTGACGGCAACGAACGGCCCCGCGCCGCGCGGGCTCGTCTCGTGCACCGCGCGGGCGACGAGTTCCTTGCCGGTGCCCGACTCGCCGCTGACGAGCACCGGCGCCATGCTGCGCGCGACCTTGTCGATCAGCGCGCGAACCTGCCGCACGGCCTGCGACTCGCCCGCCATGCCGGCCAGCGCCGTGCTCGGCGCTGCGGGTGGGGCTGGCGTCGCGACGGGCCGCGTGCGCGGCGGCGCCGGCACCGCGGCAGCCGATGGCGGCGCCGCGCGCGCGGCCGGTGGCGCCGCGGCGGGCGGCATCGCGATCGGCGCCGGCGCCGCCGACGCGCTGCGGCCGAGCGCGGACGCCACCGCGGCGCGAAACTGCTTCAGATCGACCGGCTTCGTCAGATAGTCGTAGGCCCCCGCCTTCAGCGCCTCGACCGCATTCTCCGCCGAACCGTAGGCAGTGATGACGATCGCCTTCTCGCTGCGGCCGGCCTCCTCAAGGCTGCGCAGCACGTCGAGCCCGCTGCCGTCGGGCAGCCGCATGTCGCTGATCACGAGGCTGTAGCGCTGCGCGTCAAGCCGCGCGAGCGCCTCCTCGACGCTGCCCGCGGTGTCGATGTCGTAGCCCTCGCGCAGCAGCGTCAGCTCGTAGAGCGTGCGCAGATCGGGCTCGTCGTCGATGACGAGCAGGCGACAGGGCGAGGCAGGGGTCATGGCGAGAAGTCGGCGACGGGAGTCAAGGATTCACCGCCTCGGCCAGCGCCGTCAAGGCCCGGCGACGCATCGCGATCGAGAATTCGTTGCGATGGCGCCGCGCCGCGGCCCGCAGGCGAAAGGCGATGCGCGCGCCGTAGCGGTCGCACAGTTCGCGGCAGATGTACAGGCCGAGACCGGTGCCGCGGCTGCGCGTCGAGAAGAAGGGTTCGAAAAGATGGCGCTCGACGTCGGGCGCAATCGGCGGTCCGTCGTTCAGCACCGTCAGCACCGCGACGTTCGCGTCCCGGCCGTGCAGCAGCAGCTGGATGGCACCCGGCGTGGACGACGCGTGGCGGCGCGCGTTGTCGAGCAGGTTGACGAGCACGCGGCGCAGGTGATCGGCATCGAACAGCACATGCAGCGGCTCGGCCGGCAGCTCGATCTGCAGCACGCCGTTCGCACCGAGGGCGACGCCGTTCATGCGCGCCCAGTCGGCGCACACCGCGCCCGCCTGGGCGCCGGCATCGATCACGCTCGCGACGTGCATCGCCCCCGGCGTCAGCTCCATCACGTCGTCGACGATGCGCTTGAGGCGCTGCACGTTGTCGGCCACCATGCGGGTGAGCTGGCGCTGCTCGAGGTTCGCCGCGTCCTCGGCGAGCAGCGCATTCGCCTGTGCGATCGCCGACAGCGGGTTGCGGATCTCGTGCGCGATCGCGGCCGACACCCGGCCCATCGCGGCGAGCTTCTCCTGCAGCGTGCGCGCCTGCACGCTGCGCACGTCCTCGACGAAGAGGACGCAGAACTCCTCGCTGCCGGGCGCGTCGCGCCGGCGCGCGAAACGCACCCGCGTGCGCAAGCTGCGCGACACGCCGGGTTCGAACTCGACGACGACGTCGCGCCCCGCCTCGGGCCACAGGCCTTCGACGAAGGCGCGCTCGACGGCGTCGACGAGCGCCGACCAGGCGCCGACGCCGCGCAGTGCGAACGGCGGCGCAAGGCTCGCCCCCTCGGGCGCGAGCAGCGCGCATGCCGCCGGATTCGCCGCGCGCACCCGGCCGCCGCGGTCGACGACGAGCACCCCGTCCTGCATCTCCTCGATCACGAGCCGGTTCAGCTGTGCCTGCTGGCGCGCGATCTCCAGGCTGCCGCGCGCCGTCAGCTCCTCGCGCGCGAGCCTTCCCGCCAGTTCGCTCGCGAGCACGGTGATGATGAACATGCCGCTGCCGGCGAGGCCCGCCTGCGACATCAGCACCGTCGCGTCGCCGCCGGCGAGCACGTTGAGCCAGGCCACGCCGAGCAGCGCGAACGTGATCGCCGCCGACGTCGCCAGCGCGATGCGCCGCGGCGTCACGACGCCGGCCATCAGCGCCGGCAGCACGAGCAGCGCGACATAGTTCAGGCCGGCCACCGGCGCCAGCACATGCAGCGCGGTGAAGCAGAGGATGTCGACACCGATCGTCGCCACCCACTGCGACGCGCGCAGCCGCGACGCCGGCGCGGCCGAACGGCGCAGCAGCGCCAGCAGCCACAAACCGATCGACTGCAGCGCGTAGCCCAGGCAGAGCACGACGACCTCCACCCTCGGCTCGGCGCCGAAGACTTCGGCGACGACGAGCGTGACGAGCAGCATCGCGCCGATCGCCGCGCGCGCCGCGAGGAATGCCCGATAGACGCGCGAGAACGCGGTCTGGCCGGCGTCGACGATGCGCTGCGCCTGGCGGGTCAGGAAGCGCGATTCGGTCGCCCCGCCATCGCCGGGCGCGAATGCGCTGTCCCAGCGCGACTCGCCGCCCGCCGCGGCCTGCCCTTCGGCCCATTGCGCTTCCTCGCCGAGCGCGCCGAACCACGATTCCTGCGGCGCCGGCCGCGGCGCCGAGCGGCGTTCTCGCCTGCGCCGGTCGCCCGAGCGGCGCTCGGCCGCCGCCGAGCCCGCTTCGCCGGGCGGCGCCGGGGCCGGGGTCATCGCAGTTCCATCCGGCACCCGCTCACGCGCTCGGCAGCCGCGCACGGACCCGGCGCGCCCGGGCGGGAGTGCGGGGTTCGCCCACAGCGTCTCACGGGTGCGCGCGCTCGAACTCGGCGCGGTGCGCGTCGCTGCAGAAGACGCCGCCACGGCCCGGCAATGCCTCGCTGCGCGGCAGATGCAGTCCGCACTGGCTGCACGCGACCATATCTTCGTGCGGCGCAAGCGGCGTCTTCGGGCGATCGCGCGTCACGCGGCGGCTGCCGCTGCGCGCGAGCCAGAGGACGACCAGGATCACGACGAGGACGATGACGAACTTCATTTCGGGTGCCGCTCGGGGATGGCGCCAACCGCGCTACGCAAAGCTCGACCGATGCAGCAGCACTTCGAGCACGAAGCGCGAACCGACGTAGGCAAGCAGCAGCAGCGCCGCGCCCGCATAGAGCCAGCCGGTCGCGCGCCGGCCGCGCCAGCCGAATGCATGACGCCCGGCGAGCAGGCCTGCAAAGACGACCCAGCCGAGAATCGAGAATACCGTCTTGTGATCCCAGCGCCACGGGTTGGCAAACCACCCGCCGATGACGAGGGTCGCCGACAGCGCGATGAAGCCGGCCCAGACGAAGCGAAAGGTCAGCCGCTCCAGACGCAGCAAGGGCAGGCCCATTGCGCTCGGCGCGCCGGCCAGTTTCGCCTCGGGCGGTGCGCCGGACGCGCCGGCGCCCGGCGCATGCATCATCCGCATCCGGCGCTCGGCATTGTTGAGCAGCGCGGCGTGCAGGACCGCGGCGCCGAACAGGCCGTAGGACGCAATCCCGAGCACCCAGTGCAGCGGCTCCCACGGCGAGCCGCCGTGGGCCCAGATCTCGCCCGGAAACCACCACGCGAGGGCGACCGCCAGCGCGCCGAGCAGCGCGAGCGTTCGGCGCACGCCGGGAAGCGGCACGAAGCGGCTCTCGACCGCGTAGACCGCGACCACCAACCAGAGCGTCGCCGACAGCGCCGGCGCGAAACCGAAGCGCGCCCCGGGAAGCGGGCTGCCGATGCCGAAGACGTCGACCGTGATCGCGAACGCCTGCGCGATCCAGGCCGCGATCAGCACCGCGCGCAGCGCCTTGACGCGGCGTTCGTCGAGCGACGCGGCGGCGATATAACCCGCCAGCGCGACGGCGCTGGGCACGGCCAGCACGGGCGCGGCGGTGCCGAACGATAAAATCATCCGCACAGTGTACTGACGCGTCTGCCGCTCGCGCACCGCGTCCAATGCCAATATGGCCTCCTCCCTCACCGAACGCCTGAGCCGGCTCGTCAAGACGATGCGCGGCCAGGCCCGCATCACCGAAGACAACGTGCAGGACATGCTGCGCGAGGTGCGCATGGCGCTGCTCGAGGCCGATGTCGCGCTGCCCGTGGTGCGCGACTTCGTCGCCCGCGTGAAGGAGAAGGCGCTCGGCGCCGAGGTCGTCGGCTCGCTGACGCCGGGGCAGGCGCTGGTCGGCATCGTGCAGCGCGAACTGGCGGCGACGATCGGCGAAGGCGTCGCCGATATCGACCTCGCCGTCCAGCCGCCGGCGGTGATCCTGATGGCCGGCCTGCAGGGCGCGGGCAAGACGACGACGACCGCCAAGCTCGCGCGCCACCTGATCGCCAAGCGCAAGAAGAAGGTGCTGACGGTGTCGGCCGACGTCTACCGCCCCGCGGCGATCAAGCAGCTCGAGGTCGTCACGCAGCAGGCCGGCGCCGAGTGGTTCGCATCGAGCGCGAGCGACAAGCCGGTCGCGATCGCGCAGGCCGCGCTCGACCATGCGCGCAAGCACTACTTCGACGTGCTGCTCGTCGATACCGCCGGCCGGCTCGCGATCGACGAGGCGCTGATGCGCGAGATCGCCGAACTGCACGCCGCGCTGAAACCGGTCGAGACGCTCTTCGTCGTCGATGCGATGCAGGGCCAGGACGCCGTCAACACCGCCAAGGCATTCAAGGAAGCGCTGGCGCTGACCGGCATCGTGCTGACCAAGACCGACGGCGATTCGCGCGGCGGCGCGGCGCTGTCGGTGCGCGCCGTGACCGGGGTGCCGATCAAGTTCGCCGGCACGAGCGAGAAGATCGACGGCCTCGAGGTGTTCGACGCCGAGCGCCACGCGGCGCGCGTGCTCGGCATGGGCGATATCGTCGCCCTCGTCGAGGAGGTGCAAAAGGGCGTCGACGTCGCCGCCGCGCAGCGCCTCGCCGAGAAGGTCAAGTCGGGCGACGCGTTCGACCTGAACGACTTCCTCGCCCAGCTCTCGCAGATGAAGAAGATGGGCGGCCTCGCGGGCCTGATCGACAAGCTGCCGCAGCAGATGGCGGCCAAGGCCGGCCAGGCCGACATGGACCGCGCCGAGCGCGACGTAAAGCGCATGGAAGGCATCATCTGCTCGATGACGCCGCTGGAGCGGCGCAAGCCCGAGTTGCTGAAGGCGACGCGCAAGCGGCGCATCGCCGCCGGCGCCGGCGTTCAGGTGCAGGAGGTGAACCGCCTGCTCAAGCAGTACGAGCAGATGCGCGACATGATGAAGAAGATGAAGGGCGGCGGCCTGATGAAGATGATGAAGCGCATGGGCGGCATGAAGGGCATGCTGCCGCCCGGCATGCGCTGAGCAGCGTTCGCTCGCGGTTCGCACCGGTTGACGCCCGGGCTGGACGCGGCCGGGTTTTGGTGCCAAGGTTCAGCCTTTGCAAACCGAGGGGCCGTCCATGACAACTCCGGTTCTTGCACTGATTGGCGTACTTTGCCTCGTGCTTGTCTGGTGGTGGCTGCGCCATCGCGCCACCGGCGGCACGAAGCAGAATGCGCGGCCCGAGGATGCGCTCGATACGGTCGCCGCCTGGCCACCCGAGCCGGCGCGCGTTCTGACGACGCCTGAGGCGCGCGCCTACCAGTTGCTGGTTCGCAACCTGCCCCCCGGCTATGCCGTGCTCGCCCAGGTGCCGCTGTCGCGATTCCTGCGTGTTCCGACGCGCCACTCGTACCGCGAATGGATGCGCCGCGTCGGCCGGCTCAATGCCGATCTGGTCGTCTGCGACAGCACCTTTCAGGTGCTCAGCGTCGTCAGTGTCCGGCCCGAGCCGGGCAAGGATTCGGAGCGCGGCGTGGAGCGTCACGCCCGCATGGATCGCGTGCTGCGCAAGGCGAGAATTCGCGTCCTGAACTGGCACGAAGGCACCCTGCCGAAGGCCGAGCTCGTGCCCGATCTCGTCTTCGGGCGCAGCGGCCCGGTGCCGGCGTTCGAGCCGCCGGCGATCGCCGCGACCGCCGGCGCACCTGCGCAGGCTCGCGAGTCCGAACCGCCGGAAGCGGACGCAGCCGCTGCCGAGCCGCTGCCATCGACCTTCTTCGACGATCTCGACTCACGCCCGGTGCCGCTGCCGCGCCCCAAGGCGCGCGAGTAGCAATCCGCGCCGGCTTCAGCCGAGCAGCGCCTGCGCGAATTCGCGCGCGTCGAAGGTCTGCAGATCCTCGAGCTTCTCGCCGACACCGATGAAATAGACCGGCACCGGCTTCGCACGCTCGCGCGACCACAGCGCGATCGCGGCCAGCACGCCGCCCTTGGCCGTGCCGTCGAGCTTGGTGACGATGAGGCCGGTGAGGCCGAGCGCCTCGTCGAACGCCTTCACCTGCGCCAGCGCGTTCTGCCCGGTATTGCCGTCGACGACGAGCAGCACCTCGTGCGGCGCCGAGGCCTGTGCCTTCGCGATCGTGCGGCGGATCTTCTTCAGCTCCTCCATCAGGTGCGTCTGCGTCGAAAGCCGTCCCGCGGTGTCGGCGATGACGACATCGCAGCCGCGCGCGCGACCGGCCGTCACGGCGTCGAAGGTCACGGCCGCCGGGTCACCGCCCTGCTGGCTGATGATCTCGACGTCGTTGCGCCCGGCCCAGACCGCGAGCTGCTCGCGCGCCGCAGCGCGAAACGTGTCGGCAGCCGCGAGCAGCACCTTGCAGCCCGCCTGCGCGAGGTGGCGCGTGAGCTTGCCGATGCTCGTCGTCTTGCCGGCGCCGTTGACGCCGACGACCATGATCACGGTCGGCGTCTCCTGCCCGACCGCGAGCGCCCCCTCGAGCGGCGCAAGCAGTTCGGCGATCGCATCCGCGAGCAGCGCCTTCACCGCCTGCGGATCGGTCGCGCGCTGCGCCTTGACGCGCCGCTTCAGATCGGCCAGCAGATATTCGCTCGCCGCGACGCCGGTATCGGCCATCAGCAGCGCGGTCTCGAGTTCCTCGTACAGCGCGTCGTCGATGCGGGTGGTGGTGAAGACCTGGGCGATGCTCGAGCCCGTCTTGCGCAGGCCGTTGCGCAGCCGGTCGCGCCAGCCGACGCGCTGCGCATCGGCAACTGCCGCGGGCGCCGTCGGCGCCGCATCCGCGACACGCGCGGCCGGCTCGGGCGCCGGTTCTTGCGCCGCAACCGGCGGCGCGGCAGGCGCTTCGGGGCCACCTGGCATCCCCGCTTGCGGCGCGGCAGCGGGCGCAGGCGCGCCAACCTCGGGTCCGGGTGCGGCCTCGGGAGGGGCTGCGGGTGCGGCTACGGGCGCGGCGGGCGGGGGCTTTTTCTTGAAGAAGCGGAACATGGGGCACGCACAGGGGTCGGCTGCGATTCTAGGCAGGCCGGTGCGCCGCCATGCGCCGCCGCCGCGGCGACGGGCCCGGTGTCACCCGCTATACTTCGCGCCGCGTGGCGCTTTAGCTCAGTTGGTTAGAGCGACGGAATCATAATCCGCAGGTCCGGGGTTCAAGTCCCTGAAGCGCCACCAGAGAATCCGCTGCCGGCTCCCGGTCGACCGACTCGGAGCCGGTTTGCATTGCGCACTGCG
>CALMIL010000215.1 GCA_937864005.1 uncultured Burkholderiales bacterium
TCGAGGTGCTCGGGCAGGTCGCGCCGCGCGAGCAGCCCGCCGTGGATCACCGGGTGCAGCGTCTTCACGCGGCCGTCGAGCATCTCGGGGAAGCCGGTGTGCGCGGCGACCTCGGTCACCTCGAGGCCCGCCTCCTGCAGCAGCCTGGCGGTGCCGCCGGTCGAGAGCAGCTTGCAGCCGAGCGCGTCCAGCGCACGCGCGAAATCGACGATGCCGGTCTTGTCGGAAACGGAGATCAGGGCTTGCATGGTGTCCTTCGCAGCGTGGGCGACCGGGTTGGCGCCGGTCGCGGTGGGCGCCTCGCGGCCGGCGGTGCGAATCCTGCCGCCATCGTGCTACTTGACGAGGCGGTGATCGAGCAGCTTGCGGCGCAGGGTATTGCGGTTGATGCCGAGCCATTCCGCGGCGCGCGACTGGTTGCCCTCGGCGTGCTTCATCACGACTTCGAGCAGCGGGCGCTCGACGACGCGCTGCATCATCTCGTACATCGCGCTCGGTTCGGTGCCGTGCAGATCGCGGAAGTAGGCCTCCAGATTGTCGCGGATGCAGTCCTCGATGTGCTTCTTCGTCATGCGGCTTCCAGCAGGGGTTCGTCGTCGTTGCAGTCGGTTGTCGCCGGCAGGCGGTGGTGGCGTTCGGCCAGCGCGTCGAACCAGTCGCTCACCGCGCGCAGTTGCTGCTCGCAATTCTCGATTGCATTCATCCGCGCCCGAAACGCCTCGCCGCCTGGCAGCGCGCGCACCGCCCAGCCGATGTGCTTGCGCGCCGTGCGCACGCCGGCCAATTCGCCGTACAGCGCATAGTGATCATGCAGGTGTTCGACGAGCCAGGCCTTGACCTCGCGCACCTGCGGCGCCGATCGATGCGTGCCGGTCGCGAGGTAGTGCGCGACATCGCCGAAGATCCACGGCCGACCCTGCGCCGCGCGGCCGATCATGACCGCATCGACGCCGGTGCGCGCGAGCACCTGCGCTGCCTTCTCCGGCGAATCGATATCGCCGTTGGCGGCGACCGGAATCGCCAGCGCCGCCTTCACCGCGGCGATCGTGTCGTATTCGGCCGCGCCGGTATAGCCCTGCTCGCGGGTGCGCCCGTGGACCGCGACCAGCGCGACGCCGGCACTCTCGGCGGCGCGCGCCAGCGCCACCGCATTGCGCTCGCTCGCGCGCCAGCCGGTGCGCATCTTCAGCGTCACCGGCACGCCGCGCGGCGTGCAGGCGGCGACCACCGCTTCGATGATCGCGAGCGCCAGCGGCTCGTCCTGCATCAGCGCCGAGCCGGCCCACTTGTTGCAGACCTTCTTCGCCGGGCAGCCCATGTTGATGTCGATGATCTGCGCGCCGCGGTCGATGTTGTAGGCCGCCGCCTCGGCCATCATCGGCGCGTCGGTGCCGGCGATCTGGACCGCGATCGGCGCCGTCTCGCCGTCGTGGTTCGCGCGCCGCGAAGTCTTCAGGCTCGGCCACAGATCCTTGCGCGCGGTGACCATCTCGCTCACCGCATAGCCCGCGCCCAGCCGCTTGCAGAGCTGGCGAAACGGCCGGTCGGTGACGCCCGCCATCGGCGCGACGAAGAGTCGATTCGGCAGTTCGATGGCGCCGATGCGCATGGCTGGGGCGTGGAGGCGGTGCTGAAAAAGGCGGCAGAAGTATAGCGGCCGCCCGCCGCCCGGCGGCGCGCCTTCGGCTGCGCGGGCCGCGTGGCGCGGACGCCGATAATGCGCCGCATGCCGCCGTGGATGGAGTCGCTGCTCGCGCTGCTCGCGCTGCCGAAGTACGGGTTGAGCACGGTCTTCATCGTCTCGTTCGTCTCGGCGACGCTGCTGCCGCTCGGCTCCGAGCCGGCGGTGATCGGCCTCGTCAAGCTCGACCCCAGCCTGTTCTGGCCGGTGATCTTCGTCGCCACCGCGGGCAATACGCTCGGCGGCGTGCTGAACTGGTGGATGGGCTACGGCGCCGAGCGCGCCTACGAGAAGGTGGCGCCGCACAAGGCCGAGGGACGCGCCTTGCAATGGCTGCGCCGCTTCGGCGCCAAGGCCTGCCTGTTGTCGTGGCTGCCGATCGTCGGCGATCCGCTGTGCGCCGTCGCGGGCTGGATGCGGCTGCCGTTCTGGCCCTGCGTCCTCTATATGGCGATCGGCAAGTTCGCCCGCTACGTCGTGATGACGGCGGCGCTGCTCTGGCTCTTTCCGGGCCAGTTCACGCCTTGACGGCGAGTTCGGCGAGCGCGACGTCCAGATCGTTGAGCACTTCCTCGAGCCGCCGCACCGCGCGCGCCGACGGCAGGCGCCGTGCCGCTCGCCTGGCGAGCAGCGTGCGATGGGGGTCGTAGAGCACGGCGTCGTCGAAGACGATGCCGTGCGGCGCGAACTGGGCTGCGAGCACCGTGTGGCGCGAACGCAGCATGCGCCGCGTCTGCTGGTAGGCGTGCTCGGCGAGCGCGCGCCGCTGCGAATAGCTGAAGGTATTGGCGAGGAAGAGCTCGGCGTCGCGATGATCGGGCTCGAACAGCACGATCGTCGCATCCGGGTAGCTGCGTTCGTAGCCCTTGAGCCCGAGCACGAGCCGGGAGTGGATCAGCGAGCGGAAGGTCTGCGACAGCACGACCGACAGGCCGCCGTCGACGAGGCGCGGGATGCGCTCCTCGCCGCTGCTCATCACGCGGTGGTTCGGCGCGGCGGTCGCATCGAACGGCACGAGCGGGTTCAGGCAGATCAGCAGGTCGACCCCATCGTCGAGCAGCACCGTCGCGTGCAGCGTCTTTTTCAGCGCGCCGTCGACATAGTCCCGGCCGTCGATGCGCACCGGCGGGAAAAGGCCCGGCAGCGCGGCGCTGGCCTGGATCGCGCGCGAGATCGGCACGTGATCGAGCCCCGGCTGCCCGAACGGGGCCGCCTCGCCGGTATCGAGATCGGTCGCGACGAGCACCAGCTTGCGCGGCAGTTCGCGAAAATCGTTGCTGCGGCCGGGCGCGCTGAAGATGCGCCGCATCTGCGCCTCGAGCTGGCGGTTCGAAAGGAGGCC
The DNA here is from genome assembly GCA_937864005.1 of uncultured Burkholderiales bacterium. Taxonomy (GTDB): domain Bacteria; phylum Pseudomonadota; class Gammaproteobacteria; order Burkholderiales; family Burkholderiaceae_C; genus CAIKUF01. Next base: position 3,024 of record CALMIL010000215.1, read on the forward strand.
GGTCGGCAACGCGCGGCCGAGGTGCTCGAATGCGACGAGCGCCGAGCGGCGGCCGACCACATAGCGCCACGCCGCCTGGGCAAGCAGCGCCGGCAGCTTCGCGACGCGCTGCGCGAACTCGCCCAGCGCCGGCAGCATCAGGCTGCCGGGGTGCAGGATGTTGCTCGCGTCGCCCTCGTTCTCGATGAAGGCGCGGCACAACTCGCGCGGCGTGATGCCGTTGGCGAGCGCCGCGGCGAGGAAGCCGCCGGCCGAGACGCCGACATAACCGTCGCATTGCGTCAGCGAAAGGCCGTCCAGCGATTCCTCGAGCGCACACAGCGCGCCGATCTCGTAGATCGCCCCCAACGGTCCGCCGCCCGCGAGGGCGAGGCCGACGCGAGACGGCCGACCGGCGGCGGGCCGTTCGTCATCCCCGCCCCTGGGCGACCGCTGCGCAGCAGCGGATCGCCCGCCGCCCGCGAGGGCGAGGCCGATGCGCGATGGCCGCGGCGCGCCGGCGCGCCGCTTGCGTACCTCGCGCGTCACGTTATGCGGAAGGCTTGGCGGCCTTCTTCGCGGCGGACTTTCCAGCCGCTGCCTTCTTCGTCGGTCCGGCCTTCTTCGCGGCCGCCTTCTTCGCCACCGGCGTACCGGAGAGCTTGGCTACATTCGCGCTGAGCGCGTCAATGCGTGCCATCAGCGCGTCGACATCCTTCGCCGACGGCACGCCGAGGCGGTTCAGCGCCTTGGCGACGCGCTCCTCGAAGATCGTCTCGAGCTTGTCCCAGTGCTGCGTCGCCTTGCCGGAGATGCCGCCCGCCATGCTCGTCATCCGGCTCGTCACCTCGGTGATCCGGTCCTCGGCCGCGGTCTGCGTCTTGCGCTGCAGCGAGACGCCATCCTTCACCAGCGCCTCGAACACCTTGCCGCCCTCGGCCTGCGCCTTGGAAAACGCGCCGAGCCCGGCGAGCCAGATCTGCTGCGCCGAATCGCGGACCGCGTTGGCGAGCGGGTTGTCGAGCAGGCCTGCCGGGCCGGCGGCCTGCCGCGCGCTGATGTCCTTGAGCTTCTTGACCATGGTGAATGCGCCTTTGTGTGCGGGCACCGCTCCCCCGTGGAACGGTGTATCGGCAATCACTATAAGCACTCGGCGTGGAGAGGAACGCCTAATCCAGCGCTGGCGAGCGACGGGCCGCGCCGTCGCGTCAGCCGAGTTCGCGGCCGAAGAAGCGCAGCGTGCGGTCCCACGCGATGCGCGCCCAGACGCGGTCGAACTGTGTATTCGGGATGCGTCCGCGGCCGACCGCCGTCTCGTTGGCGAAGGCGTGGTGCGCGAGATAGCGATGCCCCTCGTACGCGACGCCGGCGGCGGCGAGTTTTTCCTCCAGCGCATCGACGCCCGCGATCGGAAAGAAGGCATCCTGCGTCGCCCAGTGCGAGAGCACCGGCACCTTGATCTTCGAGGCGTCGATGTACTCGAGCGGCGGCATGCCGTACCACGAGACGCCGGCGTCGGCCTCGGGCACGTTCGCGAGCGCGAGCCAGGTCAGCGCGCCGCCCATGCAAAAGCCGGTCACCCCGACCTTGGCGCCGCCCTTGGCGCCCCTGGCCTTCAGGAACTGCACCGCGCCGCGCACGTCCTGCGCCGCGGCGTCGCCGAAATTCAGCCCCGTCATCAGGTGGTTCGCCTCCTCGGCCTCGACCGTCGCCTTGCCGCGGTACAGGTCGGGGACGAGGGCGGCGAAGCCGGCGTCGGCGAGCCGGTTCGCGACGCCGCGGATCTGATCGTTCAGGCCCCACCACTCCTGAATCACGACCACACCCGGGCCGCCGCCCGCCGTCGGTTCGGCGAGGTAGCCGTTCACCTGCTTGCCATCGGGGCGCTTGAATTCGATCATCGTTCCCATTCGATGCTCCTTGTTGAAGTTGGCGCTCGCCGCGACTGCGGCGGCGTGCGCCAAGTAGAAGCCAATGCGCGCTTGCGCGTCAATCCAGAGGGCATTCAGCCGCGGCGCAGTGTCGAGCGCTCGGGCGCGAGGTCTTCGGCCCGCACGCCTTGCGCGACAAGATCGCCGGGCAAGGGCTTGCGTTGCGCGAGTGCGCAGGCGGCGCGCGCCATCGCGGGCGCCGTCTGGATGCCGTAGCCGCCTTGGCCGACGAGCCAGAAGAAGCCTTGTGCCGACGGATCGAAGCCGACGACCGGCGACTTGTCGGCGACGAAGCTGCGCAGCCCGGCCCAGCGGCTGCGCACGCGTCCGACGCCCTGGCCGGTCGCCGTCTCGAAGCGGTGGACCGCGATCGCGATATCGAGCTCCTCCGGCTGCGCATCGCACGGCGCGCAGGGCATCTCGTCGGCCGGCGACAGCAGCAACAACCCGGCGTCGGGCTTGAAGTAGAACGTCTCGCCGACGTGGATCGCCGCCGGCCAGCCGCGGGCCGGCGCGCCGCCCGGCACATCGATCAGCAGCGCGGTTCGGCGCTTCGGGACGAGGCCGACCGGCGCGGCGCCGGCCAGCCGCGCGACCTCGTCGCCCCAGGCGCCTGCCGCGTCGATCACGATCGGCGCACGCAGCGTCGCGCCTGGCGTCACGACGCACCAGCCGCCGCCGTCGCGCGCGAGCACAGTGACCGGGCTGTCGTAGGCGAAGTGCGCGCCGTTTGCGCGGCAGATCGCAGCGTAGCCCTGCAGCACGGCGGCGACGTCGATGTCGAACGAATCGGCCTCGAGCAGCCCGCTGCCGATATAGCCCGGCTTGAACGCGGGGATCAGCGCGCGGACCTGCGCCGCGTCGAGCCGCTGCGGCGTAAACTCGGCAGCGAGCGACGCCGCGAACGCATCGAGCGCAGCCTGCTCGTGCGGCCCGGCGAAGTAGAGCGTGCCGCGCGGCGCGATCAGCGAATGCGCGGCGAAGCCCGGCGGCGGCTGCTGATAAAAGCCCTTGCTCGCACGCGTCAGCGCGCGGATCGTCCGGTTGCCGTAGATCTCGCTGTAGAGCGCCGCCGAGCGCCCCGTCGCGTGGTAGCCGGGCTGCGACTCGCGCTCGACGACGGCGACGCGCGCGTCGCGCGACAACTCGGCCGCCGCCGACATGCCGGCCATGCCGGCGCCGATGACGATGAAGTCGAAGCTGCTCATGGGGCCCGAGCGTACGCCAACCGGTGCGACAGGCGCGCCGCGGTCAGGCGGCCGCCGCCCGGCAGCGATTGATCTCGATCATCACGTGGGCGAGCGCGGTGAGGTCGTGCAATCGCGCGCGGTAGGCATCGGCGCTTTGCGGCGCGTCGGCGACGAGCGTGACGGCGCAGGCGAACGAGTCGCTGCTGACGCGCCACAGGTGCAGGTCGGCGATCTTCGTGTCGCCGTCGCTCTCGAGCCGCTCGCGCAGCGCCGCGGCGAGCGGGTGGTCCATCTCGCGGTCGAGCAGGATCGTCGAGCTTTGCGCAAGCAGCCCGCGCGCCCACCATGCGATGAGCGCGGCGCCGATCAGGCCGACGATCGGGTCGAGTACCAGCCAGCCGAGCCACTTGCCGGCGACGAGCGCGCCGATCGCGAGCACCGACGTCGCCGCATCGGCCAGCACGTGGGCGTAGGCGGCTTCGCGGTTCAAGTCCTTGCCGGCGGCGTGCGCGTGCGGCGCCCGCGCATCCTCGCCGTGCGTGTGCGGCGCGTGATGGCCGTGGGCGTGATGATGATCGTGCGCATGCGCATGCGCGTGCGCGTGGCCATGCCCGGGCTCGTCGCCCGCGTGCAGCAGCCAGGCGCAGACCAGATTCACGCCCAGGCCGATCAGCGCGACGAGGAGCGACTCGTCGTAGGCGATCGGCGCCGGCCGGTACAGGCGCACGATCGACTCCGCGCCGACGCCCACCGCGACGACGGCGAGCAGCACCGCGCTCGTGTAAGCGCCGAGCACCTCGACCTTCCACGGCCCGAGGCTGAAGCGGCTGTCGCGCGACCAGTGCCGCACCAGCCGGTAGCTGATGCCGGTGACGCCGATCGCCACCGCGTGCGTCCCCATGTGCCAGCCGTCGGCGAGCAGCGCCATCGAGTTCCACCACCAGCCGGCGCTGATCTCGGCGGCCATCATCACGACCGTGATCGCGACCACGATCCACGCCCGGCGCTCGGTCGCGCGCCGGTCGGCGGCGAAATCGTGCGCGTGCCGCCACGGGGCGAGGTCGTGCTGGTGCATCGTCGTCGATCGGCTGGGCTGTCGCGGCCCGACTGTAGCCCGCGCATCCGGGATTGCTCGCCTCGCGGGCTTGCCCGCGGCGGTGCCAGGCCGGTCCCGCCGTCGCGAGCCGATTCCTACAATGGTCGCCACCCACTCGAACCCGCCGGGGCCCATCGATGAACACATCCGCATCCGCCACGAAGGACCATTCGCTCGGCCACATCGCGCCGCGCGACAAGGCCGAGATCCTGGCGCAGGCGCTGCCCTACATCCGCCGCTTTCACGGCAAGACGATCGTCGTCAAGTACGGCGGCAACGCGATGACCGACCCCGAGTTGCAGCAGGACTTCGCCGAGGACATCGTGCTGCTGAAGCTCGTCGGCATGAACCCGGTCGTCGTCCACGGCGGCGGGCCGCAGATCGAGGAGGCGCTCTCGCGGCTCGGCAAGAAGGGCAGCTTCATCCAGGGCATGCGCGTGACGGACGCCGAGACGATGGAAGTCGTCGAGTGGGTGCTCGCCGGCCAGGTGCAGCAAGACATCGTCGGCCTCATCAACGTCGCCGGCGGCAAGGCGGTCGGCCTGACCGGCCGCGACGGCGGGCTGATCCGCGCCAGGAAGCTCAAGATGGTCGATCTGAAGGATCCGAGCATCGAGCACGATGTCGGGCAGGTCGGCGAGATCGAGTCGATCGACCCGTCGGTCGTGCGCGCGCTGCAGGACGACCAGTTCATCCCCGTCATCTCGCCGCTCGGCTTCGGCAAGGACAACGAGAACTACAACATCAACGCCGATGTCGTCGCCGGCAAGCTCGCCGAGGTGCTGAAGGCCGAGAAGCTGATGCTGCTGACCAATACGCCGGGCGTGCTCGACAAGGACGGCAAGCTGCTCACCAACCTCTCGGCGCGCGAGATCGACGATCTGTTCGCCGACGGCACGATCAGCGGCGGCATGCTGCCCAAGATCAGTTCAGCGCTCGACGCCGCGAAGAGCGGCGTCAATACGGTGCACATCATCGACGGCCGCGTGCCGCACGCGATGCTGCTCGAGATCCTGACCGACCAGGCGTACGGGACGATGATCCGGTCGCATTGATGAAGGCGGCAAGCGCGATTCGCACGCAGCGTGCTTCGGGGGCGTCCGGCGCCGCTTGGGCGTGAGCGCCTTCTTCTCCTGGAGCGGCGGCAAGGATTCGATGCTTGCCTTGCACCGTGCGCTCGACGCCGGCCATGAAGTGCGGGCGCTGCTCGCGATGTTCGACGAGACCGGCGAGCGCTCGCGCTCGCATGCGATCCCGCCGGTTCTGATGCAGGCCCAGGCCGACGCGCTGGGCATCGAACTCGTGATGCGCCGCGCCGGCTGGGCCGACTACGAGGCGGTATTCGTCGAACAACTGCAGGCATTCGCCCGCCAAGGCATTTCGACCGGGCTGTTCGGCGATATCGACCTGCAGCCGCACCGCGACTGGGAAGAGGGTGTCTGCGCGCGCGCGGGGCTGCGCGCCGAGTTGCCGCTGTGGCATGAGCCGCGGCGCGCGCTGGTCGACGAACTGCTGGCGCTCGGCTATCGCGCGCGGGTGGTCTGCGTCGATGCGCGCGTGCTCGATGCGCGTTTTTGCGGGCGCACGTTCGACGCCGCGTTCCTGGCCGACCTGCCGCCCGCGGTGGACGCCTGCGGCGAGAACGGCGAGTTCCACACCTTCGTCTACGACGGGCCGCGCTTCGCGCACGCCGTTGCGCACCGGCTGGCGGCGGTGCACGAGATCGAGGCCGAGTCGCCTGCGCCCGGTCGCTTCTTCGTCCAGGAGCTGCGGTGAACGATCGCGGCCGGCGCGTCTGGCTCTTCGATTTGGACAATACGCTGCACAACGCGTCGCACTTCGCGTTCGGCGGCATCAACGGCGCGATGACCGAGTACATCGTGCGCGAACTGGCGATGACGCCGCCCGAGGCCGACGCGCTGCGCCGCACCTACTGGCTGCGCTACGGCGCGACGCTGCTCGGGCTGGTGCGCCACCACGGCGTGCGCGCCGAGCATTTCCTGCATCACACCCACGTCCTGCCCGGGCTCGAGGATGCGGTGCACGGCGACGCCCGCGACCTCGCCGCGCTGCAGGCGCTGCGCGGGCGCAAGATCATCCTGACCAATGCGCCGCGCGCCTACGCCGAGCGCGTGCTTCGCGTGCTCGGCATCGGCCGCGTCTTCGACGCCGTGATCGCGGTCGAAGACATGCGCATGTTCGGCGAACTGCGCCCCAAGCCCGACGCGCGCATGCTGCGCCGGCTCGCCGCGCAACTGGGGGTGCCGGCGTCTCGCTGCGTGCTGATCGAGGACACGCTCGCGCACCAGAAGGCGGCGCGCAGCGTCGGCATGCGCACCGTCTGGATGCAGCGCTGGGCGCGCAAAGCGGCGCGCTCGCATCCGGCTGCGGCCCGGCACGCGGTTCGGCCGCCGTATGTCGACCGCCGCGTCACGCGGCTGCGCGATCTGCTGAAGATCGCGGCGCGAATTGCGTGAACAAGTGCGGAAGTTGGTGTTTACCTGCACCGAAAGCACGTCCGCGCGTATGCAAGAATTCCGCAGCCCAAACGCCGCGCGACCTCGACGATGTCCGATACGAATCCGCAAGCGATGCCCGACGAGGAGGTCGAAGCGCCCGCCGCCGATGCCGACGCGGCGGCGCCCGCGAAGCCTTCGCGCAAGCGGCCCAAGCCCGGCGAACGACGCATCCAGATTCTGCAGACGCTGGCCGCGATGCTCGAGGAGCCGGGCGCCGAGCGGGTGACGACGGCGGCGCTCGCCGCGCGCATCGAGGTGTCGGAGGCCGCGCTGTATCGCCACTTCGCGAGCAAGGCGCAGATGTTCGAGGGCCTGATCGATTTCATCGAGCACAGCGTCTTCACGCTCGTCAACCAGATCACCGAGCGCGAGGCCGACGGCCACGTGCAGGCAAGCCGCATCGTCGGCGTGCTGCTGCAGTTCGGCGAGAAGAATCCCGGCATGACGCGCGTGATGGCGGGCGACGCGCTCGTCTTCGAGCACGAGCGGCTGCTCGCGCGGATGAACCAGTTCTTCGACCGCGTCGAGTCGCAGCTGCGCCAGAGCCTGCGCGCGGCCGCCGAGGCGGCGGGGTCGCAGACGCCGACGGTCGACGCCAACGTCAGGGCCTCGGTGCTGACGGCGTTTTGCGTCGGCCGGCTGCAGCGCTTTGCACGCTCCGGCTTCAAGCGGCTGCCGACCGAACAGCTCGACGCCGCGCAGGGCGTGCTGCTCGGCTGAAACGCGGGGCGGAAGCCCGCCGCGCTGCGCGCTGGCTACACTCGCCGGGGATGACAGCGACCGATTCCATCGAAAGACTGATCGCGCGCGCCGAGCAGTTGCTGACGCGGCTCGAAGCCGTGCTGCCGCGGCCACTCAGCGCGCCCGACTGGGCGGCGTCGATCGCCTTTCGCTACCGCAAGCGCGGCGCATCGGGCGTCGTCGAGCCGGTGCGCCACGTGGCGGCGATCCGGCTCGATTCGCTCGTCGAGGTCGAGCCGCAGAAGCAGCGCCTGCTGCGCAATACGGCCCAGTTCGTCGCCGGTCAGCGCGCCAACAACGTGCTGCTGACCGGCGCGCGCGGCACCGGGAAAAGCTCGCTCATCAAGGCCGTTCTCAACGAATTCGCGCCGCGCGGGCTGCGCCTGATCGAGGTCGACAAGGCCGACCTCGTCGACCTGCCCGATATCGTCGATCTGGTCGCCGAGCGGCCCGAGCGCTTCATCGTCTTCTGCGACGACCTGAGCTTCGACGAGGGCGAGCCGGGCTACAAGGCGCTGAAGTCGATCCTCGACGGGTCGGTTGCGCAATCGAGCGAGAACGTGCTGATCTACGCGACGAGCAACCGCCGCCACCTGCTGCCCGAGTACATGAAGGAGAACCTCACGTACAAGCATACCGACGACGGCGAGGTCCACCCCGGCGAGGTGGTGGAGGAGAAGATTTCGCTCTCCGAGCGCTTCGGCCTGTGGGTCAGCTTCTACCCCTTCAGCCAGGACGAGTACCTCGCGATCGTCGCCCAGTGGCTGCGACATTTCGGTGTCGCCGAGGATGCGATCCGCAATGCCCGCCAGGAGTCGCTCGTCTGGGCCCTCGAGCGCGGTTCGCGCTCCGGCCGCGTCGCATTCCAGTTCGCGAGCGACTACAGCGGGCGCGGCGCCGCGTGAGCCGCGAAAGAGGGACCCCACGCAGCGGGGATCGAAGCGAGCGAACGCGGCGGCTTGCCGACCACACCCGCGCATCGATCGGCGCCAGCGCTGCGCAGGCAACCGAGCGGGCGATGCGTCGCCGCAGGCCGGTGCTTTGAGCGCGGATCGAGAAGGCGGCGAACCGCGCCGTCCGATGGGCGTCGAAGGTCACGAATCGCGCCGTGCCGTGGACGTCGAGAACCCTGAGCCGCGCCGTCCGGTGGACGTCGAAAACTGTGAGCCGCGCCGTCCGGTGGACGTCGAGAACTGTGAACCGCGCCGTCCGGTGGACGTCGCGGTGGGCGTGCTGATCGACGGCGAAGGCCGCTTCCTGCTGACGAGCCGGCCGGTCGGCAAGGTCTACGCCGGCTACTGGGAGTTCCCCGGTGGCAAGCTCGAAGCAGGCGAGAGCGTCGAGCAGGCGCTGCGGCGCGAACTGCACGAGGAGCTCGGCATCACGATAGGCGCCGCCGAACCGTGGCAGGTCGAACTCTTCGACTATCCGCATGCGCTCGTGCGGCTGCACTTTTGCAAGGTATTCGCGTGGAGCGGCGACTTCGAGATGCGCGAGGGCCAGGCAATGGCGTGGCAGACGCTGCCGGTCGAGGTCGCGCCGGTGCTGCCCGGCACGCTGCCGGTGCTGCGCTGGTTTGCCGGCGAACGCGGTTTCAGCGGCCCGACGCTCGGTGGCTGACGCGCCGGCGCTGCCGCGCGCAAGCGGGAGCGCTTGCTACACTGCCCCGATGAGCTGGCTCGACGAGGTGAAGTGGGACGCGCAGGGCTTGCTTCCGGTGATCGCGCAGGAGGCCGGCAGCGGCGACGTGCTGATGGTCGCCTGGATGAACCGCGAGGCGCTCGCGCAGACGGCGGCGCGCGGCGAGGCGGTCTACTGGAGCCGGTCGCGCGGCCGGCTGTGGCACAAGGGAGAGGAATCCGGCCACATCCAGAAGGTGCACGAGATGCGGCTCGATTGCGACGGCGACGTGCTGCTGCTGCAGGTCACGCAGCTCGGCCACGAGCCCGGGATCGCCTGCCACACCGGGCGTCATGCGTGCTTCTTCCGGCGCCTGGAGGAGGGCGCCTGGGTCGAAGTCGAGCCGGTCTTGAAAGACCCGGCGTCGATCTATACATGAGGAAGATGGACACTGCGGCCGGCAACGATACGCTCGAGCGGCTGGCCGACGTCATCGCGCAGCGCCGCGCGAGCGGCACGGCCGAGACGAGTTACGTCGCGCGCCTCTTTGCCAAGGGCACCGATGCGATGCTCAAGAAGGTCGGCGAAGAGGCGACCGAGGTCGTGATGGCGGCCAAGGACGGCGCGCCGAAGGCGATCGTCGCCGAAGTCGCCGACCTGTGGTTCCACACGATGCTCGTGCTGGCCGCGTTCGAGTTGCGCCCGGCCGACGTGCTCGCCGAGCTCGAGCGGCGCGAGGGGCTGTCGGGGCTGGAAGAGTTCGCCGCGCGCAAGGCACAGGCAAGGGAGCAGGACGAGACATGACCGATACATCACTGGTACTTTCCGACCGCGAGCAGTCGCTCAAGAACGTCGGCCACGTCAGCTACGCGCTGCACACGATCGTCGCCGTCTCGGCGGTGATCCCGGGCGTGCAGGCGAGCATCCTGCTGCTGCTCGTCGCCTTCATCATCGACCTCGTGAAGAAGGGCGACGCCGCCGGCACGTGGCAGGAGTCGCACTTCGGCTGGCGCATCCGCAGCGTGCTGTGGGCCGGCGTGCTGTATGTGCTGACGCTGCCGCTGTGGCTGCTGTTCTTCCTTCCGGGCTGGATCGCGTGGTGCGTGATCTCGCTGTGGTTCCTCTACCGCGTCGTGAAGGGCTGGATGTGCCTGAACGACAACCGGGCCGTGGCATGACGCAAGATTCCGACTGCATCTTCTGCAAGATCGCCGCCGGCAAGATTCCGAGCCGCAAGGTCTACGAGGACGACGAGCTTTTCGTCTTCCACGATATCGCGCCCTGGGCGCCGGTGCATTTCCTCGTCATCCCGAGGCAGCACATCGCGACCCTGTACGACACCGGCGACGAGCACGCCGCGATGCTCGGCCGCATGATGGCGCTGGCGCCGAAACTTGCGCGCGACCTGGGGGTCGAACGAGGGTTTCGCATCGTCGTCAATACCGGGCCCGACGGCGGCCAGGAGGTGCAGCACCTGCACATGCACGTGATGGGCGGGCCGCGGCCCTGGCTCAAGGGCTGATCGTCACGGCGCGCTCAGGCCGGCGGCAGGGCTGCAACCCGGCGTGGCGCGAAGACCTTGATCCCGGGCGAAACACGCGCTGACCTAGAATCGGCCGTACCTCGCAGGAGATAAATCATGGGTTCATTCAGCATCTGGCATTGGCTGATCGTGCTGCTGGTTGTCGTGCTGATCTTCGGCACCAAGAAACTGAAGAATATCGGCTCCGACCTCGGCAGCGCCGTCAAGGGCTTCAAGGACGGCGTGCGCGACGGCTCGGCGTCGACCGCGGGCGACGGCCCGGCGGCCCCGGCGCAGCAGGTCGGCAATGCCCAGAAGACAGCCGAGACGGTCGACGTCGAGGCCAAGACCAAGGCCTGACGGAAGGGCCGCGCCCGCGAACCTTGCGCGGCCTGGACGCTGAATGATCGACTTCGGCTTCGACAAGATCGCGCTGATCGGCGCCGTCGCGCTGATCGTCATCGGCCCCGAGAAGCTGCCGCGCGTCGCGCGCACGGTCGGTCACTTCGTCGGCAAGGCGCAGCGCTATGTCGCCGAGGTCAAGGCCGAGGTCAACCGCTCGATCGAACTCGACGAACTCAAGAAGATGAAGACCGAGTTCGAGGACGCCGCGCGCAACGTCGAGCAGACCGTATCGAACGAGATCCGCCAGACGACGAGCGAACTCGACGATGCGTGGAAGGAGATCAACGCGGACGGATCGCGCTACGACCCGATCGAGGATTCGCCGCCGCCGCCGCGCTACAAGCACCCGAAGAAGAACTGGCGTCTCAAGCGCGGCGCGATGCCGCAGTGGTACAAGCAGCGCCACGGCGTGCGCAGCAAGGCGCAGTCGGGCGCGGCGCGCGTGGCGCGTTTTCGGCCGCCGCGGCCGAGCGCCTGAAATGACGGCAGCCCCCGTGCTAGCGGCTTCGCCGCTTCGCAGCCCCCCGCCGGGACACCCAGCGCCGTTCGGGCGGCCCGGCGGGCGCTGAGATGAAACCCCCACGCTCGCTTGCGCTCGCTGCCCCCCAGGGGGGCGCTCAGTGGCTTCGGGCGGCCGGGCGCCACTGAGATGAGCGACAAGCCCGACGGCCCCGACGAGCTCGAGGGGACCGAGCAGCCTTTCGTCGAGCATCTGGTCGAACTGCGCGATCGCCTGATCCGCGCCCTGATCGCGGTCGGCATCGCCTTCGCCGCGCTGTCGATCTACCCCGGGCCGAGCGGCCTGTACGACCTGCTTGCCGCACCGCTCGTCGCGCACCTGCCGCAGGGCTCGACGATGATCGCGACGAACGTGATCTCGCCGTTCCTGGTGCCGATCAAGATCACGCTGCTTGCCGCCTTCCTGATCGCGCTGCCGGTCGTGCTCTACCAGGTCTGGGCATTCGCCGCGCCGGGGCTGTATTCGCACGAGAAGCGGCTCGTGCTGCCGCTCGTGATATCGAGCACATTGCTGTTCTTCCTCGGCGTCGCGTTCTCGTATTTCTTCGTCTTCGGGCAGGTCTTCCGCTTCATCCAGAGCTTCGCGCCGAAGAGCATCACCGCCGCGCCGGATATCGAGGCCTATCTCGGCTTCGTGATGTCGATGTTCATCGCCTTCGGCGCCGCCTTCGAGGTGCCGATCGTCGTCGTCGTCCTTGCCCGGCTCGGGGTCGTGAGCATCGAAAAGCTGAAGGCGTTTCGCGCCTATTTCATCGTGCTGGCCTTCATCGTCGCCGCCGTGCTGACGCCGCCCGACGTTGTCTCGCAGCTCGCGCTCGCGATCCCGATGATCCTGCTCTACGAGATGGGCATCTGGGCGGCGCAACTCTTCATTCGGCACACCAAGGCGCCGGAGGAAGAGGAAACGCCGGCCGCCTGATCAGCGTTCGCGCCGCGCGATCGTCTTCGGCCGCTGGGCGACGACGATCCCCAGATTCAACTTCTGGTTGCCGCGCTGGACGCCGATCGACGTCTCGGCTCGCGGCTTCAGCGCGGCCACCGCGGCGAGTAGCTGCGCGGTGCTGGCGACCGGCTTGCCGTCGATCGCCACCACGACATCGCCCGGGCGCACGCCGCCGGCATCGGCCGGGCCGTCGCGCAGCACGCCGGTGACGATCGCGCCCTGCACGATCGGCAGGCCGACGGTTTCGGCGATCTCGGGCGTCAGGTCGCGCGACTCGACGCCGATCCAGCCGCGCGTCACGCTGCCGTCGCGGATCAGCCCTTCCATCACCTGGCGTGCGATCGAGACCGGAATCGCGAAGCCGATGCCGTTGTTGCCGCCGCTGCGCGAAAAGATCGCGGTGTTGATGCCGAGCAGCTTGCCGTCGGCGTCGACCAGCGCGCCGCCCGAGTTGCCGGGGTTGATCGCGGCATCGGTCTGGATGAAGTTCTCGTAGGTATTGATGCCGAGGTGGTTGCGTCCGAGCGCGCTGACGATGCCCGCGGTCACCGTCTGCCCGACGCCGAACGGGTTGCCGATCGCGAGCACGACGTCGCCGACCTGCAGCGCGTCGGTATCGCCGAAAGTGACCGCCGGCAGCCGATCGAGGTCGATTTTCAGGACGGCCAGATCGGTGTCGGGGTCGCTGCCGATCACGCGCGCCTTGGCCTGGCGGCCGTCGGCGAGCTGCACCTCGATATCGTCCGCGCCGTCGATGACGTGGTTGTTCGTCAGCAGATAGCCCTCGGGCGAGACGATCACCCCGGAGCCGAGGCCGATCTGGCGCCGGTACGGGCCCGACGGGTCGGCGTCGTCGCCGAAGAAGAAGCGATACCACGGATCCCCCTGCGAGGCATCGCGCCGCGGCGCCCTGCTCGCCGTCACGCTGACGACGGAAGGTGCGGCGCGGCTCGCGGCGCCGCGGTAGCTGTGCGGCGCATCCTGCGCCGCGCCCGACGCCGCCGGCGCTGCGGCGCTGACGATCGTCACGAGCTGCCCGCGCCCGGCGCCGGCGCGCACCAGCCACTCGGGCTTGAGCGTCGCGACGACGAACAGCAGCGCGACGGCGACCGTCACGGTCTGCGAGAAGAGCAACCAGGCCTTGCGCATCGGATCCTCGAAGTGGCGCTTCGATTATCGGCTGCGCACCGGAGTCGGGTCGCTGGGCAAGCCGCTTCGCAGCAGGAGCGACGGAACGGGGCGGCGCCTAGAATCGCGGCCCTGCCAGAGCTCCCGACCGCTTCGACCATGCCACGACGAACCCTGTCGATCTTCGCGCTCGCCATTGCGACGGCCTGCGGCGCGGCGCACGCCGAATCGGCGGCCGATCGCTGGAACCTGGCCGATCTGTACCCCTCGCAGGCGGCGTGGGATGCCGACGCCGCGAAGCTCGAAGCGCAATTGCCGACGCTGGCCGCGTGCAAGGGCGAACTGGCGCGCAGCGCGGCGCGGCTGCGCGAATGCCTGGACCTGCGCGCCGACATGTCCAAGCGCAGCGGCCGCCTCTATGTCTTCGCGAGCGAACAGCACGCCCAGGATATGGGCGTCGCGGCAAGCGAGGCGGTCGTGCAGCGCGCCGATCTGCTCTACAGCCGTCTCGGGGAGACGGCGTCGTTCTTCGAACCCGAACTGCTTGCGATCGGGCAGGCCCGGATCGCCGAGTTCGTTGCCGCCGAGCCTGGCCTTGCGATCCACCGCTTTCCGCTCGAGCGGACGCTGCGCGCCGCGCCGCACACGCTGGATGCAGCGGGCGAGGCGATCGTTGCCCAGTTCGGGCAGATGGCCGACGGCGGCCAGGTGGCCTACGCGCTGCTAGCAAACGCCGACATCCCGTGGCCGACACTCGAGCTCTCGACGGGCGAGAAGGTCACGCTCGATCAGACGGCGTTCGAGAAGACTCGCGAGTCACCCGACCGCGCCGACCGCGAGCGCGCGATGGATGCCTTCTTCGGCACCTGGAAGACCTACGAGCGCACGTCCGGGGCGCTGCTGCTGTCGCAGCTCAAGCAGGACAAGACCTACGCCGCGGTGCGCAAATACCCCGATTCGATCAGCCGCGCGCTGGACGCCGACAACATGCCGGTCGCGGTGATCGACACGCTGATCGCGCAGACGAACGCGAACCTGCCGACGCTGCACCGTTATTTCCGGCTTCGGGCCAAGCTGCTCGGCGTCGAGCAGATGAGCTACTTCGACGTCTATCCGCCGATCGTCGGCGGCACTTTCGCGTTCCCGCTCGCGCAGGGCAAGGCGCTGACGCTCGCGGCCGTCGCGCCGCTCGGCACGGACTATGTCGAGACGCTGCGCAAGGCCTTCGATGCGCGCTGGATGGACGCCTACCCGCGCCCGCGCAAGCTCTCCGGCGCGCACATGGCGGGCTACGCCTACGACGTCCATCCCTACGTCCTGATGAACTACACCGACGACTATTCGTCGCTGACCACGCTCGCCCACGAATGGGGGCACGCGATGCATTCGGTGCTCGCCAACCGCGCCCAGCCCTTCGTCACTTCCGACGCCGCGACCTTCGTCGCCGAGATCGCCTCGACCTTCAACGAGGAGCTGCTGCTCACGCACATGCTCGAAGGTGCGAAGACCGACGACGAGCGGCTCTTTTACCTCGGCAATGCGCTCGAGGGCCTGCGCGCGACCTTCTTCCGGCAGGCGATGTTCGCCGAGTTCGAGCGCCAGATCCACGCCCGCGTCGACAAGGGCGAGCCGCTCACCGGCGAGGACATGACGGCGGCGTACTGCGAGATCCTGAAGCGCCATCACGGCAGCGCCGAAGGCGTCGTCGCGATCAAGCCCGAGTACTGCGTCGAGTGGGCCTATATCCCGCACTTCTACACGCCGTTCTACGTCTATCAGTACGCGACCTCGATCGCCGCGAGTTCGCTCTTCGCGCAGCGCATCGAGGCCGGCGACAAGGATGCGCTGGCGCGCTATCGGGCGCTTCTGGCCGCCGGCGGCTCGGGCTATCCGTACGAACTGGTGAAGGCGGCCGGCGTCGATCTGGCGACGCCCGCGCCGTACGAGGCGCTCGTCGCCCGCATGAACCGCATCATGGACGAGATCGAGGCGATCCTCGCGCGGCGGCGCTGAACCCGCCTACCTCGGGCGTACCTTCTCGGCGGCGATCCAGTCGTCGATCTGCCGTTCCAGCACCGACAGCGGCACCGGCCCGGTGTCGAGCACGGCCATGTGGAAGCGCCGGATGTCGAAGCGATCGCCGAGCGCGGCGCGCGCGCGGTCGCGCAGCTCGATGAGCTTCAGCTCGCCGATCATGTACGACGTTGCCTGCCCCGGCCAGACGTAGTAGCGATCGACCTGCGCTTCGACCTCTTCGCGTGCTAAGCCGGTGCGCTCGGTCATCCAGTCGATCGCCTGCTGGCGCGACCAGCCGAGCGCGTGGATGCCGGTGTCGACGACCAGCCGCGCAGCGCGAAACGCCTGCATCTGCAGGTGGCCGAAGCGGCTGTAGGGGTCGGCGTAGAGGCCGAGCTGCGTTCCGAGCGTCTCGGCATACAGCGCCCAGCCCTCGATGTAGGCGGTGTACCAGGCGTCGCGGCGAAAGCGCGGCAAGTCCTTCAATTCGAGCGCGCGCGCAATCTGCAGGTGATGGCCGGGCACCGACTCGTGTGCCATCAGCGTCTCCATCTGCCAGGTCGGCCGCTTTCCGAGCGCGACGACGTTGGCCTCGAACCAGCCGGCGGTCGTGCCGTCCGCGGCCGGGTCCTGGTAGCGGTCCGACACGCCCGCGCCTTCGTGCGCCGGGATCGCCCGCACGCCGTACGGAGCGCGCGGCAGTTCGGCGAACAGCTTGGGCAGCTCGGGGTCGATCCGCTTGCCGATGTCGCGATAGCCCGCGAGCAGCGATTGGGCATCCTTGTGGAAGAACCTCGGGTCGGTGTTGAGGTGGGCGACGAAGGCATCGAAGCTGCCTTCGAAACCGGCGAGCTTCATCTGTGATTCCATCTCGCCGCGCAGGCGCTTCACCTCGCGTTGGCCGATGGCGTGGATCTGCTCGGCCGAAAGCGGCGTCGTCGTGTGCGTGCGCAACGCGTACTCGTAGGCTGCGCGGCCGCCGGGATAGGCGCTCATCGCGCCGTCCTGCGGCGCGAGCGGCAGCAGGTCGCGGACGACGAAGTCGCGCAGCTTGCGCAGGGCCGGGTAGACCTCGTCGCGCAGCGCGCGCTGCCCTTCCTGTGCGAGGCGCTCGCGCACCGGCGCCGCAATCGCATCGCTCATGCGCGTGAACGGATCGAAAAGCGGGCTCTTCGTCACGTCTTCGGCGAGCACACCGTCGATCTGTGCCGGCACCCGCTCGAGCGACGGCTTGAACGTGACCCAGCCGAGCGCGATGCCCTCGCGCAGTTGCTCGATCGTCTGGTCGACCTGGCGCGGAAAGAGCGCCATGCGGGCGAGGACGTTCTTCAGATCGGCCTCGGTCGCCGCCGGGCTCCCGCGCATCAGGTTGGCGAAGCCCAGGTGCGGCCCGCGCTGCGCCGTCACGACCAGCGCGCGCTCGCCGCGGAATTGCTGGCCTTCGATGCGCTCCTTCGTCTTGGCGAGCATCAGGTCGTACGACACGCGGTCGGTGGCGCCGAGCTTCCCGCGGTCGATGCCCTCGAGACGGACGAGCGTCTCGCGCTGGTGCGCATCGACCGCGTCGCGCGCCGCGCGCGACTCGTCGCTCAGCCGGTCGTCATAGCGATGGTCGCCGGAGAAGGTGGCCCATTCGGGGAAGGTGCGCATCGCCCATTCCCATTCGGCATCGAACAGCGCGTGCAGGCGCGCGGCTTCGGGGTCCGCGGGCGGATTCGGCGCTGTCTGCCCTGCAGCGCCAAGTGTGATGGCGCCGAGACAGGAAGCGAGCAGCAGTGAGGCGAAGATGCGCATCGGGCAATCCCTTGATGAGTCGGATACAGCGGCGAGGGCGGGTGGCTGATTCGTTGCCGCACTTCAAATCATCGCCAGCGCGCTCTTGCGCCGCGGCGGCGCGAAGGCCGCATCGACCGCCGCGAGCGCGGCGTCGTCGAGTTCGAGGTCGGCGGCCGCAAGATTGTCGCGAAGATGATCCGCGCGCACCGCCTTCGGGATCGCGACCACACCCTGGCCGCGCAACACCCACGCGAGGGCGACCTGCGCCGCGCTCGCGCCGATGCGCCGGGCGATGCCTTCGAGCACATCATTGCCGGCGAGCGCCGCCTGGTCGATCGGGCTGTACGCCATCAGCGGCATGCCGCGCTCGCGCATCCACGGCAGCAGGTCGAACTCGACGCCGCGCTGCGACGCGCTGTACCAGACCTGATTCGCCGCGCAGCGCGCATCCGGATCGGCGCGCTGCAAGGCGCGCATCGCGTCGAGGTCGAAGTTGCTCACGCCCCAGTGCGCGATGCGGCCCTGCGCGCACAGCGCCTCGAAGGCATCGACCGTCCCGGCCAGCGGGTGCGAACCCGGCCAATGCAGCAGATAGAGGTCGATGCGGTCGAGCCCGAGCCGCGCGCGGCTGCGGTCGCAGGCGGCGATCGTGCCTTGGCGCGAGGCATTGTGCGGATAGACCTTGCTGACGACGAAGATTTCGTCGCGCGTCACGTCGCCGACGGCGAACGCGGCGCGCAGCGCCTCGCCGAGCACGCTTTCGGCACCGCCCTCGCCGTACATCTCGGCGCTGTCGAAGAGCCGGTAGCCGAGCCCGATTGCCGTGCGCAGCGCCGCGACTTCGGCCTTGCGCGCCGCGTTCGTCTCGCCGAGCCGCCAGGTGCCCAGGCCGAGCGCCGGCATCGACGCGCCGCCCGGCAGAGTCACGCTCTTCATCGCCTGCTCCCGAAAGCCGGTGCCGATCGTAGCGCCGGCCGGACAAACCCTCTTGCCTCACGGCGCCCGAGCGCGGCGAGAATACGGACCCTCGCACCTTCTCGCACCGGCCATGAGCAACACGCCCGTCTACGATCAACTCGCCGCGGCCCAGTTGCGGCTGCATCACTTCGGGCACCTCGGCTCGATCACGCACTGGGACCAGGAGACCCAGATGCCCGCCAAGGGCAGCGAGGCGCGCGCCGCGGCGCTCGCCGAGCTCGCGGCGCTGATGCACCGGCTGCAGACCGAGCCCGATCTGCGCGACCGCATCGACCGTGCCGGGCAGGAGCCGCTCGATGCGCTGCAGCGCGCCAATCTGCGCGAGATCGACCGCGGCTGGCGCAAGGCCAACGCGCTGCCCGAGGCGCTCGTGCAGGCCCAGTCGCTTGCCACGCTGCGCTGCGAACATGCCTGGCGCAGCCAGCGCCCGGCGAACGACTGGCAGGGCTTCGCCGACAATTTCGGCGCGGTGCTGCGCTGCGCGCGCGAGGAGGCCGAGCTGCTGTCGCAGCAGATGGGCGTATCGCGCTACGACGCGCTGATGGACGGCTTCGAGCCGGGGATGACGAGCGCGGAGGTCGACCGCGTCTTCGGCGACCTCAAGACCTGGCTGCCGGGGTTGATCGAACAGGCGGTGCAGCGCCAGAAGGAACAGCCGGTGATCGATCCGGTCGGGCCGTTCCCGCTCGACAAGCAGCGCGCGTTGAGCGAGAGGCTGGTGCGCCTGCTCGGCTTCGATTTCGACGCCGGGCGGCTCGATGTCGCGACCCATCCGTTCTGCGGCGGCGTGCCGGAAGACGTTCGACTGACGACGCGCTATCGCGAGGACGACTTCCAGCAGGCGCTGATGGGCACGATCCACGAGACCGGCCACGGCCGCTACGAGCAGGGCCGCCCGCGCGACATGCTCGGCCAGCCGGTATCCGAGGCGCGCTCGGCGGCGATCCACGAAAGCCAGAGCCTCGCCTTCGAGATGCAGCTCGGCCGCAGCCGCGCCTTCGTCGGCCTGCTCGCGCCGATGCTCGTCGACGCCTTCGGCGCCCAGCCGGCCTTCGAGCCCGACAACCTGTACCGGCTGTCGACGCGCGTGACGCGCGGGCTGATCCGCGTCGACGCCGACGAGGCGACGTACCCGGCGCACATCATCCTGCGCTACGAGATCGAGCGCGCGCTGATCGAGGGCGAGATCGAGCCGGCGGACATTCCCGCGCTGTGGGACGAGAAGATGATGAGCCTGCTCGGCCTCGATACGCGCGACAACTGCAAGGACGGCCCGCTGCAGGATGTGCACTGGCCGGCCGGATTGTTCGGCTACTTTCCGAGCTATTCGCTCGGCGCGATGTATGCGGCGCAATGGTTTGCCGCGATGCGCCGGGCAACGCCCGATCTCGATGCGCGCATCGCGGCGGGCGACCTGGCGCCGGTCTTCGACTGGCTTCGCGACAATATCTGGACCCATGCGAGCCGGCCGACGACGCCCGAGCTGACGCTTGCGGCGAGCGGCGAAGCGCTGAACCCGGCGCATTTTCGCGCCCACCTCGAGCGCCGCTACCTGGGCCGCGCGGGGTGAATCAGATCGGGGCCAAGCCACTCGCCCTGACGATGGGCGATGCCTGCGGCATCGGCCCCGAGATCGTTGCCGAGATCTTTCGGCCCGCCGCGGCGGGCGGCGACGTCGGCGAAGCGGCGGGCGCCTTCGTGCTCGGCGACCTCGGCGTGATGCGCCGCGCCGCGGCGCTCACCGGCGGCATGCTGCCGGTCGCGGCGATCGAATCTCCGGCCGAGGCGCTCGGCTGCCCGCGCGGCTGCGTGCCGGTCCTGCAAGTGAGCGGCCTGCCCGGCGATCTGCTCGATGCGCCGTTCGGCAGGGTCGACGCGCGCTCCGGCGCGGCAGCGGCGGCGTGCATTCGCGCGGCGGCGCAGCACGCGCTGGCGGGCGATGTGGCGGCGATCGTGACCGCGCCGATCCACAAGGAAGCGCTCGCGGCGGCCGGCGTCGGCTTCGCGGGCCACACCGAGATGCTGCAGGCGCTGGCGGGTGCGCCCGCGGTGCGCATGATGCTCGCCAACGACGAGTTGAAGACGGTGCTCGTGACGATCCACGTCGCGCTGCGCCGCGCGATCGAACTCGTCACCTTCGACGCGGTGCTCGAGACCCTGCGCATCGTGCAGCGTGCCGCGGCGAGCTGGGGCCAGCGCGCGCCGCGCATCGCGGTCGCCGGGCTCAATCCGCATGCCGGCGAGGGCGGCCTGTTCGGCGATGAGGAGATCGCGATCATCGCGCCGGCGATCGCCGCCGCGCGCGCCGAAGGCATCGCCGCGAGCGGGCCGTTCGCGCCCGATACGGTCTTCATGCGTGCCCGCAACGCGCCCGGGCACGCCGGCGAATTCGACCTCGTCGTCGCGATGACGCACGACCACGGGCTGATCCCGGTCAAATATCTCGGCGTCGAGCACGGCGTGAACGTGACGCTCGGCCTGCCTTTCGTGCGCACCAGCCCGGATCACGGCACCGCGTTCGACATCGCCGGGCGCGGCACGGCCGATGCATCGAGCCTGCGTGCGGCGATCCGCATGGCGCGCCGGCTGGCGTGCGCGCCGTCGTCCGGCGCCGTCAGTGGGTCGTGCTCGACCCCGCGGCCGGCTTGAGCGCGGCGAGCTGCTTGCGCGCCCGCGCGGTGGCCCGCTCGAGCAGGTAGCTGCTCTCGAAGGCGCGGATCCGGCCCGTCTCGCACATCCGCGCCAGCATGCGCGCGGTCAGCGAGAGCGTCTCCTGATGGCGCCGTCCGTGGGTGAAGGCGAAGAAGCTGCGCCCCTGGCTGACGTAGGACAGGCGGACCTTCTTCCATTCGTCCTGCAGGTGCATCTGGTAGGCAAAGCCGACGCGCAGATGGTCCATCAGCGCCGGACCGCGGGTCGGCTCGGCCGGCTCCGCGGGGTCGGCCGCGAGCTGGCCCAGATCGATGTCGAGGCCCGATGCGGCGTCGAACGCGGCCGGCGCGCTGCCGGCGTCGCCCGCGGTATCGGCGGCGTCATCGCCGAGGTCGATGTCGATCTTGCCGTCCCAGTCGACCGCGCTTTCCTTCACGAGGCCGAGGCGCGCCGCCTCCTCGGCCGAGAACTGCGGCTCGATCGGCATCGCGCCGCTCAGCGCCTTCGCTTCGTGCGACAGCAGCGGGTCGCTGCGCGGCAGCGCGGCGTTGAAGGCGGTCTCGAGCTGCTTGGCGAGCAGGTTGCGGTCGAGCTCGCTCAGCGGCTGGCCGTTGAGCGATTCGGCGTGTGCCGGCAGCAGCTTGGCGAGGAATTCCTTTTGCGCCGCCTCCGGCCAGCCGACGAGCGCCATGCCCTCATGCAGCGCCTTCATCAGCCCCGGCAGCTGCATCAAGAAAGCCTTGCGCAGCGCCGGCGTGCCCTTGGGCTGCACGCTCATCACGAGATCGATCGCGGCGCGCCGCAGGCGCTGCGTGCGCTCCGCGGCCGGGCCGTCGCGGCGCACCGCAAGCGCGAGCGCCTGGCTCCAGACCTGGGCCAGGAAGTCGCGCAGATAGTCCTGCGCGATGAGCGGCGCGAGCGACGTCTGCAACTGGTGCATGTAGCGCTGCTGCACGCGCAGTTCGGACTCCTTGCCTTCGAGCAGCGACGCTGCCTCGCCGTGCGATTGCACGTCGCGCTCGTTCTGCTGCTCGATGAAGGCTTCGAGCAGCGTCAGCTTGGCGGCATAGACCTCGACCTGGTCGAAGTCGCCTTCGATGATCTCCTGCACCAGCTCGCGCACGCGGGCGAGGAATTGCTGGCCGGCGCCGCTGTCGAAATCCTCGAACGCGCAGGCGAGCGAGGCGATGCGGTTGACGAAGCGGCGTACCGGATGCTTGCGCGACGAGAAGAAGCCCGGGTCGGCGAGCGCGACGCGCAGCACCGGCAGTTGCAGGCGTGCGATCTGGCGCGCCATCTGCGGCGGGACGCGGCTGTCGGAGAGAATCTGGTCGAACAGGCTGCCGACGACGTCGATCACCATGTGGTCGAGCGTGCCGCCCGACGCCTGGCGCAGTTCGTCGCGATGGGCGCGGATCAGGTTGACGGCCATCAGCCCGGTCAGTCCGTCGCCGCGCAGCCCGCCGGTGCCGCCGCCGAGGGTGCCGGGGCCGGTCGCGCCGCCCAGCGCACCCGAAGCCGAACCGCGCAGCGAGCCCGGCGCCGCGCCGTCGGCGCCCGAGAGATCGGTCTGCGAACCGGTGAAGGCGCGTTCGGACGCGTCGTCCGGCGCCGCATCGAGCGCGCCGGGGCGGCTCGTCATGAAGGTCAGACGCCGGATGAGCGACATCAGTTCGGCGTCCGCCACCGCCCGCACGTGGCCGCTGTCGCCGATGCCGCCGAGCCGGGAGCTGCCGCCTCCGGTGCGCGCACCCGAGGTGCTGCGGCCCGATTCGACGAAGCCGCCGATCCGCCCGCTGCCGGTGGCGCCGCCGCGCAGTCCGCCCGCCGTGCTGCCGCCGAAGCCTGCGCCGCGCGCGGGCAGCGCGTCGCGATGGCTCTCGAAGCCGCCGCCGAGCGAGGTTCGGGCGCTTGCGCCGCCGCTGCCGGCATCGAAGTGGCTGCCCTGCGCGCCGGAGACCGATCCGTCGTCGTGCGGCAGGCTGGCGTAGCCGGACGTCACGCGGTCGCTGCCCGGCCCTTCGACGCCGCGCACGCTCAGGTTGACCGGCTGCACGCCGCGCGCCTTCAGGTCGGACAGGATTTCCGCATAGCACAGGCGCATCGCCTTGGCCATGACCGGCGCGAGCTCGCGCGCAAGCAGCTTGCGCGTCTCGCGCTCGGTCGAGACGGCCTCGATCGCGCGAAAGATCGCCGCGCCGACCGCTTCCGGCCGGAACGGGTTGCGCTCCTGGTCGGCGCTGCCGACGCGCAGCAGCGCCCCCATGTAGGCGGCCAGATCGCGCAGCTCCCACTCGCATTCGTGGGTGATCGCCTGGCTGATGCGATCGGACAGCATGCGCTCCTCGACCTCGTCGTCCGCGACAAGGGCGAGCGTCTCCCAGCTCGCGGCCGAGAGCCGGCGGTTCTTTTCGCTGTGCGGATCGAGTTCGCGCTCGAGTCTTTCGCGCAGCGCCTCGCCGAAGGCGCGACAGAAGGTCGGCATCCGGTGGCGCAGGTCGGCTTGCGCGGTCAGGTAGGCGTCGCGCTGGTAGATGCGCGTCGCCGTCGTCGCCATCGTGCCGAGCAGTTCGGCCGCGCGCTCGGCGGCAGTCGCCGCGGTGGAGGCGACGTGGCCGAATGCCGCATCGAGTGCGGCCTGCGTGCGGGAGTCGATCGGATTCATGTCGATCGGGCCCGCCCGGCGGGCGGCCGGACGACCCGGGAATGCGGCGCCGGAGGCGCCGCCGAAGAGCCAAGGTTGAGCGGTTATCGGCAGTTCGAGGCGCAAGTTGAAACCCGCGCCGCAGGATCGCTACTTGCGCAGGGCGTCGCGGATCTCGCGCAGCAGCAGCACGTCCTCCGGCGGCGCGGCGGGGGGCGCGGGCGGGGCTTCCTTCTTCAGGCGGTTGATCTGCTTGACCATGATGAAGATGACGAAGGCGAGGATCAGGAAGCTCAGCGTCGCGGTCAGGAAGCTGCCGTAGGCGAATACGGCGCCGCCCTTTTTCGCATCGGCGAGCGTGGTCGCGGTCTGGCCGGACAGCGCGATGAAATAGTTCGAAAAATCGAGCCCGCCGAACAGGCGGCTGACGACCGGCATGATCAGGTCTTCGACGATCGAGTTGACGATCTTGCCGAATGCACCGCCGATGATCACGCCGACGGCGAGATCCATCGCATTGCCCTTGACCGCGAATTCCTTGAATTCCGATGCCATTCCCATGTGGTTGCTCCGAGTTGGGGTTGCAGTAAAGAACCATTCCAGGCGCCGCGACGGCTCGCGGCGCCCAGCCGCGCCCATTGTCCCGCACCCGCCGGCATCGAGAGGCCCGGCGCCGCCGTCCGGCACGCACCGCTGTCGTGGGCACGCTGCGTGGAGGGCGAAAACCGCAAGGCAGTCCGCTAGAATTGCCGGCTGCGCCCGCGGAGAATATCGAAGTCAGTACCGAGGATCCTCATGAGTGACCAGCCCGTTGACCAGCCAGCCGACAAGAGCCGCCGCAATCTGCTTGCCATCACCTGCGGCGTCGGCGCCGTCGGCGGCGTTGCCGCGGTGGTGCCCTTCGTCAGTTCGTTTCAGCCGTCGGCGCGCGCGCGCGCGGCCGGAGCCCCGGTCGAGGTCGATATCAGCGGGCTGCAGCCGAGCCAGCAGCTGACCGTCGAGTGGCGCGGCAAGCCGGTCTGGATCGTGCGCCGCACGCCCGAGCAGCTCGCCGAGCTGCCCAAGCTCGACCCCGAACTCGCCGACCCGAATTCGCTGCGCCACCCGGACGAATTCACGCCCGAGTTCGCGCGCAATACGTGGCGCTCGCGCAAGCCCGAATACCTGGTCGTCGTCGGCATCTGCACCCACCTCGGCTGCTCGCCGATCGACAAGTTCACACCCGGCCCGCAGCCCTCGCTGCCCAACGACTGGCAGGGCGGCTTCCTGTGCCCCTGCCACGGATCGACCTTCGACCTGGCGGGCCGCGTCTTCAAGAACAAGCCCGCGCCGGACAACCTCGAGGTTCCGCCCTATGCCTTCCTGTCGGATACGCGGCTGATCATCGGCACCGACAAGGCGCCTGCATGACGCTCGGCGTTCGCCGCCGGCCTTGCGCCGCGGCGGCGGCAATCCAGACAAGGTTCCGGTCCGAAGCATCCCTCTTCACGAGAGCACGACATGGCTGAATTCAAGCAAGCGAGCGCCGACGCCCCGGTGTCGGAGAAGGCGCTGACCTGGATCGACAACCGCTTCCCGCTGACCAAGCTGTGGAACGACCAGTGGGGCAAGTATTACGCGCCGAAGAATTTCAACTGGTGGTATATCTTCGGCTCGCTCGCGATGCTCGTGCTCGTGATGCAGATCGTCACCGGCATCTTCCTGACGATGCACTACAAGCCGGACGCGGCGCTCGCCTTCGGCTCGGTCGAGTACATCATGCGCGACGTGCCCTGGGGCTGGCTGATCCGCTACATGCACTCGACGGGCGCGTCGGCATTCTTCGTCGTCGTCTACCTGCACATGTTCCGCGGCCTGATGTACGGCAGCTACCGCAAGCCGCGCGAGCTGGTGTGGATCTTCGGCTGCATGATCTTCCTCGCGCTGATGGCCGAGGCCTTCATGGGCTATCTGCTGCCCTGGGGCCAGATGAGCTACTGGGGCGCGCAGGTGATCGTCAATCTGTTCTCGGCGATTCCGTTCATCGGCCCGGACCTCGCGATTCTGATCCGCGGCGACTACGTCGTCGGCGACGCGACGCTGAACCGCTTCTTTGCCTTCCACGTGATCGCCGTGCCGCTCGTGCTGCTCGGCCTCGTCGTCGCGCACCTGATTGCGCTGCACGAAGTCGGCTCGAACAACCCGGACGGCATCGAGATCAAGGCCAAGCGCGGCCCGGACGGCCATCCGCTCGATGGCATCCCCTCGCACCCCTATTACTCGGTGCACGATGTCTTCGGCGTCGTCATCTTCCTCGTCGTCTTCTGCGCGATCCTGTTCTTCATCCCGGAGTTCGGCGGCTACTTCCTCGAGTTCAACAATTTCATCCCCGCCGATCCGCTGAAGACGCCGGCTCACATCGCGCCGGTGTGGTACTTCACGCCGTACTACTCGATGCTGCGCGCGGTGACCGACGATATGGTCAACGTCTTCGTCGGCGTCGTCGCGCTCGCCGCGGTATTCGCCCTGCTCAAGCTTCGCCTGAGTCTGGCGGGCAAGGGCGGCGTCGTGATCGCGGCGATCGTCGCGGCCCTCTTTCTGAAGAGCGTGGACGCCAAGTTCATCGGCGTGCTCGTGATGGGCGGCGCGGTCGTCATCATGTTCTTCCTGCCCTGGCTGGACTGCAGTCCGGTCAAGTCGATCCGCTACCGCCCGGGCTGGCACAAGGGCGTGCTCGGCGTATTCGTCGTCTTCTTCCTCGTACTCGGCTATCTGGGGACGCAGCCGCCGTCGCCCGCCGCGAACCTCGTCTCGCAGGCCGGCACGCTGGTGTATTTCGGCTTCTTCCTGCTGATGCCATGGTGGAGCCGCCTGGGGACCTTCAAGCCGGTGCCCGAGCGCGTGACGTTCCACCCGCACTGAATCGCATCGCGCCTGCCGGAATCGACACCATGAAGAAACTGATTCTTACCCTCCTCGCAGCGATCGGCTTTGTCGGCGCTGCCGCCGCGAGTTCCGGCGGGCAGCAGTGGGACCGCTTCCCGACCTCGAAGCTCACCGACCTAGCTTCGCTGCAGACCGGCGCCAAGCTGTTCGTCAATCATTGTCTGAATTGCCACGCGGCGGCCTTCATGCGCTACAACCGCATGACCGACATCGGCCTGACCGAAGCCGACATCAAGAAGTACCTGATGTTCGCGACCGACAAGGTCGGCGATACGATGACGATCGCGATGACCTCGCGCGACGCCAAGCAGTGGTTCGGCGGCGTGCCGCCCGACCTGACCCTCGTCGCGCGCTCGCGCGCCGACCTGGCCAGGGGCTCGGGCGCGGACTACCTGTACAGCTATCTGCGCGGCTACTACCGCGACGACACCAAGGCCACGGGCTGGAACAATGTGATCTTTCCCGACGTCGGCATGCCCAACGTCCTGTGGCAGATGCAGGGCCAGCGCGGGGCGAAGTTCGCCGAGCACAAGGACCCGCACGACCCGTCCGCGACGATCCACGTTTTCGAGGGCTTCGAGCAGCGTACGCCTGGCACGATGACGCCGGCCGAGTTCGACGAGTCGGTGGCCGACCTCGTCGCCTTCATGACGTGGATGGCCGAACCGAGCCGGGCTTTTCGATTGCAGCTTGGCGTGTGGGTGCTGTTCTATCTGGCGATCCTGCTCGTGCTCGTGTGGCGGCTCAATGCGGCGTACTGGAAGGACGTGAAATAGGGCTTCGGCGCGGGCCGCCGCGCACGCCCGCTGCGCGACCCGCGGCGATCGCCTGTGCGCCAAGCCGCGCCCGCGTTCCTCCAGCCGAATTCAAGAACCCAAGGAGTCCCCGCCCATGATGGTGCTCTATTCCGGAACGACCTGCCCCTACTCGCACCGCTGCCGCTTCGTGCTGTTCGAGAAGGGCATGGATTTCGAGATCCGCGACGTCGACCTTTTCGCCAAGCCCGAAGACATCGCGCTGATGAACCCGTACAACGAGGTGCCGATTCTCGTCGAGCGCGACCTGATCCTGTACGAGTCGCACATCATCAACGAGTACATCGACGAGCGCTTCCCGCATCCGCAGCTGATGCCGGGCGATCCGGTGGCGCGGGCGCGGGTGAGGCTGTTCCTGCTCAATTTCGAGAAGGAGCTGTTCGCGCACGTGAACCTTCTCGAATCGCGCGGCGTGAAGGCGACCGAAAAGCAGCTAGAGCGCGCGCGCTCGCAGATCCGCGACAGGCTGACGCAGCTCGCGCCGATCTTCCTGAAGAACAAGTACATGCTGGGCGACGACTTCTCGATGCTCGACGTCGCTATTGCGCCGCTCTTGTGGCGGCTCGACTATTACGGCATCGACATGTCCAAGAACGCCGTGCCGCTGCTCAAGTACGCCGAGCGCATCTTCTCGCGCGCGGCCTACATCGAAGCGCTGACGCCCTCCGAGAAGGTGATGCGCAAGTAGCGGCGAATCGCGATGAGCCTGCCCACGCCGCCGGCGGACGCCGGCATCTCGACCCGGCCCTACCTGATTCGTGCCCTGCACGAATGGTGCACCGAGAACGGCTTCACGCCCTATATCGCGGTCTTCGTCGATGCCAGCGTGCAGGTCCCGGCCGAGTACGTCAAGAACAGCGAGATCGTGCTCAATATCGGCCTCGAGGCGACGAATGCGCTGCGCATGGGCAATGAATTCATCGAGTTCAAGGCGCGCTTCGGCGGCACGGCGCGCGAGATCTCGGTGCCGGTGACGCACGTGATCGCGATCTATGCGCGCGAGAACGGGCAAGGCATGGCGTTTCCGGCGCCAAGCGCGGGTGGCGGCAGCCGTGTGCAGGCCGGGTCCGACACCACGGACGCCAACGGCGGCGCGCCCCGTCTGGCGCTGGCCGACGAGGCCGCGCCGCCGAGCCAGAAGCCAAGAGCGAATGCGCGACCCGCCAGGTCGCCCGAGCCGCCGCCGCCGTCGGGCCCGGGCCGGCCGTCGCTCAAGCGCGTGAAGTAGCTCAGCGGCGCAGTCCCGACAGTGGCGCGTCGAGGCGGCGGTCGCCGTTCCCCCTAGAAGCGAAGTTGACCAAGCCGCCGCGTTGAACGAACAATCGCGCTCGGCGGCATTCCCGCCGGAGCGGGGCGCAGCGGCAGGCGGTGAGCAGGGCTCGCGCGAAGGTCGTCGAGCCAAACTTATACTTCGCCGCACTACGTGCCGGATCGACCGGTCCGCAGCGTACCCCACGCCGGCTTAGCTCAGTTGGTAGAGCACCCGCCTTGTAAGCGGAAGGTCTTCGGTTCGATTCCGAAAGCCGGCACCAGGTGTCTCGCTGCCGATATGGCGGAGTGGGACGCGATGCCTCCGCAGCAGCGTCGAACCACAACCGAGGAGCAGAGCATGGCACCAAGAACCCTGATCACCGTCCTTTTGACGTGCGCGCTGGCCGCGGCTTGCGCTGCAACCGATGAGCCCTTGCGGACTGCGGCGCAGGATGCCGACACGGTCAAGGCTGCAAGGGCCGCATGGAAGTGCAAGAAGAATGACAACAAGGATGATTGCAGCATCACCGTGACCGTAAGCGACAGTGCGAGCGGGTGCGTGCTGACGATTGATCCCGGTCAGGAGACGATCGCCTTCCCGCGCGGCGTCCAGCGCAAGATCATTTACTGGCT
Organism: uncultured Burkholderiales bacterium; assembly: GCA_937864005.1. Lineage (GTDB taxonomy): Bacteria > Pseudomonadota > Gammaproteobacteria > Burkholderiales > Burkholderiaceae_C > CAIKUF01. The sequence goes on from CALMIL010000215.1 coordinate 32,307, forward strand.
GCTCGACGACCAGACCAGCGGCGGACGGATGATCTTCAAGCAGGATGGCATCGCCTTCAAGAGCGACGCTTCCGATGCCTTCGACTGGAAGTTGCGATTCGACAGCGGTAAGGGATTCCGCTGGCGCAACCTCAATCCGAAACCCGACGAATACGAGTACGGGGTCCACGTGCAGCGGTTGGCAAGCGCGGTCGCTTGCGACCTTGACCCCAAGATCAGGAACGAAAACTGAGCTTGCGAGACAGGATCAGGCCGCCTCGAACAGGCGGCCGATCCGTGCCAGCGCGACGCCGAGTTCCGACTCCGGCCCGGCCCCGATGCTGCGCGCCAACTCCTGCGCCGCAGCGGCTGCCCGCCGGGCGGTCTCGAGGCTGCCGGCGAGGATTTCGGCTTCGGCGCGACAACATTGCAGCAACGCCAGACTCGTCGGGTCGGAAGCTTCCTCGAGCAGCGATTCGCCCGCCGCAAGACACTCGCGGCCCTGATCGAACCGCCCCTGGCGAGCGTGCGACAGGCCTAGATAGCCGAGCGACTGGCCTTGCGAGGTGTGATCCGCCAGTTCACGAGCGATGTCGAGCGCCTGCTCGAAGCTCGACTGAGCCTGGCTCGCGTCGCCCTGCCCGTCTTGCGCGATGCCCAGATTGCACATCACGATGCATTCCAGGCGGCGGTAACCCATTTCGCGCGCGATCCGCAGCGCGGCTTCGAACTGCACCTGGGCCAGGCCGATCCGCTGCTGGACGAGATCGAGCAGGCCCAGGTTGGACAGCGCGTTGCCTTCGCGCCGCCGATCCCCTGCCTCGCGCGCCAGCCGCAGCCCCGATTCATAGTCAGACCGGGCTTCGTTCGCGGCGCCGAGGTTGGCCTTGAGGTTTCCCAGGTTGCCGAGCAGCGCCCGTTCCCAACGTCCGTCGTTCGCGCCGCGCGCGACGCCGAGGGCGATCTCGTAGTGCGCCCGCGCCGCGTCGAGATGACCGCGGGCGTCCGCCGTGTTGCCATGGCCGTTCAGTGCAGCACATTCGAGCTTGTGATCCCCCAGTCTGCGGGACGCCTCGAGCGCGATCGCGTAGTGCTGGTCGGCGGCGTCGATGCGACCTTCATTGGCGAGCGCTTCGCCCAGGTGGCTGTGGCACCAGCCCTCGAGCGACGACTCGCCGCAGGCAATGGCAGCGGCCAGCGCCGTCTCGAACTGTCGCTGTGCGTCCGCCACGCTGCCCGAAGCCTGAAGCGCGGCCCCGGCGACTCGACTTGCCCGCGCCAGATCGACCTGCTGCAAGCCGGGGAGGGCCAGGACCGACGACGCCAGTTCGGCGCCGAGCCTGAACGGCCCGCGCAGTTCGATCGCCATCCAGGCCCGCTCGAGAATCGAGGTTGCCATCGATGGCTCGGCTATTGCCACTGCGCGGCGGCATGCGGTGGCGAGGTTGCCGAGTTCGACGCTGCCTCCGGCGGATGCGGCGTCGATGTCGACCGAGGCGAAATGCCGGAAGTGCCGCAAGCGCGCCGCGTCCAGCGCTTCGGGCCCGCTGCCCGCAAAGCGCTGCGCCGTGCGCAGATGTTCGGCGGCGTACTCCTGCACGCTCACGAGCAGGTCGAAGCGGGTGTCGCTGACGCTGCGCACGAAGGATTTGTCGACCAGCGACTGCAGCACATCGACGGTCCACTTCGGCTCGCCCTCGGCGGGCAGTTCGAGCACGGCTTCGGCCGATTCCAGCGTGAAGCCGCCATCGAATACCGAGAGTTGCGCCAGCGCTGCCTTCTCGGCCGGCGAAAGCAGATCCCAGGACCAGTCGAATGCGGTGCGCAAGGTCGCCTGGCGATCATGGCGGCCGCCGCCGGCGGTCAGCAGGCGAAAGCGCTGATCCATCCGCGCGAGCAGCATGCGCGGGGACATCACGCGCACGCGCGACGCCGCGAGCTCGATCGCGAGCGGCAGCCCGTCGAGCAGTTCGACGAGCCGCGTGATCGCGTCACGGTCCTCGGCATGGGGTGCGAAGTCGTACCGCGCGGCGAGCGCCCGCCGCATGAACAGCGCCGCGCCGTCGGCGGGCGGCAACGGCGCGAGGGCGAGCGTCTCTTCGCCGTGCAGGCCGAGCACTTCGCGCGTCGTGACGATGAACCTGGCCCGCGCGGCGCGGTCGAGCCAGCTGCCGAGCGTCTGCGGCGCGTGGCGCGCCACCTGCTCGAAGTTGTCGAGGATGACGAGGCAGTTCGCGCGTCCGGCGATCGCGTGACCGAGTTGGACGACGGGGTCTTCCTTGCCGAGCGGGACTTCCAGCCCCTGCGCGACGGCTTGGGCGATGCCGTTCGCGTCGCGCGCCTGCGACAGATCGCAGAACCAGACGCCGCCGTCGAAGTCTCCGAGATGGGTCCAGCCGAAGTAGGTCGCGAGCCGGGTCTTGCCGCTGCCGCCGATGCCCAGCAGCGATACGAGCCGCGCCCCGGCGTCGAAGCGGCGTCCGAGCTCGGCGAGCGCTTCGGCGCGGCCGACGAAGGCGTCGCGCTCGGCCGGCAGGCTGTGCGGGATCTGGCGCACCGGCAGCCAAAGCGGGCTGCCTCGAACGACGCGATAGGCCTTCTCCGAGTCCGGCGGCGCGGCAAAGCCATGGACGCCGTCGCAGAGTTCGAACAGCTCGATCGGCTCGGCAACCCCCTTCAATCGCCAGTGGCCGTGCGAAAGGATGTGCAGCGCCGCCTCGCCCAGGGCGTCGCGTGCGGCGGCGGTGAACAGCGTGCGGCCGCCGGGGGCGAGGGCCATGACGCGTGCCGCGGTGGCCTTGGCGATGCCGTGCACCTCGAGCGGCTTGGCGCCGCGTGCGACGTCCTCGGCGTCATTTGCGCGAACGACGACCGCGCCCACGTGCAGGCCGGCGCGGGCCTCGAGCGGCCTGGCAAGCCCGGCCAGCGCCCGGTGATAGGCGAGCGCGTAGCGGGCTGCGTCCGCGACATCGTCGAACAGCATCAGCATGCCGTCGGTCTTGTCGATCTCGCGCCCGTTCAATTGCCGCAGCAGATCGCGTGCGACACGGTCGTGCGCCGCGTTCAGCGCCGCTGTTTCCTCGTCTCCGAGCCGGCTCGCGATCAGGGTGCTGTCGACGATGTCGGTCAGCAGCAGGGCATGCGTCTCGCTCATCGCATCCGCCCGCGCGCGCTGCAGCCACCGGCCCGCCCGGCCGGTGCGGCGATCGGCGCGGCCGGGGAGGTCATCTCGAACTTACCTTGACGCGCAGTGCCAGCGCCGGCCAGCCGCATTCGGCGAGCCTTGCCTGCAGGCGCGGCTGCAACTGGCGCAGCTTGGCCGCGACGGCCGGGTTGGCGGCCAGCAGGGACCAGCCTTCGGCGTCGAGCGGGCCGGGTTGCACGTGCGCCGCGAGCGCGGACGGGAGCGTGCCGCGGATCGACGCGAAGCGCTCATTCGACTCGCGCAGCCTCGCCTGCAGCGCGGCGAGCGGCGAACTGCGGGCGAGCGCGTCGCGCAGCCGCAGCGCATCGGGCGTGACCGCGGCGACGGGGCGGGTATTCATGCGCGCAGTCTAGCGATTCCGCCTGCCAGGCCCGGACGCCACGCTCTGCCGGCCCGTCGCGCACGCAGCGCGGCAGGGCCGGCCAGGCAGTTCGGCCGGAGGTCCGCCTGAACGCCAGGCGAGGGCCACCCGAAGGTCGCCCGAAGGGACCCGAATGCTAAAATCGCACGCTTTCCAGGGCGTTGCGCGTCTTGGTTTCGAGGCGGCCGGCCCCAGCTGTTGTGCTCGGATCGCGAGGTTTTGCCCCACTCCGAATCACATCGGCCCCATCCCCGGACCTGCGTATTCGGCGCCCGCCTGAACGCCGCGCCACCGTCCGGCATTACCGCCCCCACCCCACATCCGCTGCCGAATGATTCCCAATTTTCTGACCCAGATCTTCGGCAGTCGCAACGAGCGGCTGCTCAAGAGCTACCGCCGCATCGCCCAGCAGATCAATGCGCTGGAGACGAAGTTCGAAGCGCTGGACGATGCCGCGCTGCAAGCCAAGACGGTCGAGTTCCGCGAGCGCTTCGCGGGGGGCGAGACGCTCGATGCGCTGCTGCCGGAAGCTTTCGCCGTCGTGCGCGAGGGCAGCAAGCGGGTGCTGAAGATGCGCCACTTCGACGTCCAGCTGCTCGGCGGCATGGCGCTGCACGGCGGAAAGATCGCCGAAATGCGCACCGGCGAGGGCAAGACGCTGATGGCCACGCTGCCCGTCTATCTGAATGCGCTGACCGGCAAGGGTGTGCACGTCGTCACCGTGAACGACTATCTCGCCCGGCGCGACGCCGAGTGGATGGGGCGGCTGTACAACTTCCTCGGCCTGACGGTGGGCGTGAATCTGGCGCAGCTGTCGCGCGCCGACAAGCAGGCTGCCTTCGCGGCCGATGTCACCTACGGCACGAATAACGAGTTCGGCTTCGACTACCTGCGCGACAACATGGTGCAGGACACCTCCGACCGCGTCGCCCGCGGCCTCGCCTACGCGATCGTCGACGAGGTCGACTCGATCCTGATCGACGAGGCGCGCACGCCGCTCATCATCAGCGGCCAGGCCGAGGACCACACCGAGCTGTATGTGCGCATCAACGCCGTCGTGCCGGGGCTGAAGAAGCAGATCGGCGAGCTCGACCTGCGCACCGGCGAGGGCGTGATCGAGCCGGGCGACTTCACGGTCGACGAGAAGAGCCATCAGGTCTTCCTGACCGAGGACGGGCACGAGAACGCCGAGCGGCTGCTCGGCGAGGCCGGGCTGCTCGCCGAAGGCGCGAGCCTGTACGACCCGGCCAATATCACGCTGATGCACCATGTGTACGCAGCGCTGCGCGCACGCCACCTCTACAACCGCGACCAGCACTACGTGGTGCAAAACGGCGAGGTCATCATCGTCGACGAATTCACCGGCCGGTTGATGACGGGCCGGCGCTGGAGCGACGGCCTGCACCAGGCGGTCGAGGCGAAGGAGGGCGTCGCGATCCAGAGCGAGAACCAGACGCTCGCGTCGATCACGTTCCAGAACTATTTCCGGATGTACGGCAAGCTCGCCGGCATGACCGGAACGGCCGATACCGAGGCCTACGAGTTCCAGGAGATCTACGGCCTCGAGACCGTCGTCATCCCGCCCAACAAGCCGACCATCCGCAAGGACGAGCTCGACCTCGTCTACAAGACCGAACGCGAGAAATACGACGCGGTGGTCGCCGATATCCGTGACTGCCGCGAGCGCGGCCAGCCAGTCCTGGTGGGTACGACCTCGATCGAGAATTCCGAGAAGGTCAGCGCGCTGCTGCAAAAGGCCAAGCTCGAGCACCAGGTGCTCAATGCCAAACAGCACGAGAAGGAGGCGATGATCGTCGCCCAGGCGGGCCGCCCGGGGGTGATCACGATCGCGACGAATATGGCAGGCCGCGGAACCGACATCGTGCTCGGCGGCAACGTCGAGAACCAGATCAAGTTCCTCGAGGCCGACGAATCGGTGAGCGACGAGGAGAAGGCGGCGCGCGCGAAGCAGCTGCAGGACGAATGGCAGGGCCTGCACGAAAGCGTGAAGGCGCAGGGCGGGTTGCGCATCATCGCCACCGAGCGCCACGAATCGCGCCGCATCGACAACCAGTTGCGCGGCCGCTCGGGCCGTCAGGGCGACCCGGGGTCGTCGCGCTTTTATCTGTCGCTCGACGATCCGCTGATGCGCATCTTTGCCGGCGACCGCGTGCGCTCGATCATGGAGCGGCTGAAGATGCCCGACGGCGAGGCGATCGAGGCCGGCATCGTCTCGCGCAGCATCGAGAGCGCGCAGCGCAAGGTCGAGGCGCGCAACTTCGACATCAGAAAGCAGTTGCTCGAGTACGACGACGTGAGCAACGATCAGCGCAAGGTGATCTACAAGCAGCGCAACGACATCCTCGAGGCCGACAAGCTCGAGGCGCAGATCGCCAACCTGCGCCACGGCACGATGACCGACGTGGTGCGCACCTTCGTGCCGCAGGACAGCGTCGAGGAGCAGTGGGACCTCGACGCGCTCGAAACGGTGCTGCGCGACGAGTGGCAGCTCGACGTTGCGATCAAGGCCGAGGTCGAGGCGAGCGAGGCGATCACCGACGAGGATATCGTCGCCAAGGTCGTCGAGGCGTCGAACAAGAGCTTCGACGCCAAGCTCGAACTGGTCGGGCTCGAGCAGTTCACGCCCTTCATGCGCATGATCCTGCTGCAATCGATCGACCAGCACTGGCGCGAGCACCTGGCCGCGCTCGACTACCTGCGCCAGGGCATCCACCTGCGCGGCTACGCGCAGCAAAATCCGAAGCAGGAATACAAGCGCGAGGCGTTCGAGCTCTTCAGCAAGCTGCTCGATGTCGTCAAGATGGACGTGACGCGCGTCTTGATGACGGTGCGCATCCAGTCACAGGAAGAGGCGACGCAGGCGGCCGAGGCGATCGAGGCGCAGGCCGAGCGCATCAGCAACGTGACCTACACCCATCCGAACGACGACGGCAGCGTCGCGCAGGAGGCCGATCCCGCGACCGTCGCCGCCAAGGTGCCCAAGGTCGGGCGCAACGACCCCTGCCCGTGCGGCAGCGGCAAGAAATACAAGATGTGCCACGGGCGGCTCGCCTGAGGCTCAACGCTCCGGTTGCGCCGGGCCGGCGTCGCCGCCGTCCTCCCGCGGGGGCGCGGCCTCGACGCGATAGGCCTCGCTCGCCCAGGCGCCGAAATCGGCGGCCTTGCAGCGCTCGCTGCAGAACGGCCGGTACGGATTGCCGGCTGCGTAGACGCTTGTACCGCCGCAGCGCGGGCAGCGCACGATGCGCACCGGCGCCGTCGCAGGGGTCATGCGGCGCTCACGCGCACAGCGTCAGATCGAAGCTCGCGTCGGCGCTGCTCGGCCGCAGGCGGCCGTCGGCTTCCTGGCGCATCAGGCGCACGAGCACCATCAGGCGATGGCCGCTGATCTCCGGCACGAGTTCCAGCGCGGGGTCGATGCTCAGCCGCAGCAACTGGTAGCCGCGGCCCGGCGCGAGACTTTGCTGATACTGGCCGGACGTCGCCGCCACCCGGTGCGGCGAGCCGGATTCGCGAAGCAGCTGCAGCAGCACCTGCAGCGCGCCGGCCAGCGGCATCAACGACTCGGTCCACTGCGTCAGATCCGCCTGGCGGCGCTCCGCGTCGTGCTGCTGCCAGGCATAGTAGGCCGGCAGGTCGAATTCGCAGGTGCCGCCCGGAATGGCGATCCGGCTTCTGATGCTCATCAGCCACTCGTTGCCCGTCAGCGCGTTGCCCGCCTTGCCCGCATGCTGGTTGAGGTCGGCGAACGCATGGTCGATGCGCGCGATCACGTCGTCCAGCGCGGCCTCCGAGATCGACGGATTGCCGCGATAGCCGGCGAGCTGCGTCTTGTGGCGCTCGAGATCCTTGAGCAGGTCGGACTTCAGATCGGCGCGCGACGCGACGTCCATGATCTCGAAGATCGTCGCCAGCGCGTAGTGATGATCGATGGTGGTCGTTCGTGCCATCAGTTGCCCGAGCCTGTCGAACATATGCTCGAGCCGCAGCATGGTGCGGATGCTCTCGTTGAAGGGGTGCTCGTAGAGTACCAATGCGGGCCGTCCTGGCGCGGGGATCAGAGCCGCAATTGTTCCACAGGCACCGCGCCCTGCGCGAGGTTCAGTGCGCGATGCCCCAGCAGCCGCAGATCGTTGCCACCTCGGCCGCCAATGCGGCGGGCGTCAGGCCGTCGTTGTAGATCACCGCGTCGGCGCACGCGCGGCGCGCCGCGCGCGAAGCCTGCTGGGCAATGACGGCGCCGGCCGAAGCCTCGGTCCAGCCGGGTCGCTGCGCGACCCGCGCGAGCTGCGTCGCCTCGCTGCAATCGATGACGAGCACACGGGCGACGCGGTCGCGCCAGCGCCGCGACTCGGCCAGCAGCGGCACGTCGAACAGGACCGTGCCGGCGGCGGCAAGCCCTGCCTGGCGGTCCGCCTCGGTGCCGATCAGCGGGTGCAGGATCGCCTCGAGGCGGCGCCGCGCGGTGTGATCGCTGAACGCGAGGCTGCGCATCGCCGCGCGGTCGAGTCCGCCATCGGCGTCCAGGATGCCGGCGCCGAAGGCCTGCTTCAGCTGCGCGATCGCAGCGCCGCCGGGCAGCGTGATCTCGCGCGCGATGGCGTCGGTGTCGACGAGCGTCGCGCCGTGCGCCACGAAGATCGCGGCGACGGTGCTCTTGCCGCTGCCGATGCCGCCGGTCAGCCCGATGTGCAGGGCGCGTGCCGCTACAGGTTCCAAAACGAGATCAGCCCTTCGCCGAAGAAGATCGCCGCGATGCCGCCGCCGGCGAGGTAGGGGCCGAACGGAATCGGCACCTCGCGCTTGTGGCCCTTGAATGCGATCAGGGCAATGCCCACCGCGGCGCCGACGACCGATGCGAGCAGCAGCACCGCCGGCAGCACCTTCCAGCCGAGCAACGCGCAGATGCCGGCGAGCATCTTGAAGTCGCCCTCGGCCATCCCCTGCACGCCGCGCAGCAGCCGGTAGGCGAAGGTGATGAACCACAGGCTGAAATAGCCGAGCAGCGCACCGATCGCCGATTCGCGTACGCCGACCCCGCTCCAGCCGGCCAGCGCGGCGAGCAGGCCCAGGCCGATGAGCGGCAGCGTGAGGCTGTCGGGCAGCAAAGTCGTGTCGAGGTCGATCAGCGCCATCGCGATCAGGAGCGCAATCGCGGCGCAGAAGACGAGCGTCGCCGCGTGCGGGCCAAAGGTCCAGGCGCAGGCGGCGAACAGCAGCCCGGTCGCGATCTCGACGAGCGGATAGCGCACCGAGATCGGCGCGCCGCAACCGGCGCACTTGCCGCGCAGCATCAGCCAGCCGAGGACCGGGATATTCTCGTGCGCGCGGATGCGGTGGCCGCAGTGCGGGCAGCGCGAATGCGGGCGCGACAGGCTGAGCCCGGGCAGCGCGTCGAGCTCGGCGGCGATCGCCTTGCGGGCCGGGGCGAAGCTGGCGGGCGCGGTCGCCTTGCTTCCGAAGAGCGCCTGCCAGGCACGCGGGTCGCCGAGCGTGTAGTCGACCGTATCCTGCCACCACTCGCGCGACATGATCTTCGGCAGGCGATGGACGACGACGTTCAGAAAGCTGCCGATGCAAAGGCCGAGCACGGCCAGCACGGCAGGCGACAGCAGCGCCTGCTGCAATCCCGGGTCCATCGCTCAGCGACCGCTTCGCGCGCGCCGGCCGCCGCGCATCAGACGACCTGGCCGAGCTTGAAGATCGGCAGATACATCGAGACGACGATGCCGCCGATCAGCACGCCGAGGATGACGATGATGAACGGCTCCATCAGGCTCGAGAGCCCCTTCACCGCCTCGTCGACCTCGTCCTCGTAGAACTCGGCCGCCTTGCCGAGCATCTGGTCGAGCGCGCCGGATTCCTCGCCGATCGCGCACATCTGCAGCACCATGGTCGGGAAGACGCCGGTCGCCTGCATCGACGTCGACAGCCCCGAGCCGGTCGTCACGTCGCGCTGGATCTGCTCGGTCGCCTCCTGGAAGACCGCATTGCCGGAGGCGCCGCCGACCGAGTCGAGCGCCTCGACGAGAGGCACGCCGGCGGCGAACATCGTCGACAGCGTGCGCGTCCAGCGCGCGACCGAGGACTTGTTGACGAGGTCGCCGAACACCGGGATGCGCAGCATCAGCCGGTCCATGATCTTTTGCATCTTCTCCGACCGCTTCCACGACTGCATGAAGAAGTAGCCGCCGCCGAACAGGAAGCCGAAGATCGCCCACCAGTAGCTGACGAAGAACTTGGACATCGCGATCACGAGCAGCGTCGGCGCCGGCAGATCGGCGCCGAAGGACTTGAAGACGTCCTCGAACGCCGGGATCACGAAGATCATGATGACCGTCAGCACGATGAAGGCGACGACCAGCACGGCGACCGGATACATCAGCGCCGACTTGATCTTGTTCTTGATCGCCATCGTCTTTTCCTGGTAGGTCGCCAGGCGATCGAGCAGCGCCTCCAGGATGCCGCCCGCCTCGCCGGCCTCGACCAGATTGCAGTAGAGGGCGTCGAAATACAGCGGATGCTTGCGAAACGCCGACGACAGGCTGGTGCCGGTCTCGACGTCCTCGCGGATGTCGGTCAGCAGCTTGGTCAGCTTCGGGTTCGTGCTGCCGCGGGCGACGATGTCGAACGATTGCAAGAGCGGCACGCCGGCGCGCATCATCGTCGACAGCTGGCGCGTGAAGATCGCGATGTCCTTCTGCTTGATCGCGCGGCCGCCGCTCGTGCGGCGCTTCTTGACGCGCGTGACCATGATGCCCTGGCGGCGCAGGCTGGCGCTGACCATCGCCTCGCCGCCAGCGCGCTGTTCACCGCGAACGACCTTGCCGTTCTTGTCCTTGCCTTCCCATTCGAACACCAGTTCCTTGATGTTCTTCGCGGCCACTGCTGTCACCATCGTTTGCCCGGGAGGCCTTTGCTGCCCCCCGCCCCTGGGTTGAGTTTGGTCGTCGGCATGTCTGCGCGTTCGCGGCTCATTCGTTGGTCGCGGCGATGATTTCCTCGAGCGTCGTGACGCCGGAGCGCACCTTGACGAGGCCGGACTGGCGCAGGTCGCGCACGCCTTCGCGCTGCGCCTGCGCGGCGATGTCCATCGAGGTGCCTTCGGCGAGGATGATGCGCTGGATCTCCTCGGTTATCGGCATCACCTGATAAACGCCGACCCGCCCCTTGTAACCGTTGTTGCACGATGAACAGCCGACCGCGCGGTAGGGCTTCCAGGTGCCGTCGAGTTCTTCCGCGGTGTATCCGGCCCGCAGCATCGCTTCGCGCGGGTAGTCGGCCGGTTTCTTGCAGTTCTCGCACAGCTTGCGAACGAGGCGCTGAGCGGTGATCAGGAGCACGCTGGAGGCGATGTTGAACGGCGCGACGCCCATGTTGAGCAACCGTGTGAGCGTCGTCGGCGCGTCGTTCGTGTGCAGCGTCGACATCACCATGTGGCCGGTCTGCGCCGCCTTGATCGCGATGTCGGCGGTCTCGAGGTCGCGGATTTCGCCGACCATGATGATGTCCGGGTCCTGACGCAGGAAGGATTTGAGCGCCGCCGAGAAGGTCAGCCCCGCCTTGTCATTGACGTTGACCTGGTTGATGCCCGGCAGATTGATTTCGGCTGGATCCTCGACCGTCGAGATATTCACGCCCGGCTGGTTCAGGATATTCAGGCAGGTGTAGAGCGAGACCGTCTTGCCGCTGCCGGTCGGGCCGGTGACGAGCACCATGCCGTAGGGCCGCTCGATTGTCTTGAGCAGGCGGTCCTTCTCGACCTTTTCGTAGCCGAGCGCCTCGATGCCGAGTTTGGCGCTGGACGGGTCCAGGATCCGGATCACGATCTTCTCGCCGAACAGCGTCGGCAGCGTCGAGATCCGGAAGTCGATCGCCTTCGAGCCGAACTTGAGCTTCATGCGGCCGTCCTGCGGCACGCGCTTCTCGGCGATATCCAGGCGGCTGATGACCTTGATGCGCGAGGCGAGCTTGTCCTTGATCGCGATCGGCGGCTGCGTGATCTCGCGCAGTTCGCCGTCGATCCGGAAGCGCACCCGATAGTGATATTCGTAGGGCTCGAAATGCAGGTCGGATGCACGCGCGTTGATGGCGTCGATCAGCATCTTCTGCAGAAAGCGAACGACCGGCGCGTCCTCGACCTCGGAGGCGATGTCGGTTGCCTCCGAGCCGGGGGTGGCCTCTTCGGTGACGTCGAACTCGAAATCGCTCGAGACCAGCGCTTCGAGCGATTCACCGGCGCTCACCCCGGCCGACTCGAGCAATTTCGAGAGCTTGTCGTGCTCGACGATCACCCATTCGGGCGACAACTGGGTCGCGAACTTGATGCGCTCGACGGCTTCCTGGTCGGTCGGGTCGGCGCCGCCGATGAAGAGCCGGTTGCCGCGCCGCCCGAGGACGAGGATCTGATACTGCGCCGTGAGCTTGGCGTCGATCACGCCTTTGGGCAGGCGCGCGATATCGACCGCGGCCAGATCGAGCAAGGGCAGCGCGAGCGCGCTCGACAGCGTGTGCGCGAGGTCGGCCGGCGAGACCGCACCCGCACCGACCACCGACGAGATGAAGCTCGCGCGCTTCTCCTTCGCGCTGCGAACCAACCCTTCGGCCGTCTTCGCGTTGAGTTTGCCGGCGTGGACGAGCACGCGCGCAACGCCGGTCAGCGTCGAGTGGGGGGCTTCGGCCAGGGTATCCAAAGGCAAGTGCGCCATTTCACGAGGTCAATCCTCGGGAATGATCGTCGATTCGATCTGACGTGTAAACCGAGAACAGACCGTGAAAACGCAACAAATCACGCCCTGACGACATGCCGACTCGCAACCGGATGCCGCGCACCGACGCTGCCGGGTGCGGGCTTGCGAATCGGAAATCTGGTCGGGGTGAGAGGATTCGAACCTCCGGCCTCTACGTCCCGAACGTAGCGCTCTACCAGGCTAAGCTACACCCCGAAGAAAGCGGGCCCGTCGGGCCCATCGGTGCGCGGCGCCGTGGCGCCTCGCGGGCCGGACGTTCAGGATGAACGCTCGACCGATCGAACACACAATTCTAGCAGAGCCTCCCGGGCCGACGATGCCGGAAGCATGGCCGCACACTTGCGCGCGACGTCGGCCTCGGCGCGCGCCGCGTCGCGCGTCGCCTGCAGTGCGCCGGTCTTGCGCACGATCTCGACGATCTCGGGCAAGCGGGCGACTTCTCCCTGCTCGATCGCGTGGCGGATCAGCGCGCGCTCGGCGGGTTCGCTGCGCGCCATGGCCAGCAGCAGCGGCAAGGTCGGCTTGCCTTCGCGCAGGTCGTCGCCGACGTTCTTGCCAAGCTGCGTCGTCGCGCCTTCGTAGTCGAGCAGGTCGTCGACGAGCTGAAACGCGGTGCCCAGCGAGCGGCCGTAGCTTGCGCAGGCATCCTCGATCTCCGGCGTTGCCTCGGCGAGTACCGCGCCCAGGCGCGCACTCGCCTCGAACAGTTTCGCCGTCTTGAAGCGGATCACCCGCAGGTAGGCGTCGACCGCGAGGTCGGGATCATGCATGTTCATCAACTGCATGACCTCGCCTTCGGCGATCACGTTCGTCGCGTCGGCCAGCACGTCGAGCACGCGCATCCGGTTCACCGAGACCATCATCTGGAAGGCGCGCGAATAGAGGAAGTCGCCGACCAGCACGCTGGCGGCGTTGCCGAACAAGGCGTTCGCCGTTTCGCGCCCGCGCCGCAAGCCGGACTCGTCAACCACGTCGTCGTGAAGCAAGGTGGCGGTGTGGATGACCTCGACGATCGCGGCAAGCTCGAGACGCTCCGGTCCTTCGAAGCCGAGCGCCCCTGCGAACAGCAGGGCCAGACGCGGCCGGATCCGCTTGCCCCCGGCACCGATGATGTAGGCGGAGATCTGGTTCACGAGCACGACGTCCGACACCAGGCGAGCGCGGATGATCGCGTCGACCTGCGCCATCTCCGCCGCCATGGGCAGCGCGGCTTCCGGCACTGCGGACGTGAGGGGCGGTGTCAGTGTATGCAAGGGGATCCCTGTGAGGTCCGGGGAATTATAGGAACGCGCGGCGCGATGCCGGGCGCGGCGAAGCGACGGGTGTTGCAGGGCGCAACGACGGCGCGTTGCGCGGGGAACGGGGAACGGTCGATCGCGATCGCCGTGCTAGAATCACAGGCTCTGCGTCCCGCACAGGGTATCGCTGTCGGCGCTCGTTGCGGCGGGCCTGCAGCGACAGCGCGGATCCACTAGAAGGGGTTTTCAACATGTACGCGGTCATAAAAACCGGTGGCAAGCAATACAAGGTTGCGGCCGGCGAGAAGATCAAGATAGAACAGATTGCTGCGGACGTTGGCCAGGAAATCGTGATCGACCAGGTGCTCGCCGTCGGCGAAGGCGCCGAGCTGCAGGTCGGCACGCCCCTGGTTGCCGGCGCCAGCGTCAAGGCCACGGTGCTCGCGCAAGGGCGTCACGACAAGGTGCGCATCTTCAAGATGCGCCGTCGCAAGCACTACCAGAAGCGACAAGGCCACCGCCAGAATTTCACCGAGATCGAGATCAGCGCGGTCAGCGCCTGATCCGGCATGATTTCGGAATAGGAGCACAGACATGGCACAGAAAAAGGGCGGCGGTTCCACCCGCAACGGCCGCGATTCGAATCCCAAGATGCTCGGCGTGAAGGTGTATGGCGGGCAGGTCGTCTCGGCCGGCTCCATCATCGTGCGCCAGCGCGGCACGCAGTTTCACGCCGGCACCAACGTCGATATCGGTCGCGACCACACCTTGTTCGCGCTCGTCGACGGCAAGGTCGATTTTTCCGTCAAGGGCCCGCTGAACCGCCGCACGGTGTCCGTCACGGCGCTCTGACGGCCGCGACGCGGCTGCCCTCGTCGTCGGCACGCACACCGAAGCCCCGGCACGCCGGGGCTTCGACGTTTGCGCAGCCGCTCGAGCCGGGAGCCGCACGTCGCCTCGCGCGGGTGAACACCAGCATGAAATTCGTCGACGAAGCCACGATCGACATTGCCGCCGGCGCCGGCGGCAGCGGCTGCGCGAGCTTCCGGCGCGAGAAGTTCATTCCCTTCGGCGGCCCCAATGGCGGCGACGGCGGGCGTGGCGGCAGCGTCTACGCCGTCGGCGACCCGAACCTGAACACCCTGATCGACTACCGCTATGCGCGCCGCCACGAGGCGCGCAACGGCGAGCCGGGGCGCGGCTCGGACCAGTTCGGCGCCGCGGCCGACGATATCGTGCTGCGCATGCCGATGGGCACGATCATCACCGATCTCGACAGCGAAGCGGTGCTCGCCGAGTTGCTCGTCCCGGGCGAGAAGGTGCTGCTCGCCAAGGGCGGCGATGGCGGCTTCGGCAACCTGCATTTCAAGTCGAGCACGAACCGCGCGCCGCGCCAGAAGACACCCGGCTGGCCGGGCGAGGCGCGCAAGCTGCGGCTGGAGTTGCGCGTGCTCGCCGACGTCGGCCTGCTCGGCATGCCCAACGCCGGCAAGTCGACGCTGATCGCGGCGATCTCGAACGCCCGGCCGAAGGTGGCCGACTATCCGTTCACGACGCTGCACCCCAACCTCGGCGTGGTCCGCGTCGGGCCCGAGCAGAGCTTCGTCGTTGCAGATATCCCGGGGTTGATCGAAGGCGCCTCCGAGGGTGCCGGGCTCGGGCACCTGTTCCTGCGCCATCTGCAGCGCACCCAGCTGCTGCTGCACGTGGTCGACTTCGCGCCGCTGGACGACGCGATCGACCCGGTCGCCCAGGTGCGCACGCTCGTCGCCGAGCTGAAGAAATACGACGCCGCGCTGCACGCCAAGCCGCGCTGGATCGTCCTCAACAAGATCGACATGCTGCCCGCCGAGGAACGCGAGGCGTGCGTCAAGGCCTTCGTCAGGCGCCTGCGCTGGAAGGGGTCGGTATTCGCCATCTCGGCGCTCTCGCGCGAGGGCTGCGAGCCGCTGATCCGCGCCGTCTACCAGCACGTGTCGGCAGTGCGCCAGCCGGCCGCTGCCGCGGTGGACCCGCGATTTGCCGGCGCCGACGCAGGCGCAGGCTGAGAATGCAATGGGCATGATCGTGCAGCGCGCGCGCCGCATCGTCGTCAAGGTCGGCTCGAGCCTCGTGACGAACGAGGGCCGCGGGCTCGACGCGCAGGCGATCGGCCACTGGTGCCGCCAGCTGGCGCAGCTCGCATCGACGGGGCGCGAGGTCGTGATGGTTTCGAGCGGCGCGATCGCCGAAGGCATGAAGCGCCTGGGCTGGAAGGCGCGGCCGAAGGAGATTCACGAACTGCAGGCGGCCGCCGCGGTCGGCCAGATGGGGCTCGCCCACATGTACGAAACGCAGCTGAGCGCGCACGGACTGCGCAGCGCGCAGGTGCTGCTCACGCATGCCGACCTCGCCGACCGCGAGCGCTACCTGAACGCACGCTCGACGCTGACGACGCTGCTGCGGCTCAAGGTCGTTCCCGTCATCAACGAGAACGATACCGTCGTCAACGACGAGATCAAATTCGGCGACAACGACACCCTCGGCGCGCTCGTCGCCAACCTCGTCGAAGCCGATGTGCTCGTCATCCTCACCGACCAGCGCGGGCTCTACGAGGCCGATCCGCGCCGCGATCCGGCGGCCCGCTTCGTCGACGAGGCACGCGCCGGCGACCCGGAACTCGAGCGCATGGCGGGCGGCGCCGGATCCAGCATCGGCCGCGGCGGCATGCTGACCAAGGTGCTCGCGGCGCGCCGCGCGGCGCGCAGCGGCGCATCGACGGTGATCGCCTCGGGGCACGAGCACGACGTCCTGCTTCGCCTCGCGGCCGGCGAAGCGATCGGCACGGCGCTCGTCGCCGCGACGCCCAAGCTCGCCGCGCGCAAGCAGTGGATGGCCAATCACCTGCAGCTGCGCGGCGCGGTGACGATCGACGATGGCGCCGTCGCCAAGCTGCGCGATGGCGGCAAGAGCCTGCTGCCGATCGGCATGCTGGCGGTGAAGGGCGAGTTCGCGCGCGGCGACGTCATCGCGGTGCAAAGCACGGGCGGCATCGAAGTCGCGCGCGGCCTGGCGAACTATGCGAGCGCCGAGGCGCGCCTCATCGCGCGCAAGCCGTCGAGCGAATTCGAGCGCCTGCTCGGCTTCACCGGCGAGCCCGAGATGATCCACCGCGACAACATGATCCTGTCCTGACGCGCCGGGCGGCGGCGCGCGATCTCGTCTCAGCTCCCGCCGCTGGACGGCAGAACCGATGCAGGCGGGTCTTCGGCGGTGTCGAGCGGCGCCGGGCGGGACAAGGGCTCGTGCGGACGCATCGGCCGCATGCCGGAGCGCAGATAGCGGTTCTGGTGACCGATGCGCGGCAGGAAGCGCGACAACTCGGTGAGCGCCATCTCGTAGACGCCGCGCTTGAATTCGATCACGACTTCGAGCGGGACCCAGTATTCGTTCCAGCGCCAGGCGTCGAACTCGGGGTGGTCGGTAGCGCGCAGGTTCAGGTCGCTGTCGTGCCCGGTGAGCTGGAGCAGGAACCAGATCTGCTTCTGGCCGCGGTAGTGGCCGCGCGCATCGCGCCGGATGAAGTGGTCCGGCACCTCGTAGCGCAGCCAGTCGCGGGTGCGCGCGACGATGCGCACGTGCTGCTGCTGCAGCCCCACCTCTTCGTGCAGTTCGCGGTACATCGCCTGCTCGGGCGATTCGCCGTGCTTGATGCCACCCTGTGGAAACTGCCACGAGTGGGTGCGCAGCCTCTTGCCCCAGAACACCTGGTTCCGATGGTTCAGCAAGATGATGCCGACGTTGGGTCGAAACCCCTCACGGTCGAGCATAATCAACCCCAGATTCTTCGTTGGATTCATTATTGCATCGGCGCTACAGCTTGCAACCCTGCACTTTCCCGCAGGGACTTCGCGCAGGCTGCGGCCCATCGGTCGCGCCGATCGCAGCTCCGCCCGATCACCCACCAAGCGAGCCGTAGCGCGCCGATGAGAGCTTCGAACTTCTTCATCTCCACCCTCAAGGAAGCGCCGGCCGACGCGGAGGTGAAGAGCCATCAGCTGATGATGCGCGCCGGCTTCATCAAGCGCCTCTCCGCGGGCATCTACAGCTATATGCCGATCGCGCTGCG
>CALMIL010000216.1 GCA_937864005.1 uncultured Burkholderiales bacterium
GTTGGCTTGGCCGATGTTGCCCTGGCCGCGCACCACCACGGTGGACGCCAGCGTCGTGCTGCCGCCGCCTTCGATCGACAGCCGCGCGCCGGCGTCGTTCAAGTTGAAGATGGCGTTGCCGGCGATGGTCTGGCTGCCGCCGCTGGTGAGTGAGCTGTCGAAGGAGAGGATGCCGCCGTTGCCTACGTTGGCGCTGCCGTCGAGCGTGAGGCCGTTGGCGATGCGCTCGCGCGCGTTGGCGATCGCCTGCACGTCGAACACGCCGGTCAGCGCGACGTTGTCCAGCACGTTGTTGCCGCTGCTCACCGCCGTCAGCACGCCGCCGCCGCTGACGTTGATGACGCCGTTCAGCGTGACGCCGTTTTGCACCACCTGGCTGCCCGCGCCGGCAATGATCTCGCTGCCGGCGTTGTTCTGGATGTTGGTCGACAGCAGCAGCGTCGCGCCGTCGATGGCCTGCAGCGTGCCGTTGTTGACGAAACTGCCGGCGTTGCCGGGCGCCGTAAGCTCGAGCGTCTTGCCGTTGACGTCGGCCGAAACGAGACCGTTGTTGGTGAGCGTGTTGTTGCCGCCGACGTAAGCGGCGGTGCCGATATTGCCCTGGCCGCGCACCACCACCGTCGACGCCAGCGTCGTGCTGCCGGCGCCTTCGATCGACAGCCGCGCGCCGGCGTCGTTCAAGTTGAAGGTGGCGTTGCCGGCGATGGTCTGGCTGCCGCCGCTGGTGAGTGAGCTGTCGAAGGCGAGGATGCCACCGTTGCCGACGTTGACGCCGCCGTCGAGCGTGAGGCCGTTGGCGATGCGCTCACGCCCGTTGGCGATCGTCTGCACGTCGAGCGCGCCGGTCAGCGTGACGGCGTTGAGCACGTTGTTGCCGCTGCTCACCGTCGTCAGCACACCGCCGCCGCTGACGTTGATGACGCCGTTCAGCGTGACGCCGTTCTGCACCACCTGGCTGCCCGCGCCGGCGACAATCTGGCTGCCGGCGTTGTTCTGGATGTTGGTCGACAGCAGCAGCGTGGCGCCGTTGATGGCCTGCAGCGTGCCGTTGTTGACGAAGCTGCCGGCGTTGCCGGGCGCCACGATGTTGAGCGTGCCGCCGGCCACATCGGCCGAGATCAGGCCGTTGCTGGTAAGGACGTTGTTGCCGCCGACGTAGAGAGCCTGGCCGATATTGCCCTGGCCGCGCACCGTGGTGCCGACTCCCAGCACACTGGTGCCGCCGCCTTCGATCGACAGCCGCGCGCCGGCGTCGTTGAGGTTGATGACGCCGGTGCCGTTCAGCGCCACCGCGTTGCCGGCAGACTGCGAGCTGTCCAGGCTCAGGATGCCTCCGTTGGCGACGTTGATCGCGCCGTTGAGCGTACTGGTGTTGATGAGCCGCGCACGCGAGTTCGCGATGCCGGTCATGTCCAGTGTGCCGGTGATCTTCGTGCCGTCGAGGAAGTTGTTGCCGCTGCTGGCGGCCTGGATGACGCCGCTGCCCGAAGTGCCCAGCGTGCCGCCCTTGATGGTGATGCCGCCGAGCACGACGTTGCTCGCGTTCTGGGCGTTGATCAGGCCGCCGCTGTTGTCGACGTTGGTGGAGATGGCCAGCGTGCCGCCGCCGCGCGCGTCGAGCACGCCGTTGTTGACCAC
Source organism: uncultured Burkholderiales bacterium (assembly GCA_937864005.1). Classification (GTDB taxonomy): domain Bacteria; phylum Pseudomonadota; class Gammaproteobacteria; order Burkholderiales; family Burkholderiaceae_C; genus CAIKUF01. Next base: position 1,639 of record CALMIL010000216.1, read on the forward strand.
CGAGCCGGCGTTGCCCGGCGGCGCGAGCGTGAGCGTGCCGCCCGCCACGTCGGCCGAGATGCGGCCGTTGTTGGTGAGGACGTTGTTGCCGCCGACGTTGTAGGCGGTGCCGAAGTTGCCCTGACCGCGCACCACCACGGTGGAGGCCAGCGTGGTGCTGCCGTTGCCTTCGATCGCCAGCCGCGCGCCGGCGTCGTTCAAGTTGAAGATGGCGTTGCCGGCGATGGTCTGGCTGCCGCCGCTGGTGAGTGAGCTGTCGAAGGAGAGGATGCCCCCGTTGCCGACATTGGCGCTGCCGTCGAGCGTGAGGCCGTTGGCGATGCGCTCGCGCGCGTTGGCGTTGGTCTGCACGTCGAGCAAGCCGTTCAGCTTGACGTTGTCGAGCACGTTGTTGCCGCTCGAGAACGCCATCAGCGCGCCGGTGCCGGTGGTGTTGATCGTGCCGCCGCTGATCGTGCTGCCGAACTGGTTGAGCACGCTGCCGTTGGCCACGTTGATGACGCCGCCCGCGTTGTTGATGTTGTGCCCGGCGTTGACCTGCAGCGCCGCGGCGGTCGCGCTGCCGACGTTGATGGTGCCGCTGTTGACGGTGCCGCCGCCGGCCAGCGTCAGCGTGAAGGCATCGAGGTTGATCTGCCCGGCGTTGTTCAGGCTCTGCACCGCCTGCGCGCTGTCGATCGTGACGACGCCGGTGGCGCCGATGTTGGCGGTGTCGTTGCTGCCCGGCGTCTGCACCGGGTTGCCGTTGCCGGTGACGCAGCCGAGCCAGTTGGTGATCGCGCTCCAGTTGCCGCTTGTCGTATCCCAGGTGCAGACGGCGGCGGCGGCCGGTGTGGCCGACAGCGGGCCGAGCACGGCGGCGGCGGCAATGGCCAGCGCATGGCGGCGATGGATCGAGCGGCGGGATGCGTTCGACATGTCCGGGCTCCGGTGGTTGACGTCCGGCAGGGCGGTTCACCCTGCGCGACGGACGCGATGTTCTCCCCCTACCGCTAAGCGATCGCTAATTTCGCCGCCCTGAAAGCGCCTTTCACCCCCCCGATTCGCGGGGGTTCCCGGGCTTTGCGGGCCCCGCGTTCAGGGGATCGTCAGCCTTGCCGGCGCGCCCGGCGGCGGCGCCGTCTCGTGCAGCGCGAGCCGCATCGCCGCCGCCATGTCCAGCGCCCGGCCCTCGCGCCACAGCGCCGCTTCGCGCGCCGCACCGAGCTGCTGGCGCACCAGGCGGCGGGTGCGGCGCGCCTCGCGCTGGTCGGCGGGGGCGAGAGCGCCGAAGCGCTCGGCGTAGAACGCGTCGGCAAAACCCATCAGCAGCGCCGCGGACTGCGGGCGGCGCTGGTGGGCGAGCGTGCGCGGCAGGTTCCACAGGCCGTAGAACCATTCGCGCCAGAAGCCGCCTTCCCACGCTGCCTGCAGGCACAGGGCGTAGCAGCGCGCGGAGGCGCCCCAGTCGCGCAGGTCGGCCAGTGTGTAGCCGGTGACGCTCAGCACGAAGGTGAGCAGCCGCGTCTGGCCGTGCGCGGCGGCCGATTTGCGCGCCTGCGCGAGCAGGTCGAGCCGCTCCTGCACCGCGTCGCGGGAGTCGAGTCCGATCGCGACGTTGACCAGCCCTTCGGTGACCCGGGCCGGCGGGCCGTGCTCGCGCCACAGCGCGAGCGCCTCGCGCTTGAGCGCCAGGCTGCGCGCCATGTCCTGCCCGCGTTGCGCGACCAGCACCGCCAGCAGGCTCAGCGCGCGCGCTTCGGCATCGGGCTGGCGGTGGCGGCGCGCGGCGTGCAGCGCGGCGTCGAGCAGCGGCTCGACGTCGGCGCCTGCGCCGCGAATCCGCAGCAGCACGCGCGCCGCACGGCGCAGCACGCGTGCGGCGTCCGGGCCTTCGCGGTCGACGATCTGCACCGCGCGCAAGGCGTGGCGTTCGGCATGCCCGCGTTCGCCGGCCTCGAACGACTGGCTGGCAAGGATGGCGTGGACGCGCGCCAGGAGCGCGGCGTCGGCAGGCTGACCGGCGTCGAGCAGGCGGTGCAGCGGCGGCAGGGCCGACGCCGGCAGGCTCACGTCGTCGAGCGCGTAGGAGGCGTCGCGCACGATGCCGAAGGCGGCGGCGGCGTCGCCGCGGCGCTCCGCCTCGGCGAGCGCCGCGCGCAGGTTGGGCAGTTCGTCGCGGAACGCTTCGAGCGAGGGCGCCGTGCCAAGCGCCGCCGCCCAGCCGCAAAGCCACGCCAGGTGCGCCGCGCGCAGGCGGGCGGCGTCCGCCGCGCCGAGCGTCATCAGCGCGTATTCGCGCACCGGCTCGAACGGGTGGTAGCGCGTCGATCCGGCGTGCCCTTCGCTCGTGTAGACGACCGACGAGGCGATCAATTCGTCAAGCAGTTCGGCCACCGCGACGCGCGATGCGCCGGCCGCGGCCGCCGCGGCATCGAGACTTGCGCCGCCGTCGAACACCGAAAGCGCGGCCAGCAGCGCGCGCCCGGCCGCGTCCAGATGGGACCAGCTCCACTCGACGACGCGCAGCATCGACGCGTGGCGCAGGTCGTCGGCGCCGCGCGGTCCGGCACGCGCGAGCAGCGCGAGCGCGCTGCCGGGCGCCTGCTGCGCCGAGCTCTCGAGCATCGCGCGCAGATCGGCGAGCGAGAGGCTGCGCACGCGCGCCGCGGCCAGCTCGATCGCGAGCGGCAGGCCGTGCAGTTGCCGCACGATCGCGGCGACCAGCGCGTAGTTGCGCTCGCTCAGATGAAAGTCGGCGCGTGCGGCGCGCGCCCGCGCCGCGAAGAGTGCGACCGCCGGGTTGCGCGCGGCTTCGCACAGGTCCAACCCCGGCGCGGGCAGCGCCAGCGACGCCAGCGCGAACTCGACCTCGCCATCGAGGCCGAGCGCATGGCGCGAGGTGACGAGCAGGTGCAGCCGCGGCAGGTTCGCCGTCCAGCGCGCCAGGTCGTCGCAGGCGGCCGGCACGAGCTGCTCGAAGTTGTCGAGGACGAGCAGCGCGTCGCGCCCGCCGAGCGCGCGCTCGAGGCGGGCCAGGCGCTGCCCGGCGTGCGTCGCGCCATCGGGCGGGGCGGCGTCACCGTCGTGGCGCAGCGCGAGCAGCACGGCGTCGATCATCGCCTCGGGCGTCGTGCAGGCGGCGAGCGCGACGAAGGCGACGAGGTCGAATCCGGCGCCGGCCTTCGGCGGCGCGCCGGATGCCGCACCCGCGGCGAGCGCACGCGCCACTTCCACCGCCAGCCGCGTCTTGCCCGCGCCGCCCGGCCCGCGCAGCACGACGAGCCGGTGCGCCGCGACCGCCGCCGCCAGGCTGGCGGCGGCTTCGTCGAAGCCGAACCTGCGCGTGAGGTAGGAAGGCAGACGCGGCGGCACCGGCTCGAGCGGCGCCGGGCGCGCCCGGCCCGAGCCGCGGGCTCCGCCGGCCTCGCCGGGCGCGGGCCCGGGTACGGCAGCGGGCGCGGGCGCGGGCGCGGCGGCGGGTGCGGGCCCGGGTGCAGCGGGCGCCAGCGCGGGCAAGGCCAGCGCCTCGGCCAGGTTGGCGAGCGCGCGGCGTGATTCGATCACCCACTCGTCGAAGAAGCCGGGCAGCAGTTCGCCGCGGCAGATGCGCGCCGCGCCGTGGGCATCGCCGCGCGCGACGGCGAGCCGCAGCGCGTCGACATCGCAGGCCAGCGCGCCGGGCACGAGGCTGACCGTGCGGCGGTCGGCCAGCAGGACTTGCGAAGCCGGCGCCGCGCGCGGCTCGAGGACGCTGCGCAGCGCGGACAAGGCCTGGCGCAGGCGGTTGCGGCCGACGTCGGGCGCGACGCCGGGCCACAGCAACTCGATCAGCTCTTCGCGCCCGTGGGCTCGCGCCGGCTCGAGCGCGAGGCGCGCCAGCAGCAAGGTGATCGCGCGGCTCGGCAGGCGCTCGACGCCCGCCCCGGCGCCGTCGTCGAGCGCAAAGCCGCCGAGCAGGCGCAATCGCCAGCGCGCCGATGACGGCGCGTCGCCTGACGCGCGGGGCCAAGGTGGATCGATCTTCGCAAGGTCCATGAAGCGGGCCGCAGGTTCAGGATCGGGGATGGCACGATGCTCGGCAGCCTGCCGAGTCTTGCACGCGCGGCGCGCGCGCGACCCACCCGATTCAGGGGAGCCGGGGCGCATGCGGCTCGCAGCGCCGCCCCGGGTGTGACGAATTCACGCTTCGGGTGTCGTCGCGCGGCGGCGCGGCGCTCACGCACCGAGTTCGGCCAGCCGGCGCTGCTGGCGCGCGGTGAGGCGGGCGATGTCTTCGACGTCCGCCGCCGACAGCGCCGGGCCGGGGCGGCGGATGTGGGCCGATGCGATCACGCCGCGCGCGGCGAGGATGTGCTTGCGCACCGCCAGACCAATGCCGGGCTGCTGCTCGTAGCGGGCGAGCGGCAGGTAGGCGTCGAACAGATCCTGCGCGCGCTCGGCGTCGCCCGCCGCATGGGCACTGCACACGCCGACCATCATCTCGGGCCAGGCAAAGCCGGTCATCGCGCCGTCCGCGCCGCGCCGCAGTTCCTCGGGCAGGAAGAGTCCGCCGCCGTTGCCGGTGAGGATCGACACGCGCCGCATCACGCCCTGCTCGGCCGCCGCGCGCAGCGCCGACAGCTTCGCAAGACCCGGGCAATCCTCGTGCTTCAACATCACGCAGCCGGGCGCGTTCGCGATGATGCGCAGGATGACCTGGGTCGACATCTGCACGCCGGTCGCGACCGGATGGTCCTGCAACACCCACGGCACGCCGGCGCCGAGCGTGGCCTGCACCATCTCGAAGTAGGCGACGATCGCATCGTCGCTGCGCAGCGTGTGCGGCGGCGCGACCATCACGCCGGCCGCGCCCTGCGCCATCACGCTCGCGGTCAGTTCGCGCATCGGCGCGAAGCCCGGCGCCGATGCGCCGACGACGACCGGCACGCGCCCGGCAACACGTGCCAGCACGCGGCCGACGAAGGTTCGCGCCTCTGCCGCCGTCAGCTTCGTCGCCTCGCCCATGATGCCGAGCACGGTCAGCCCCGCGACGCCGCGCTCGAGCGCGAAATCGACCATCCGGTCGGTGCTGTCGAGGTCGAGCGCGCCATCCGCGGTGAACGGCGTGACGGTGATCAGGAAGACGCCGCGGGCAGTGGCATCGAGTCGAGGCATGGCGGGTTGTTCTCCTTGTGCGAACGGCTAGTGCAACGCGGCGTCGATCTGCTGCGTCACGTTCATGCCACGCTCGTGCCGGTACAGCATGGTGAACGCAGCCTTGCCGCGGCTGGCTTCGGCCCAGACCTTGCCGACCTGCCCTTTCTCGATTTCCTTGGGCACCGTGCGCAGATGTTCGCCTTTGTATTCGGCGACGAACACGCGTCCGTCGTCGAGTTCGCAGACGAAGTCCGGGTAAAAGCGCCCGGCCGAAGTCGGCAGCCAGAAGCCGGCGACCGGATCCGAGTCGAGGTTGCGCACCCAGTGCTTCACCTTCGGGTGAGCGTCGATCGCCATCGCGCAGGCATGCTCCTCGCCGCCGTCCTTCAAATCGGCTACCACCGGATAGAAGTGCCTGGCAAAGCGGACCTTGCCGTCGTAGCGCTTGTTCGCCGGCACCGGATAGACGGCGGGGTCGAAGGCAAACGCATGCGCCGGGCCGGCATACAGCTCCCAGCCGCCGTCGAGCACGAGCTGCGTGAAGGCCGCCTTCGCCGCATGGTCGCGCAGCTCGGCGATGCGCAGCGCGAGCCGCTGCGCGAGCGTGTGCTGCTGGCGCGCCAGTTGTTCCACCGGCACATGCTTGTCGTGCACCAGGTGGTTGACGCAGGCCAGCGCAAAGGCCCGCAGCTGCGCGGGCAGGATATCGACCGCCACGTTGCGCGACGGATGCTGCAGTTGGGCGGCGAGCCAGCGCGCCAGGTCTTGCGCCGTGATCGTGCTCGTCACGGCGTCCAGCGGCAACTGCGCCGCATCGCCGCGGCCGACGCGCACGCGCTGGCCGTCGAGGTACACCTCCCACGCGCGGCCCTGCTCGGCCATCGCGAAGCCTTCGAGGCTGATCGGCTCGGCGAGCAGGTTCAGCGCGACGGTTTCGAGCACCGCCTCGCGCTCGAGCGGCAGCAGCTCGCCTTGTTGCGTCCCTTCGGCGCGATAGCACAGCCGCGGCACCGCGGCGAACGCCTCGCCGCGATTGCACGGCGCCTGCGCCGCTGCGACGAGCGCGTTGTGCCGCTCGATCTGCTGCGCCACCTGCTCGCGCTGTTTGCCCTTGTGCGCGCCGGACAGGGCGCCCGCCAGCGCATCGTCGATCGCGCCGCGCAGTTGCACGCGCCGACGCTCGCCGTCGCTGCTGAGCACCGCCACGCCCTGGTCGACCGCTTCGGCCAGCGCCTGCGGCAGCGCCTTGTCGGCCGGCAGATCGACCGTCAACGCCGGCAGCCACCGCGCGGGTTCGGCTGGCGCGAAGAGCGGCCCGTCGTCGCGCGGCATGCCGGGCAATGGCATCTGCGGCGCGATCATCGAGGCCATGTCGAGCGGGTCGAACCCGAGCCCGTCGATCAGCCGGTCGGCCAGCGCGTTGGCCGACAACCCGGTCTGCGCCTCGGTGACATGCGCATAGGCCTTGTTCAGTGCCGGCCGCGCGCGCCGCGCGGCGTAGGGCATGCGCAGCACGCGGCCGAGCAACTGCTCGATGGCGGTGGACGAGCGGATGCTCTGCACCGTGCACAGCACGTAGGCGAACGGGCAGTCCCAGCCCTCGCGCAGCGCCTGCACGGTGATGATGTAGCGCACCGGGCAGCCGCGCGCGTTCAGGTCGACGCCGTCGAGTTCGCGTTGCGTGCCGGTCGCGACCTTCACCTGCTCGCTCGGGATGTGCAGTTCGTCCAGCAGGTGCGCGCGCAGCACCTCGACATTCACCGGCTCGTTGCTGTTCTGCGCCTGCAGCAGCACGATCGGGCGGACGTAGGCGCCCGGCCCTTGCTCGGCTTCCCCCTGCTGCGCCTCGGCCTCCAGCAGGCGCTGCGTCTGCACCGCGTCGAACACCGCGGCCTGCCAGCCGCGCGTGTGCTCCATCAGCGTGACGGGCAGCTTGAGCAGCGCCTCGGCCTGCAACTGCTGCGCCGAGACGTGGAACACGACATTGCTCCGCTTGGGCAGCGGCGTCGCCGTCAGCTCGAGGATCAGCGCCGGGTTCAGGCGCTGCAGCGCCTCGAAGCTGCGCTCGGTCTTGGCGTTGTGCGCCTCGTCGACGATGAGGTACGGACGCCGCAGCGCCAGCCAATTGGCCAGGCTCCAGCGCGGCGCGCCGACGAAGCGCGCCAGCATCTCGCGGCCGGCCAAGGCCCGCGCCGCGTCCTGCGCCGTGACCAGCGCGTCGGGCAGGCCGTGCAGCGCCTGCAGCGCGGCGCCGGATACGCCACGGAAGTGCGGCTCCAGCGCCTCGCTGAAGGCATAGACGTTGCGCTGCTCGGTGTCCTCGACGCGAAAGCTCTGCAGCGTCGCCACCACCACCACCGCATGGGCGTCGAAGTCCTGCGGCGCGAGCAGCGCCACGCCTTCCAGGTCGCACACGCGCACGTCGTCGCCGCAGGCCGCGGCGAGCGCCTCGCGGAAAGGATGGCCGGGCGTGGCGAGCGCGCTTAGCGTCTGCGTGCGGATCGCGTCGCTCGGCACCAGCCACAGCGCCAGCGGCTTCGGCTGCTGGCCGGGCCACTCGCGCGCCATGCGCCCCACCGCGTGCGCGGCCAACAACGTCTTGCCGCCGCCGGTCGGGATGCGCAGGCACACGCAGGGCGTGTCGCCGAAGGGCTGGGCGTGGTAGCCGTAGCCCGTCTGCTGCGTGAACGCGGTCTGCGCGCCGTGCACGCGCGCCGCGCGCAGGTAGTCGTCGAGCGCGGCCAGGGCCTGCTGCTGGAAGCGCTTGAGGGTGAAGGCCCGCATGCGAATCAGCGCCCGCGCCAGTAGCCGGCGCGCTGCCGCTGGTGCATCAAGGCCAGTACGCGAATGCACTCGGGCTCGACGCGGTAGATCAGTGCGTAAGGAAAGCGGTTCAGCAAACGGCGGCGCGCGCGGCTGCCGATCGGCGCCCAAGCCAGCGGATGCGACTGCACCCATTGCAGCGAGCGCGACAGCTCGGCCGCGAACTCGGCCGCGAGTTCGGGGCGAATCGCCGCGTAGTGCTGCTGCGCCGCGGCCGCCTCGGCCAAGGCCGAGTCAACGATCTCCAGGCGCTTCAAAGCCCCAGCTGCCGCTTCGCTACGTCCCAAGGAATCGAAGCCAACTCGCCGCGATCGATCGCGTCCATCCTGCGCTCGGCCTCGGCCAGCCAGCTCGCCTCGACGTCGGGGTCGAGCGGCGGCGCGAACGCCTGACGCAAGCGCTCGAGCAGCAGCTCGCGATCATCGGTCGAAAGGTGTTGAACCTGCTCGAGGAGTTCATCGACGCTCAGTTGCATGATCGGTCTCCAAGCCAAGAACGGCTCTGACTACAGCTTAACGCGGCAGCGCGTGCGGCAACTGCCGGAAGGTGATGCCCTCGGCGGCCAACCGCGCCGCGCCCAGGCGGCAGGCTTCGCCGTAGATCACCTTCGCGCCGGCGTGCGGGCAGTGTTCGTGCAGCGCGGCCAGCACCGCGCTCGTCAGCACGTTGCCGCCGTCGGGCCGGCGGTCGCCGAGGATGCCGTTGTAGAGCAGGTAGTAGGCCGTGCCGTCGTGCACGCCGAGCTTCGGCGTGGCCGAGGCCGGCCCGGCCAGCGCGGTGCCGGTCTCGCGCAACCAGACGAAGGCGGCGAGGTCGGCGAAGCGCACCTCGGCGTCGATCTCGCCGTCGGCGTCGAACAGCGGCGCGCCGAGTTGCAGCAGCCGAAAGCCGCCGCCGCCTTGCCAGTTCACGGCCTTGCTGATGCCGCCCTGCTCGCCTTCGACCACCTTGCGCAAGCGCGGCAGGCAGTGCGTCACGGCGTGATCGCCCATCTCGATGCCGATCCAGCGCCGGCCCATCTTGTGCGCCACCGCAGCGGTCGTGCCGCTGCCGAGGAAGCTGTCGAGGACGAGGTCGTTGGGGTGGGTGGCGAGCGCGATGACCTGTTGCAAGAGCTTTTCGGGCTTCGGCGTTGGGAACTCGAAGCCGAACGCTCGCACCTCTCGAATGCCGTCTTGATTGAATCCGAACTGATCGCCCGAAGCCCAAAGCGTCGTTGGCATGACAGAGTCTTCAGACTCTGCAAGGAACATCTTCAGCCGAGGCGGACTGTTTCCGTCTCGACCCCACCAAATCCGACCGTCCTTGTCCATGCGCTCGAACTCGGTGGGCGAGCGGCTCCAGCATCGCCTGGCCGGTGGATCGAATGGCTTTCCTGTCGGGGAATGGACTCGGAAGACATTCGCCGATTGACCCGTCTTTGCGAACTGCCGTCCTCGTGCACCAGACATGAGGCTAATCGTCATCGTGACCGACTGCCAGGGGCCGCGCGGGTCCGAGTCCGGGTTGTCGAACCTGGCCAACTGTTCCGCGGTCCTTGCAAACCGGCCGATCCGCAGTGCCTCTCGGCTCCGTGCATAGACGGCGATGTGCTCTACCGCAGTCGAGAAGAACTCAGCGTTGCTACGCACCGCATACGACTTCTGCCAGCAGATATTGGCAACGAAGTTCCGACGCCCAAACACTTCGTCCATGAGGACCTTGTTGTAGTGCGCCTCGTTGTCATCGAGGTGCACCCAGATGCTGCCGTCCTCGCTCAGCAACTCGCGCAGCAGTTGCAGCCGCGGCAGCATCATCGTCAGCCACTGGCTGTGTTCGAGGTTGTCGTCGTAGTGCTCGAACGCGCTCTTCGTGTTGTACGGCGGGTCGATGAAGACGCACTTCACGCGGCCGCGATAGAACGGCAGCAGCGCGCGCAGCGCTTCGAGGTTGTCGCCCTGGATCAGCAGGTTGCCACCGTCCGCGCCGGCGTCGCCGAACAGGTGGCCGGCCGCATGCGGGCGCAGCACGCGCGTGGGCACGGCATCGGCGCTGCGAAACGCGGCGTCGCGGTTGAGCCAGTCGAGCGTGGGCATCGGTCAGTTCGCGGAGCGCGGCGGGGCGCCTTCTTCGACGATCTGCGGCGCGCGCAGGTCGCGGTCGGGCTTGAGCAGCAGGTCCAGTACCTCGTGCGCCACGTACCAGCGCCCCCATTGGCGTCCGGTGGCTTCGTGCAACCAGCCCGCGCCCACGAGCGCCGCGATGGCGGCGCGGGCCGTGGGGTCGGACTTGTTCATCGCTCGGGCGGCCTGCCTGGCGTCGGTGATCGGGTTGCGGAACAGGGCGTCGATGAGCGCCAGCACGCCGCCCTGGGTGTGGAAGCGTGCGCGATAGCGCTCGCGCAAGTCGATCAGCGCGGTCACCTGCCCGGCCGCCATGCGCGCCGTGATCTCCACACCCATCAGGAAGTAGCGCAGCCAGCCGCGCCAGTCGCCATGCGTGCGGGTGCGCTGCAGGCGCTCGTAGTACTCGGCCTTGTTGGCCTCGATGTAGGCCGACAGGTACAGCAGCGGTTGGCGCAGGCGTTCGCGCTCGATGAGGAACAGCGTGACCAGCAGGCGGCCGACGCGCCCGTTGCCGTCGGCGAAGGGATGGAGGGTCTCGAACTGGGCGTGCATCAGCGCGCACTGCACGAGGTCGGGCAGCTCATTGCGCTCGTGCAGGAATCGTTCCCACGCATCGAGGCAGGCCGGCAGGCGGTCCGGCGGCGGCGGCACGAAGGTGGCGGTCTCGATGCGGCTGCCGCGAACGCCGATGAAGTTCTGATGCTGCCGGAACTGGCCCGGGTTCCTGTCGCCGCCGCGCACGCCATGCATCAATCGCTCGTGCAGCTCGCGCACCAGACGCAGCGACAGCGGCAGCTCGGCGAGCCGGGCCGCGCCGTATTCGAGCGCCGAAACATAGTTGCGCACCTCGGTGGCGTCGGCGTTGGCGGGCTGGGTGTCGGCCTGGCGAAGCTCCTCTTCGAACAGGTCCGACAGGCTCGCCTGGGTGCCTTCGATGCGCGAGGACAACACCGCTTCCTGGCGCATGTAGGGTGCGATGAGCAGGTTCGGGTTGGGCAACTGGCGCGCCATGCCGGACAGTTCGGACAGGCGCGCATCGGCGCCCGAGAGGGCGCGCACCAGTCCGGCATCGAAGTTCAACGCGGGCGGCAACGGCGGGGGCACATGGGCCAACACGCCCTGGGGGCTGGCGACCAGCTCGCCCAGGACGGGCTCGACAAAGTCCTCTTTTCGCATGGCAATTCAAGCGGCGGGGCCGCAACTTGCAAAACGGGCGCTGCTCTTTCGCTTCCCTAAAGCAACGGCCGTCGCTTTTAAAGCAACGGCCGCAATTCTTAAAAAGAAATCGGCGCTTTGCAAGCCATTACCAATCAATCCGGGGCAGCCTCACGCCCGCAACGCCGCCAGCACCTCCTCGAGCATCTTCTTCGCGTCGCCGAACAGCATGCGGTTGTTCTCTTTGTAGAACAGCGGGTTGTCGACGCCGGCGTAGCCGCTGGCCATGCTGCGCTTCATGACGATCGAGTGGTGCGCCTTCCACACCTCGAGCACCGGCATGCCGGCGATCGGGCTCGTCGGGTCGTCCTGCGCGGCCGGGTTCACGATATCGTTGGCGCCGATCACCATCGCGACGTCGGTGTCGGGGAAGTCTTCGTTGATCTCGTCGAGTTCGAGGACGATGTCGTACGGCACCTTGGCCTCGGCGAGCAGCACGTTCATGTGCCCCGGCATGCGGCCGGCGACCGGGTGGATGCCGAAGCGCACCTTGACGCCCTTCTCGCGCAGCAGCTTGGTGATCTCGAACACCGTGTGCTGCGCCTGCGCGACGGCCATGCCGTAGCCGGGCACGATGATCACGCTCTTGGCCTCGCGCAGCATCTCGGCCGTCTCGGCGGCGCTCACCGGCACCGCCTCGCCGGCCGGCTGCGCGGCGCCGCCGCCCGCCGCGGCCGGCGCGCCGCCGCCGAAGCCGCCGGCGATGACGCTGATGAAGTTGCGGTTCATCGCCCGGCACATGATGTACGAGAGGATCGCGCCCGATGAGCCGACGAGCGCGCCGACGACGATCAGCAGGTCGTTGCTGAGCATGAAGCCGGTCGCCGCCGCGGCCCAGCCCGAGTAGCTGTTGAGCATCGAGACGACGACCGGCATGTCGGCGCCGCCGATCGCCATCACGAGGTGGATGCCGAAGAGCAGCGCGATCGCCGTCATTACGAGCAGCGCGACCATCCCCGCGCCCATGTCCGCGGCCTGCAGGAAGACGCGGCCGAACCAGATCACGACGAGCAGCCCGGCGAGGTTCAACCAGTGCCGCGCCGGCAGCAGGAGCGGCTTGCCGCCGATCTTGCCCGACAGCTTGCCGAACGCGATGATCGAGCCCGAGAAGGTGACGGCGCCGATGAAGATGCCGACGTAGATCTCGACCTCGTGAATCGCCTTCTCGGCACTCGTCGCAAAGACGGTCGAGGTGTCGACATAGCTCGCGAAGCCGACGAGGCAGGCCGCCAGGCCGACGAGGCTGTGCATTGCCGCGACGAGCTCGGGCATCTGCGTCATCTGCACCTTCTTCGCCGCATACAGGCCGACCGACCCGCCGACGACGAGCGCGCCGACGATCCAGCCGTAGCCGGCCGGCGTCACGCGCGGGCCGAAGATCGTCGCCAGCACGGCGATCGTCATGCCGATGACGCCGAACAGGTTGCCGCGGCGCGCGGTTTCGGGGTTGGACAGCCCGCCCAGGCTGAGGATGAAGAGGATGGTCGCGGCGATGTAGGCGACGGTGACGAGGCTCGGGGTCATGTGCGCTGCCTTTCGGTCACTTGCGGAACATCGCGAGCATCCGGTGCGTCACCGCGAAGCCGCCGAACATGTTGACGCCGGTGAGCACGAGCGCGAAGACGGCGAGCGCGAGGATCAGCCCCGACGGCCGGTCCGCCTCGCCGGCGACGAGCGGCGGCGCGACCTGGATCAGCGCGCCGATCGCGATGATCGACGAGATCGCATTCGTCACGCTCATCAGCGGCGTGTGCAGCGACGGCGTGACGTTCCACACCACCATGTAGCCGACGAAGCAGGCGAGCACGAAGACCGTGAAGTGCGCGAGGAAGCTCGCCGGCGCGTACAGGCCGACGAAGCCGAAGGCGAGTGCGCCGACGACGAACACCGTGACGAGCGCCTTCGCCGACATCGGCTCGCCGGGGCCGTGGCCGTGGCCCTTCTTTGCCGCCGGCACGGCCGCGGCCGCAGCGGCCTTCGGCGGCGGCGCAGGCAGCTTCAACGGCGGCGGCGGCCAGGTGACGCTGCCCTCCTTGATGACGGTGAGGCCGCGGATCGCGTCGTCTTCCATGTTGACGTCGATCGCGCCGTCCTTCGTCTTGCAAAGTTCCTCGGCCAGGCGCAGCAGGTTGTTCGAGTAAAGCGTCGACGACTGTCTTGCCATTCGGCTGACGAGGTCGGTGTAGCCGACGATCGTCACGCCGTGGCGCACGACCGATTCGCCGGGCACCGTGAGCTCGCAGTTGCCGCCCTGCTCGGCCGCCATGTCGACGATCACGCTGCCGGGCTTCATGCTGCGCACCATCTCGGCGGTGATCAGCTTGGGCGCCGGCTTGCCCGGGATCAGCGCCGTCGTGATGATGATGTCGGCGTCCTTCGCCTGCTCGGCGTACATCGCGCGCTGCGCGGCCTGGAAGCCCTCGCTCATGACCTTGGCGTAGCCGCCGCCGCCCGAGCCCTCTTCCTCGTAGTCGACCTTGACGAACTCGCCGCCGAGCGAGACGACCTGGTCGGCGACTTCGGCGCGCGTATCGTTGGCGCGCACGATCGCGCCCAGGTTCGCGGCGGTGCCGATCGCCGCCAGCCCTGCGACGCCGGCGCCGGCGATGAACACCTTGGCCGGTGGAATCTTGCCGGCCGCCGTGACCTGGCCGTTGAAGAGGCGGCCGAAGGCGTTGGCCGCCTCGATCACCGCCCGGTAGCCGCTGACGCCGGCCATCGAGGTCAGCGCGTCCATCTTCTGCGCGCGCGAGAGCTGGCGCGGCAGCGAGTCGATCGCGAGCACCGTCGCCTTGCGCGCGGCGAGTTGCTGCATCAACTCGGGGTTCTGCGCCGGCCAGACGAAACCGATCAGCGCCGCGCCTTCGCGCAGCAGCGCGACTTCCTGTGGCGTCGGCGGACGCACCTTGAAGACGATATCGGCCGCAGCCCAGAGTTCAGCCGCGGTCGCCGCGACCTCGGCACCGGCGGCGCGGTAGGCGTCGTCGGTGAAGTTCGCCGCGTCCCCGGCGCCGCTTTGCACCGAGACCGAGAAGCCGAGCTTGACGAGCTTTTGAACGACGTCGGGAACGGTGGCGACGCGCTTTTCACCTTCCGCCGTTTCCAGGGGTACACCGATGCGCATGCTTCTCTCCTCGCGATGGTCGTCGTTATCGTCAGCGACGGCGAAACTAACACATCGGCGCGGGCCCGGTCTTGATCTGGGAAAGTTCGCGGCGCAACGGCCGGGCCGCGCGCCGCCACGCGCCGAGCAGCGGGTACCATCGCCGCCCGATGTCCGCCGAGCGCTTTCGCCCCTCCGTCACCGTCGCCGCGATCGTCGAGCACGGCGGCCGCTTCCTGCTCGTCGAGGAGGAGACGCCCGAAGGCCTGCGCCTGAACAATCCGGCCGGGCATCTGGAGCAGGGCGAATCGCCGCTCGAGGGTGTGGTGCGCGAGGCGCTCGAGGAGACGGCGCGCGTCTTCACGCCGGACGCGCTGCTGGGCGTCTACCTGTCGCGCTTCACGCGGCCGCTGACCGGCGAGGACGTGACCTATCTGCGCATCGCATTTCGCGGCAGCGTCGGCGACGCCGACCCGGGGCGCGCGCTCGACGAAGGCATCGTGCGCACACTCTGGCTGACGCCGGACGAGATCCGCGCCAGCCGGTCGCGCCACCGCAGCCCGCTCGTGCTGCGCTGCATCGAAGACCACCTCGCCGGCATCCGCCATCCGCTCTCGACGCTTGTCGCCGACGACTCGCTGTACGTTTCGCGGGCCGAGCCCGGCGCCGCGGCGACACCGTGAGCGCGCGCACGATGCGCATCGTCGTCGGTCTCTCGGGCGGCGTCGATTCGGCCGTTGCGGCGCATTTGCTCAAGCGCGACGGGCACGAAGTGGTCGGCGTCTTCATGAAGAACTGGGAAGGCGACGACGACGACGCGTACTGCTCGTCGAATGCCGATTTCGTCGACGCCGCGGCGGTCGCCGACGTGCTCGGCATCGAGATCGAGCACGTCAATTTCGCCGCCGACTACCGGGATCGCGTGTTCGCCGAATTCCTGCGCGAATACGAGGCCGGGCGCACGCCCAACCCGGACGTGCTGTGCAACGCCGAGATCAAGTTCAAGGCCTTCCTCGATCACGCGATGGCGCTCGGCGCCGAGCGCATCGCGACGGGGCACTACGCCCGGGTTCGCTGGAAGCCGGGCGATGCCCCTGGCCGAGATGACAAGTCGGGCGCGTCGGCGCCCGACGGCGCGCGAGTGCAGGAACGTCCCGACCGCTTCGAGCTGCTGCGCGGGCTCGACCCGCTGAAGGACCAGAGCTACTTCCTGCACCGGCTGACGCAGGCGCAGCTCGCGCGCACGCTATTCCCGGTGGGCAGCCTCGCGAAGACCGAAGTGCGCCGCATCGCCGCCGAGATCGGCCTGCCCAATGCGAAGAAGAAGGATTCGACCGGCATCTGCTTCATCGGCGAACGGCCGTTTCGCGAATTCCTGAACCGCTATCTGGCGCACACGCCGGGGCCGATCCTGGACGACCGCGGGAGGCGCCTCGGCGAACACGTCGGCCTGTCGTTCTACACGCGCGGCCAGCGCAAAGGCATCGGCATCGGCGGCGTGAAGGAGCGCGGCGCGCCGCGCGGCGCCGGCGATCATGCACCGTGGTTCGTCGCGCGGAAGGATATGGCGGCCAATACGCTCTACGTCGTGCAGGGGCACGACCATCCATGGCTGCAGTCGACGACGCTCGTCGCCGGCGATGCGGCCTGGGTCGCGGGCGCGCCGCCGGGCGCGGGGCGCTATACCGCGAAGACGCGCTACCGCCAGTCTGATGCCGCCTGCCGGCTCGACCCGCCCGCGGCCGCCGCCGATGCCACGGCGCGCTTCGCGCTGCACTTCGGCGCTGCGCAGTGGGCCGTCACGCCCGGGCAATCGGCGGTGCTCTACGACGGCGAGGTCTGCCTCGGCGGCGGCGTGATCGAGAGCACCGCCTGAGCGCCCCCAGGGCCGGAGCAGGTCCGGCCCGCACCCCGTGGGGGGTCAAGCAAAGTGGCAGAGCCACATTTGCTTGCGAGCGCCGGCCGGGTTCAGCCGCCCGGGCCGCCGTTCTTTTTCTGCGCTTCGAGAATCGCGCGCATCTCGGCGCTGATCGCGCGCAGCCTCGAGTCGATCACCGACGCCTCGATATAGTCCGACGCGCTCGCCGCGCGCGCCATGCGCTGGCCGGCGCGCAGCCGCTCGATCGCACCGGGCAGGTCGCCCAGCGCATACTGGCTCTCGGCATCGGCGCGCAGCGCGCGCAGCGGCTGGCCGTCGATCGCCCAAAGGTCGGAGAGCGCCTTCCAGGCCGGTGCGTCCAGCGGATGATTTGCAACCCAGGTCTGCAGCCGGTCCTCGCTGTTGCGCAACTCGGCCTGTGCCGCCTGTGGATCGCGTGTGCCGAGCGCGCGCGCAAGCTGCGCCTGTTGCAGCAGCACCGGGCGCGACATCTCGGCGCGCAGCGGCGCGAGCATCGCCAGCGCCCGGTCGAGGTCGCCGCGATCGGTGAGCGACTGCACCGCGAGCAGCCGCACCGCGCGCGCGGCGCGGGCGTCGGACTTGCCCTCCTGGCGCACGATCCTGGACGCGATATCGAGCGCATGGTCGGCGCGCGCCCAATCCTTCAGCAGCGTCGACGCCAGCGCGCTCGCGTAGGCCGCGCCGAGCCGCTGCGTCGCGCTGCCGATGCCGAATACCGCCACATCGGGCAACTGCTCGACCTTTGCATCGCGCTGCTTCGGCGCCGCGCTGGCCGCGGCCTCCGGCGCATGGACCGCGTCGGTGTCGAGGTCCTGCATGCGGCGCAGCGATTCGACGCGCGTATCCATCAGCACCCGCGAGCGCGCCTGCGCGATCGCATGCTCGAGGATGTCGCCGGTGTAGGCCGGCACGTTGGCGCCACCCAGGCGCGCACGCGCTTCGCCGATGCGCTCGACGGTCAACGGGTGGCTGCGCAGATACGGATAGTTGCCGTCGTCCATCAGGCGCGACGCGTTCTCGAGCTTGTCGAACATCGCCGCCATGCCGGCCGGCGAGTAGCCGGCCTCGCTCAGCACGCCGTAGCCGACGCGGTCGGCCTCGCGCTCCATGTCGCGCGAGAAGTTGAGCTGGGTCTGGATCGCCGCCGCCTGCCCGCCGGTGACGGCGGCGGCGGCGGCGTTTCCGCCGCTGGCCCCGCCCATGCGG
>CALMIL010000217.1 GCA_937864005.1 uncultured Burkholderiales bacterium
AGCAGGCCGGCCGCCAGCGCCTCGATGCGTTGAAGTTCCGAAGACATGGATTGATCGTAATGCGAATCACTCGCATTCGCAACGAATATTTTCTATCTTGCTTCGCGCAACGTCAGATGCCAGGCATGTCGCGGCGTGAAGCATCGTGCCGGCACCCCCTAAACTGCGGCAAGGCGCCGGCGACAAGGCGCTGCGCAACGCTCGATCTGAAGAAGGCGACGCATGAGTCCTGTCCTCACCAGGTTCACGACCTCGGATGGCCTGCTGCTTCACCGCTGCGATTGGCCGTGCGCCGGCGAGGCAAGGGGCACGGTGCTCGTCGTCCACGGTCTGGGCGAGCACATCGGCCGCTACGACCGCGCGGCGATGCGGCTCAACGCGGCCGGCTGGCATGTGACGGGCTACGACCAGCGCGGCCACGGCCAGTCCGAAGGTGCGCGCGGCGCACTCGGGCGCAAGGACGACCTGCTGCGCGATCTGGCCCGCGTGATCGACAGCGTGCGCGGCGAGCGCGGCGGGCCGCTCATCCTGCTCGGCCACAGCATGGGCGGGTTGATCGCGGCGCGCTTCGTCGCCGAGGGCCTGCAGTCCGCGCCCGCGGGGTGGCATCGCAAGGTCGATGGTCTGGTGCTGTCGTCCCCGGCGCTCGATGCCGGCATGAACGGCGCGCAGCGCGCCTTGCTCGCAGTTCTCGGGCCGCTTGCGCCGGGACTCGCCGTCTCGAACGGCCTGTCGCCGCAGTGGATCTCGCGCGATCCGGCGGTTGTCGCCGCCTATGTCGCCGACCCGCTGGTGCACGACCGCGTCACGCCGCGCCTGGTGCGCTTCATCGTCGAAGGCGGCGCGTTGACCCTGCCGCTCGCGCCGCGCTGGAGCGTGCCGACCCTGCTGCTGTGGGCCGGCGGCGACCGCTGCGTCGCGCCGGCCGGATCGCAGGCCTTCGCCGATAGCGCGCCGCCCGGCGTGGTGCGATCGCAATGCTTCGATGCGCTGTACCACGAGATCTTCAACGAGCCCGAGCAGGACGAGGTCTTCTTCGTCCTCCTCGGATGGCTCGCCGAGCGCGCCGGACAATAGCCGTGCCACGCCGCACGCCAGCCCTTCCGACCAGGACCGAACCATGAACGCACGCGATCCGAACCTTCCGCTGCAAGCGGGCGAAGCCGAAGACCTTTGCGCATTTGCGGCGCGTACCTGGGATGAGGAGATCGTCCCCGCGCTCACCGACTACATTGCGATTCCGGCGAAGAGCCCGATGTTCGATCCCGATTGGGAGCGCCACGGCCTGATCGAGCGCGTCGTGCGCGACGCCGCGGCGTGGGTCGAACGCAAGCAGGTCGCGGGGCTGAAGCTCGAGGTGATCCGCCTTCCCGGCCGCACGCCGGTGATCTTCTTCGAAGTCCCCGCCACCCGGTCCGGCTGCACGGATACGGTCTGCCTCTACGGCCACCTCGACAAGCAGCCCGAGTTCACCGGCTGGCGCAGCGACCTCGGACCCTGGTCACCGAAACTTGAGGACGGCCGGCTCTACGGCCGCGGCGGCGCCGACGACGGCTATGCGATCTACGCCGCGGTGACCGCGGTCCTCGCCCTCGACCGCCAGGGCATCGCACGCCCGCGCATCGTCGGCCTGATCGAGACCTGCGAAGAAAGCGGCAGCGTCGACCTGCCGGCCTATATCGACCTGCTGCGGCCGCGCCTTGGCAACGTGAGCCTCGTCGTCTGCCTCGACTCCGGTGCCGGCAACTACGACCAGCTCTGGCTCACGACCTCGCTGCGCGGCATGGTCAGCGGCGTGCTGAAGGTCGAGATCCTGACCGAGGGCATCCACTCGGGCGACGCCAGCGGCCTCGTGCCGTCGAGCTTTCGCATCCTGCGCCAGGTGCTCGACCGGCTCGAGGATTCGAAGACCGGGCGCCTGCTGCCGGAGAGTTTTCACTGCGACATCCCGGCCGCCCGCATCGAGCAGGCGCGCGCGACGGCGAAGATTCTCGGCGACGAGGTCTGGAAGCGCATGCCCTGGGCCTGCGGCGCCGATGGCACGCCGAGCCTGCCGACGACGACCGATCCGCTCGAGGCGCTGCTCGAGCGCACCTGGCGGCCGACGCTGTCGGTGACCGGCGCCGACGGCCTGCCCGAACTCGGCAGCGCCGGCAACGTGCTGCGGCCCTATACCGCGTTCAAGCTCAGCCTGCGCCTGCCGCCGCTCGTCGACGCGCATCAGGCGGCGACGCGGCTGAAGACGCTGCTCGAGGACAACGCGCCGTACAACGCGAAGGTCACCTTCGCCGCCGACGGCCGCGCCGGTGCCGAACCGGGCAAGGGATCCGCCACCGAGTCCTGGGGCGCGACCGGATGGAATACCCCCGAGCTCGCGCCCTGGCTCGAGGCGGCACTGAACCAGGCCTCGCAGGCGCACTACGGCGCGCCGCTCGGCTATATCGGCCAGGGCGGCACGATCCCGCTGATGAGCATGCTGCAGCAGGGCTTCCCGGCGGCGCAGATGATGGTCTGCGGCGTGCTCGGCCCGAAGAGCAACGCGCACGGGCCGAACGAATTCCTGCACGTCCCCTACGGCAAGAAGCTCACTGCGGCGGTGGCGCAGGTGATCGCCGCGCATCCGGGCTAGTCACGCCACAAGCCCATCCGCAGCACGTCCTGATACTCGCCGTCCACGCAGAGTTCGTTGCGCAGGATGCCCTCGACCTTGAATCCGAGCTCCTCGTTCAGCCGCACATTGCGAAGATTGGTGTGCGTCGTATTCAGGTAGATCTTGCGCAGGCCGAGCGCCGAGAGTCCGTGGTCGATCCACAGCCGTGACGCCTCCTTCGCGAACCCCCTTCCGCGCATGCTCGGCACGCCGATCAGCTTGCGCAGTTCGGCCCGGCGCTGCGACCGGTCGAAGTCGAGGAAGGCCATCGAGCCGATCGGCGTTCCGTCGTTCAGGGTCACGGTACCGATGACGGTATTTTCGCTGTCGACGAGGCGGTGCACGCTGTGCCGGGTCGGGCTCGTCGAGGACAGCAGGAAATAGCGGCCGTTCGCTTCCCGCACCCACTGCTCCAGCAACGGCAGGTCGATCTGCCGGTCGAATGCGCGGATGCCCACCTCGGCGCCCACGAGCGGCAACCCGTGGCCGCGTGCCTTGCGCGGCGCGACCGGCGCGCCGGCCGCCGGCGCGTCCGTCGGCGATCGGCCGGGTTTCATCGAGGCGTCGAGCAGATGATTTACATAGCGGATGAAATCGATCTGCTTGAAGCCGTAGCTGAACGCCTCGCGGCAGAAGTTGCGCGACAGCGCCTCCAGCATCGCGGTCGGAATCTGTCCCTGGGGTTCGCTCATGGTCGGATCGGGTGGAGGTCCATCGGTCGCGGAGCGCAAACCGCAAGCCGTCACAGAGTGTCGCACCATCGGCACGAAGTCTGCAGCCATCGCGGCCGCCGCATACGGGCACCATTCCACGCTTGCGGGCAGTGGCTCGGCGGACTCGCGGCCGCTACCGCTGGCGCGCGAGCCGCGGGTCGAAGAGGTCGCGCAGGCCGTCGCCGAGCAGGTTCAAACCGAGCACGGCGAAGACGATCGCCAGGCCCGGAAAGACCGCCAGGCGCGGGGCCTGAAAGAGCAGGGTCTGCGCCTCGCTAAGCATGCGGCCCCAGGACGGCTGCGGCGGCTGGGTGCCGAGGCCGAGGTAAGACAGGGCAGCCTCGGCGAGGATCGCGATCGCGAAGCGGATCGTGCCCTGCACGATCAGCACCGACGCGATATTGGGCAGCACGTGCTCGATCGTGATCCGAAACCGCCCCTTGCCGGCGGCGCGCGCGGCGAGCACATATTCGCTCGCCCAGACGACATTCGCCGACGCGCGCGTGATGCGCGCGAAGGTCGGGATGTTGTAGATGCCGATCGCGATGATCGAGTTGACGATGCCGGGGCCGAAGACGGCCGTCATCATGATCGCCGACAGGATCGCCGGGAACGCGAAGCCGAAGTCGGCGACGCGCATGATGAGCTCCTCGACCCAGCCGCGGCGCGCCGACGCGAGCAGCCCGAACGCGGTGCCGACAACGAGCCCGATGCCGACGGCGATGACGCCGACCAGGATCGAGTTGCGCGCGCCGACGAGCAGCAGCGAAGCGACGTCGCGGCCGAGCGTATCGGTGCCGAGCCAGTGCGCGGCGGACGGAGTCTGCAGCTTCTTCGCGAGGTCGATCTCGTACGGCGACCAGGGCGTCCAGACGAGCGAGAGCAGCGCCGCGCCGGCCAGCAGCAGCGTCAACGCGCCACCGATCGCGAAGCTGCGGTGCGCGAGCGCGCGGCGCCAGAAGTCCGCGCCGGGCGTGGCGGCGGCCGCGGCGGCCGTCGTCATATGTCGGCCGCCTTGATGCGCGGGTCGATCGCCGCGTACAACACGTCGACCGCGAAGTTGACGAAGACGACCATCGCCGCGAGCAGCATCACGCAGTTGCGAACGACGATCAGGTCGCGGTTCGAGATCGACTGGAAGATCAGCCGCCCGAGACCCGGCAGGTAGAACACGTTCTCGACGACGATCGTTCCGGCGAGCAGCTCGGCGAACTGCAGGCCCATGATCGTCAGCACCGGGATCATCGCATTGCGCAGCACGTGACGCCACAGCGCGGCGCGCCTGGACAGGCCCTTGGCGCGCGCGGTGCGCACGAAATCCTCGCGCAGCACTTCCAGCACCGCCGAGCGCGTGATGCGCGACAGGATCGCCGCCTGCACGACGGCGAGCGAAACGGCCGGCAGCAGCAGCGACTTCAGCGCGGGCCAGAAGCCTTCGTCCCAGCCCGGAAAGCCGCCCGCCGAGAACCAGCGCAGGTGGACCGAAAAGAGCAGGATCAGGAGGATCGCGAACCAGAAGTTCGGCACCGCGATGCCGAGCTGCGACAGCCCCATCAGCCCTACATCACCGAGCTTGTTGTGGCGCGCCGCGGCGTAGACGCCGGCGCTGATCGCAAGCACTGTGGTGAGTGACATCGCCATCACCGCGAGCGGCACGGTGACGGCGAGGCGCTCGCCGATCAGCTCCGCGACCGGCGTGCTGTAGGCATAGCTCAGACCCAGGTCGCCGTGCAGCATGCCGCCGACCCACGCCACATAGCGCTCGAGCGGCGGCCGATCGAGCCCGAGCTTGACGGCCAGCGCCTGCACCGCCTCGGGCGATGCGTCGGGCCCCATCATCATCTGCGCTGCGTCGCCGGGCAGCACCTCGAGGACGAGGAAGACGACGATCGACGCCGCAAGCAGCGTCGCGATCAGGGTTGCCAGGCGCTTGAGCAGGAAGATGCTCATGGCCTGATGTCGTGACGTGGGGGCGGCGTAGCTCGCATGAGGCGCGACGATAACCCCGCGCGGGCGCGACGCGTGCGGCTCCGCCTCACCGGCGGCCGCGCCACGCGTCCTTCAACTCGGCAAGGCGGTACGCCGCCTGCGCCGCGAGCAGCCCGAAGGGCCGCCAGGTGCGCGCGAGGCCGTAGCGCCGGAATGCATCGGGCAGCGCGCGGCGGCCGCTGATCGCGTCGGCGAGCGCCTCGCCGGCGACGGTGGTCGGCGCCACACCGTGCCCGCCGAAACCGGACGCATGCCAGACGCCGGCGAGCGCGCCGCCATCCATGCGGCCGATCTGCGGCATCTTGTGGCGCGCATAGCTCATCAGGCCGCTCCAGGCGAAGTCGATGCGCGCGTCTTGCAGGCTTGGGAAGACGCGCAGCATATCGGCGCGCAGGAAATGCGCGATCCGGCCGGGGCTGCGGTCGCGCACCGAGATGCGCCCGCCCCAGAGCAAGCGGGTGTCGTTCAGGCGCCGGTAGTAGTCGAATGCGAAGCGCGTGTCGTAGATCGCCGCGCGGCCCGGGATCAGCGCTTCGATCCGCGCGCCGAGCGGCTCGGTCGCCATCACGTAGGTCGCGATCGGCAGCATTGCGCGCTCGACTTGCGGCAACACATGACGCAGGTAGCCGCCGCCGGCGATCACGACGTGGCGCGCGCGCAGTGCGGCGCCGTCGGTGGCGACGCGAAAGCGGCCGTCGGCGAGCCGCTCGACGGCGCGCACCGCGCTGTGCTCGTGCAGCAGCACGCCCCGTGCCTGCGCCGCGCGCGCGATGCCGAGCGCATATTTCAGCGGATGAAAGTGGAATGCATCGGGCTCGAACAGCGCTCCCGAGTAGCGCTTCGTCACCACGTGCCGCGCCAGTTCGTCGCGCCCGATGTGGCGCCACTCGACGCCGAAATGCTCGCGCAGCAGGCGCTGTTCGCGGTCGAGGACGGCAGCGTCGTCGAACCAGTTGGCGAGCAGTGCGCCGCCGTCGACCGCCTCGCACTCGATCGCATACGCCGCGATGCGGTGGCGGATCAGATCGACCGCGGTTTGCGTCAGGCCGTAGCAGGTGCGCGCCTCTTCGGCGCCGAGCCGGGCGACGAGCTCGGCCCCGCCGAGGCTGTAGCCGCCAAGGACGAAGCCGCCGTTGCGCCCGGACGCACCGCAGGCGATGCGCCCCGCTTCGAGCAGCGCGACGCCCTGCACGCCGCGCTCGACGAGCCCGAGCGCGGTGGCGAGGCCGGCAAACCCGGCGCCGACGATGCAGACCTCGGCGTCGTGCGTGCCGGCCAGCGGCGCAAGCGGCGGGCCGCGATCGGCCGTCGCTTCGTAGTAGCTCGTCGCAGCGGAAGTGGCGGGCGCAGACACGGCGCCATTGTCGATCGCCCTTTGCGCGCATGGACGATCGGCGGCGCTATGCTTGTCCGCTCCCTTCCCAGGCCGGCTTGCATCATGAGTTCGAACGATATTCCCTTCGACAGCGCGCAACTGCTGATCGGCGGCGCGTGGCGCGGCGCCGCGGGCGGCGCGACGCTGATGCTCGAGAACCCGTCCGACGCCAGCGCCCTCGCGCCGATCGCACGCGGCGCGGCCGAAGACGTGAACGCCGCCGTCGCGGCGGCGCGTGCGGCGCTCGACGCCGGCGAGTGGGGGCGGATGGCCGCCGCCGAACGCGGCCGCCTGCTCGCGCGCATCGGGCTTGCCGTCGCGGCGCAGGCCGACGAACTCGCGCGGCTCGAGGCGCTCGACGTCGGCAAGCCCTTGAAGCAGGGCCGCGCCGACGCGCTCGCGCTCGCCCGCTACCTCGAGTTCTACGCCGGTGCCTGCGACAAGATCCACGGCGCGACGCTGCCCTACCTGAACGGCTACACCGTTCTGACGCTGCGCGAACCGCACGGCGTGACGGGCCACATCGTGCCGTGGAACTACCCGATGCAGATCGTCGGCCGCAGCGTCGGCGCGGCGCTCGCGATGGGCAACGCCTGCGTGCTCAAGCCGGCCGAGGAGGCGTGCCTGACGGTGCTCGCGTTCGCCCGCATCGCGCAGCAGGCCGGGCTGCCCGATGGCGCGCTCAATGTCGTCACCGGGCTCGGCGAGGAGGCAGGCGCGGCGCTCGCCGCGCATCCCGGCATCAATCACGTTTCGTTCACCGGCTCGGTCGCGACCGGCGCGCTGGTGCAGGCGGCGGCGGCGAGGAACGCGGTGCCGGTCACGCTCGAGCTCGGCGGCAAGTCGCCGCAGATCGTGTTCGCCGACGCCGACCTCGACACCGCGCTGCCCTTCCTCGTCAACGCCGGCATCCAGAACGCCGGGCAGACGTGCTCGGCGGCGTCGCGCATACTCGTCGAGCAGAGCGTCTACGCCGAGGTGCGGGATCGCATGGCCGAGCGCTACCGCGCTTTGCGGGTCGGCCCGGCGCTCGCCGATCTGGACGTCGGCCCCGTCATCTCGCGCCGCCAGCGCGACGTGATCGAGCACTACCTCGCGCTCGCACGCGACAGCGGGCTTGCCGTCGCGGCACAGGCGGCGCTCGTCGCCGACGCGCCGGCCGGCGGCCACTATGTGCGCCCGACGCTGCTCGCCGAAGTGCCCGACGCGCACGCCGTCGCGCAGCAGGAGATCTTCGGCCCGGTGCAGGCGCTGATACCGTTCGACGGCGAGGCCGAGGCCCTCGCGATCGCCAACGGCACGCCGTTCGGCCTCGTCGCCGGCGTCTGGACGCGCGACGGCGCGCGCCAGATGCGCATGGCGCGGGCGCTGAAGTGCGGCCAGGTCTTCGTCAACAACTACGGCGCCGGCGGCGGTGTCGAACTGCCGTTCGGCGGCGTCAAGCACTCGGGCCACGGCCGCGAGAAGGGCTTCGAGGCGCTGTACGGCTTCTCGACGCTGAAGACGGTCGCCATCCACCACGGTTGAAGCCGGCAGAGCGTGCCGGACAAGGAGAGCGAGATGAGACTGCGTGACAAGGTCGCGATCGTGACCGGCGGCGGATCGGGGTTCGGCGAAGGCATCGCGCGCAAGTTCGTCACCGAGGGCGCGCACGTGCTGATCGCCGATCGCGACGCCGAGGCCGGCGCGCGCGC
>CALMIL010000218.1 GCA_937864005.1 uncultured Burkholderiales bacterium
CCCTTGCCCTTCAGACCTTCGACCGTCGCGTAGATGTCCTCGGTGCCGAGCGCAATGTGCTGGATGCCTTCGCCGTGGTAGAGGTCCAGGTATTCCGCGATCTGGCTCTTGTCGTCCGAGCTTTCGTTGATCGGGATGCGGATCTTTCCGCACGGGCTCGTCATCGCCTTGCTCTTCAGGCCGGTGAGCTTGCCTTCGATGTCGAAGTAGCGCACCTCCTTGAAGTTGAAGAGCCGCTCGTAGAAGTCCGCCCACTCCTTCATGCGCCCGCGGTGCACGTTGTGCGTCAGATGGTCGATATAGGTTAGCCCGTCGCCCGTGGCGGTCTGCGAGGCGCCTGCGATCGGCACGAAATCGACGTCGTAGATGCTGATGTTGCCGATCGCACCCGCTGCCGCGCCGCCCTTGCCGTGCCAGCGGTCGACGAAATAGATCAGCGAGTCGCCGATGCCCTTGATCGCCGGGATATTCAGCTCCATCGGGCCGGTCCGGTTGTCGAAGCCCCACGCGCCGAGCTCGAGGGCGCGCGCATAGGCCTTGTTCGCGTCGTCGACCCGGAACGCCATCGCGCAGACGCTCGGCCCGTGCAGCCGCGCGAAGCGCTGGGCGAACGAATCCGGCTCGGCGTTGATGATGAAGTTCACCTCGCCCTGCCGGTACAGCGTCACCGCCTTGTGCCGATGGCGCGCGATGGCGGTGAAGCCGAGCTGCTCGAACAGGCCACCGAGCGCGGCCGGATCGGGGGCCGCGTATTCGACGAACTCGAACCCGTCGGTGCCCATCGGGTTGTCCCAGGGGGTGAACTGCATGCTTGCGCTCCTTCCTTCCCGCGCACTCGGCGCAGCCTGATTGCCATCGAGCCGCCGTGCGTCAAAGGCGCGTCAACACCAGCGCCAGTTCGCTTGCGCCCAGCGGATGCGCCACGCTATCGTAGGGCGGCTTGGGCCAGTCCCACAACGGCGCCCGAAACAGCGCCCTCATCGCATGGATATCGCCATGATAGGGCGGCCCCTGGATGAAGCCCTGCGCTGCATCTTCGCGCCGAAACTGCATGAAGAGGGCGAGCAATCGCCCGCCCGGGCGCAGCCAGCGGTGCAGCTGCGCCGCGTACGCGACCCAGTGATCGGGATGCAGCGCGCAAAGGCAGGTCTGCTCGTAGACCGCCGCAAGCGGCGCCGCGGGCTGCCAGGTCAGGACATCGGCCAGCGCGAGATGTGCCGTCGATTGCTCCTCATGCAACCGTTGCCGGGTCAGCTCGATCGCGGCTGCCGCGTAGTCGATGGCGACGACATCGAAGCCTGCCTTGGCGAGCACCGCAACTTCCCGTCCCGACCCGCAGCCCGGCACCGCGATCGCGCCGTTCAGCGCCGACCGCTCGAGGCTGCCGTCGGCCAGCCAGCGTGTCAGCTGCGGATGCACGTCGCCTCGCTCCCACGGCGTCTGGCCCGCTCGGAAGCGCTCCTCCCAGAACGCGCGCCCGGGGCCGTGTGCCCGGGGTGTGGCAGGCGCTTGCGGATCGGTCATCCGTTCAGTGTAGGCGACGCGCCAGACTGCGTGACAAGCCTGCGTGGCGGCGCCATGGCCCGGCCGTTCAAGCGTCGATATCGCGCACCAGCTGTCTTGTCGCGTCGATCGAAAGATTGAGCAACTGCGCCGCATCGCCGTAATCGTCGGGCAGCGCGGGGTTGTCCCAGCCGGCCGCCGAATGGCGCGCCAGCCGCACCGCCAGCGCCACCGTCCTGACGCTCGGATGCTCGGCGTGGCGGTCGTCGGTGGCCATGATCAGAAACTGCGGCAGCCGCCAGGCGCGCAGCAGCGATTGCTGAACGTCGGCAAGTTCGACCTGCAGTATCGCCCGCTGGGCGGCGTTCGAGCGCAGCGACGGCTGCGCGCGCTGCGCGCGCTGGATTCCGAGCGCGAGCGCCGGCGCCTCGCACCACAGCAGCAGTTCGGCGAAGTCGTGCAAGAGCGCGGCCTGATGCATGAGCGCCGCGTCGGGCGATGTCCGGTGCACGGCAAAGCCGATCGCGAAATTGGCGGCGCGGTGCGAACGCCGCAGGACGGTATGCAAGCCCTGCATCGCCTGCGGCATATCGCGCAGACGATCCTCGACCGTCGGTGGCGGCTCGAAGGCCCGGAAGAACGGGGTCACGCCCATCATCACGAGCGCGGCGGTGACGGTCTGCGGGTCCGTCACCATGCGCGGCGGGCGGTTCGCCGCGGCATGGACGAGCACGCGAAGCGTCATCAGCGGGTCGCCGGCCACCATCTCGCCGATCAGGTTGGCGTCGACATCGTCGTCGTCCTGACGCTCGCGCAGCGCCTGCAGCGCCTGTGCGCTGCTCTCGAGAACGGGAATCTGCGCCGCCTGCAGGCGCGTCGTCCACGCCGCCAGGTCGGGCAGCGCGGCGGTGATCGGTTCGAAGCAGGCGACGGAGTCCAACGGCAGCGACACAAGGGGA
Organism: uncultured Burkholderiales bacterium; assembly: GCA_937864005.1. Lineage (GTDB taxonomy): Bacteria > Pseudomonadota > Gammaproteobacteria > Burkholderiales > Burkholderiaceae_C > CAIKUF01. The sequence continues at coordinate 2,463 of CALMIL010000218.1, forward strand.
AAGCGTCCCCCCGGTTGTCGGCGGTTTCGGTGCCGGCTTGAGATCGGCCGCGAACGCGCCGCGCAAAGCGCGATTGTGCCGATCCGCGTGCCAGGACGGTCCGCGCACCGCCGGCCCCTCCAACGAGGCCGGCGGCGCGGCGAAGCCGAAGCGCTTACTGGACGGCGAGCTTGCGCGATTGCGGCGCGTTCTTCTTCGGCAGCGTGAGCATCAGCACGCCGTTCTCGAATCTGGCGACCGCGGTTTCGGAATCGACCGCCTGCGGCAGCTCGAACGAACGGGCATACGACTCGTGGGTGCGCTCCGAATACAGAACCTTCTCACCGTCCTTCTTCTCGGACTGGCTGTCCCGCTTCGCGGTGATCGAGACGCGCACGCCTTCGATCTCGACCGAGATGTCGTCTTTCGTCGCACCGGGCAACTCGGCACGCACTTCGTAGCTGGCGTTGCTCTCGCTGACTTCGATGCGCGCGTTCGAGACGAGCGCCGAGGCCGGGCGTGCCGACAGCCAGTCCGAGAACAGCGAGTCCATCAGGCTGAAAGGATCGCGCGAGCCCGCGACGGAAGCCGCCGGGCGGGTGTTCAATGCAAACATATCTTGGCTCCTACGTGGCGGGAGCCCCGCGGCCCCCATGCCATGAAGATAGGAGCGACAGTTTCGACTTCAAGTGCGTTGTCGCGCGCACAGCACGACCTGATGACAAAAGTCAATCGGTGTCGGCGTCGGAAGCGATCAGTCCTCGTCCTTCGCCTGGTACTGCCCGACGAGTTGCTGCTGCACGTTCGGCGGCACCGCCTGATAGTGGCTCAGCGACAGCGAGTAGCGCCCCTGGCCGCTCGTCATCGCGTTCAGCCGCGACTGGTAGCCGTTCAGTTCGGATTGCGGCGCCTGGCCGAGCACGGTGAGCGATCCCGGCTGTGCGGTGCGCGTTCCGCTCACCAGGCCGCGCTTGGCAGACAGGTCGCCGGTGATGTCGCCGATCGCCGCCTCGGGGGCGGTGATCTCGATGTTGGCGATCGGCTCGAGGACGATCGGCCCGGCCTTCTTGACGGCGTCGATGAAGGCCTTGCGGCCGGCGGTGACGAAGGCGATCTCCTTGCTGTCGACGCTGTGGTGCTTGCCGTCGTAGACGACGACGCGCACGTCCTTCACCGGAAAGCCGGCGATCACACCGGTCTCGAGCGCCAGGCGCACGCCCTTCTCGACGGCCGGAATGAACTGGCCCGGAATCGTGCCGCCCTTGACCTGATCCAGAAACTCGAAGCCCGCGCCGCGCGGCAGCGGCTCGATGCGCAGGTACACCTCGCCGAACTGGCC
>CALMIL010000219.1 GCA_937864005.1 uncultured Burkholderiales bacterium
CTGAGTGATCATGTCGCTCATCGCCCACACCGTCTCCTCGATCGGCGTCGCCGGGTCCGGCCGGTGGCAGTAGACGAGATCGATGAAGTCCAGCCCCATGCGCGCGAGCGAGCCGTCGATCGCCTGCCGCAGGTATTTGCGGTTCAGCGTATCGCGGCGGTTGACGGTATTGCCGTCGCGCTCGAGCCCCCAGTAGAACTTGGTCGAGACGACATAGTTCAGCCGCGGCCACTTCAGCGCCTTGAACGCCTCGCCCATCACGACCTCGCTCCTGCCGAGCGCATAGGCCTCGGCGTTGTCGAAGAAATTGACGCCGGCATCCATCGCGGCGGCAAGCATCTCGGTGGCCGCCTGCACATCGATCTGGTTGTGATACGTGACCCAGGAGCCGAGCGAGAGCTCGCTCACTTTCAGGCCGCTGCGGCCCAGACGACGGTATTGCATGGCTTCCTCGCGGGAGTGGCAAAGACGGCGAAGCCTAGCCGAACTCGTCTTCCCGTGCCGGCTCAAGTGCGTCGCTGCGGCGCCGATACAGCTCCGATGGCGAATCCCATGCGTCCACGCTGATGGCGCAAACCCTGGACTGGAGCTCGCGCGCGGATCTGCTTGGCGCAGCCGCGGCGGTCGCCGTGCTGGCGTCGTTCGCGATGCTCGGCCTGCTGCGGGTCCGGGCGCATGCCGAACCCGGCGTGCGCCTGCGGCGCCAGTTCAGTGCCGCGCTCGCGCTCGCCACCGGGTTGCTGTCGTCGCACTTCATCCTGCTGTCGGGCCAGGCGCTGCCGGCCGCGGCGGCATTCGACATTCCGACTCTGCTCGCCGCGTTCGCGCTCGCCGCGGCCGCCGGGCTGGCCGTGCAGCCGCTGGCCAGCCGGACTTCACCGGCCTGGCGCTGGAGCCTGGCCGGCGCCACGAGCGCCGCGCTGTGCGGCGCGTCGCTGCTGGCGCTGCATTCGCTCGCGGTCGAGCCGCGGGTGGCATGGCACGGCGCGCCGATCGCCGTCGCCTTTGTCCTGGGCACGCTCGGCATCGGCGCCGTGCTTGCGCCGTCGTTCCTGGCGTACGCACGCGCCGGACGCCAGCGTTCGACGCTCGCCGCGCTGCTGCTCGGGGTGACGCTCGCCGTCGTCAATGTCGAACTGCTGCGCGCCGCCGAACTGGCCGCCGGCGCGGCGGCCGATGTGGATGCCGCGAACCTGATCGGCAGCGAGGCGCTGACGATTCTTGCGCTGCTCGGCGGCCCGGCGGTGCTCGCACTGCTGCTGCTCGTGGCCATGATCGAAGACCGCTTCAGTGGCCTGCTCGCGAATGCGCGCGAGGAAGCCGAGCGTGCCGCCCATACCGATCCGCTGACCCGGCTGCCCAATCGTCTGATGTTCGAAGAGCACCTCCGGCGCGCCGCGTCGCGTGCCGACCGTGCCGATCAAAGCCTCGCGCTGCTCTTCATCAATCTCGATGGCCTCAAGGGCGTCAACGAGCATTTCGGCCAGCATGTCGGCGACGCGCTGCTGCGCGTCGTCGGCCAGCGCCTGAGCGCTCAGTGCACCGAGCGCGAAGTGCTGGCGCGCGCCGGCGGTGACGAATTCCTGCTGCTGATCGGCGCCGATCCCGATCCCGAGGCCGCCGCGGCGCGCGCCGGCGTGCTGCTCGCCGATCTGGCCCGGCCGTGCCGGATCGAGCAGCGCGAACTCGCGATCTCGGCGTCGATCGGCATCGCGATGTACCCCGAGCACGGCGCGCTGTCGCGCCTCATCCCGCATGCCGCGGCGGCGCTGAGCAGCGCCAAGCACCAGGGCGGCGCGACGCACTGCTTCTTCGACGCCGGCATGCTCGGCGGCAAGCGCGACGAGATGGAGCTGCTGCGCGATCTGCGCCTGGCGAACGAGCGCGGCGAGCTCGAACTCTTCTACCAGCCCAAGATCCACGCGCCGAGCGGCGAGATCACCGGCGTCGAGGCGCTGATGCGCTGGAACCATGCGCAGCGCGGCACGGTCAGCCCGGAGGTCTTCATCCCGATCGCCGAACGCTACGGGCTGATCCACGCGATCGGCAACTGGCTGATCGACGAGTCGTGCCGCCAGATCCGCGCCTGGCGCAACCAGGGCCTGCGGATGCGGGTCGCGATCAACCTCTCGGTGCACCAGTTGCGCCAGCCCGATCTCGCCCGGCGCATCGGCGCCGCGCTGCAGCGCAACCGGCTCGACGCGCAGGTGCTGACCTGCGAGATCACCGAAACCGTCGCCACCGACGACAGCCACGACGCGCACGGCGTGATCGACGAGCTCGCCGCGCTCGGCGTGCACCTGTCGATCGACGATTTCGGCACCGGCTACTCGAACCTCGGCCGCCTGCGCAAGCTGCCGGCCGAGGAACTCAAGATCGACCGCGGCCTGGTGCTCGACCTGGCGACGAGCGACGACGCGCACGCGATCGTCGATGCCGTCGTCAAGCTCGCCCATGCCCTCGGCCTGAAGGTCGTCGCCGAAGGCGTCGAGACCGAGACCCAGCAGCAGCTGCTGCGCGCGCTCGGCTGCCACGAACTGCAGGGCTATCTGTTCGCCAAGCCGATGTCGGCGCGCGCCCTCGCGCAGTGGGCGATGAAGCAGGAAGGCCCGCGCGCGCTCGACTTTCGCGCCTCGCTGTTCGGCGAGACGCGCGCCGTCGAGCTGACCTGAACCCTGATCCGCGCGCGGGCGCGGCGGCCAAAGCCCGCGCCGGCACCCGCTTGCGGTGGCGTTCCTACAATGCAGCAATGAACGAACCGGCCTACACCCGCGGCGCCGCGCTGGCGCGCATCCTGAGCGAGCGCATCGTCATCCTCGACGGCGCGATGGGCACGCTGATCCAGCGCGAGAAGCTTTCCGAGGCCGACTATCGCGGCGCACGCTTCGCCGGCCATCCGAAGGATCTGAAGGGCAACAACGAACTGCTGCAGCTGACGCGGCCGGAGTTGATCCTGCGCATCCACGAGGACTATCTGCGCGCCGGCGCCGATATCGTCGAAACCAATACCTTCGGCGCGACCCGGGTCGCGCAGGACGACTACGGCCTTGCCGACTTCGCGCGCGAGATGAATGTCGCCGCGGCGCGGCTCGCGCGCCGGGCCTGCGACGAATTCAGCACGCTGGACAAGCCGCGCTTCGCCGCCGGCGCGCTCGGGCCGACGCCGCGCACCGCGAGCATCAGCCCGGACGTGAACGATCCGGCGGCGCGCAACGTCACGTTCGACGAACTGCGCGACGCCTACCGCGAACAGGCCGAGGGCCTGCTCGAAGGCGGCTGCGACCTGTTCCTGATCGAAACAATCTTCGACACGCTCAATGCAAAGGCGGCAATCTTCGCGCTCGACGAGCTGATGGAGGCAAACGGCGAGCGGCTGCCGGTGATCGTCTCGGGCACCGTCACCGACGCCTCGGGGCGCATCCTGTCGGGGCAGACGGTGGGCGCATTCTGGCATTCGGTGCGCCACGCCCGGCCGCTCGCGGTCGGGCTCAATTGCGCGCTCGGCGCGGCGCTGATGCGGCCCTATATCGAAGAGCTGGCGAAGATCGCGGGTGACACCTACATCAGCTGCTACCCGAATGCCGGACTGCCCAACCCGATGAGCGAGACCGGCTTCGACGAGACGCCGGAGATCACGGCCGGCCTGATGGAGGATTTCGCCCGCGCGGGCTTCCTCAATATTGCCGGCGGCTGCTGCGGCACGACGCCCGAGCACATCGAGCAGATCGCATCGCGCGTCGGCCGCTACGCGCCGCGTTGCCGGCACGCCAAGGGGCTGCTGACCGAACTGCAGGGCGCCTGAGCGCGCAGCGGCTTCAGGCCAGGCTCGCGAGCTGCTCCAGGTTCAGCCGCAGCCGCACGTCCTGCGGCGCGACGCCCGCCACGACGGCGAGGCGCGCGATGCGCGTGTCGCGCCGCGCCGGCTCGCAAAGCGGCATGCCGGCGGCGGAAACGACGCTTGCGACGATCGGTTCGTTGGCCAGCCGGCCGCGCCGCAGCACGACCGCGATCTCGCCGTTTGCGAGCCGCACGAAGCTGCCGGGCGGATGGATGCCGGTCGCCTTCACGATCGCCGCGCCTGCTTCGTCGGCCTGCCGGTTCTCGTCCAGATAGGTCGCCTTCGCCGCCGCCATGCCCGACAGCGCCTGGCGCGTGCGGCGCCGGCTCAGGCGCGCGGCGAAGATATCGGCGCGCTGGATCAGGCGCGCAAGCTGTGCCGCGGCGGGCAGCTCGGCGAGCTTGCCGGGGCGCGTCGCGTGGTGCTGGGCGACGGCGTCGAGCCAGAGTTCGTCGCCGATGCCGCAGGCGCGCAGGCGTTGCGCGCCGAGCCCGGCATGGTTGTCGATCAAGGCGCGCTGCTGCGGCGTCGGCGCCGAATCCTGCAGCGCAAGCAAATCCTGCAGCAACGTCATCGCGATATTCATCGTCAGCGCCGCGCAGCGCAGCGGTTCGCGCCACGCCGCCGGCCAGGCGACGAGGTGGCGCGCGGCGAGCTCGCATACCGCCGCGACGAGCAGCGCATGGCCGACGCTGTAGTTGCGCGATTCGCTCGCCGTACCCTGGATCAGGATGAGCAGCGAAAGGTCGGCATCGCGGTCGAGCGCTTCGAGCGTCTCGGCCTGCAGCGCGGCCAGCCGCGGGGCGAAGTCGGCGCCCGGCGTCTCGCGCAGCAGCACGCTGGCGCGCGTGCGCAGCGCGCTCCAGGTTCCGATCGGATCGTGCAGGCGGCGCGCCACGGCGCCGGCCGGCACGTCGTCCGGCCGGGCCTGCGCGATCTGCCCGAGCAGCGCGTTCCTGCGCATCATCGAATCGACCTTGCCGGCGACCGCGCGGGCGAGCGCTTCGCTGTCCTGATCGTCGAGAAAGAGGTTGCGCGAGGCGAGGGCCTGCAGCTGCGCCTCGGTCCGGATCACCGCGCCGCGCGCTGCGATCAGCGCGCCGCTGGCGTCGCGCAGCGCGAAGGGCAGCGGCGCGCCCAGGCGCAGGGCCTCGGGCGGGAGCGGATGGACGGTGGCGACGGACAAGGCGCGATCCGGGCGAAGTAGGGGAATTCCCGCTGTTTTCGACCCCGCTCGGTGCAACTTGAGTCAACTCGGCCGCTATCGGAAAACCCCATGGAGACCGTGTCAGCCTTGCGTCAGAATCGCAGCCAACGGAGGAGAACATGGAAAAGACCTGGTTGAAGAGTTATCCGGCGGGCGTCCCGGCCGAAATCGACGTCGCGCAGTACCGCTCGCTCGTCGAGCTGCTCGAAGAGAGCTTCAAGAAGCACGCCGGCGCGACGGCCTACCGCTTCATGGGCAAGACCATCAGCTTCGGGCAGGTCGACCAGCAGTCGCGCGCCTTCGCCGCGTACCTGCAGGGGCTCGGGCTCGCCAAGGGCGACCGCGTCGCGGTCATGATGCCCAACGTGCCCCAGTATCCGGTCACGGTCGCCGCCATCCTGCGCGCGGGCTACGTGGTGGTGAACGTCAACCCGCTGTATACGCCGCGCGAGCTCGAGCACCAGCTGAAGGACTCGGGCGCGAAGGTGATCGTGATGATCGAGAATTTCGCCACCACGCTGCAGGCGGTGGCCGCGAATGTGCCGACGAAGACCGTGATCCTGACCGCGCTCGGCGACATGCTCGGATTCCCGAAGTCGCTGATCGTCAACTACGTCGTGCGCAACGTGAAGAAGATGGTGCCGGCGTTCGACCTGCCCGGCGCGGTGCGCTTCAACGACGCGCTCAACCAGGGCCGCGGCAAGGCGCTGCGCGCGGCGACGGTCGGGCCGGACGATATCGCGGTGCTGCAGTACACCGGCGGCACGACCGGCGTCAGCAAGGGCGCGGTGCTGCTGCACAGGAACCTCGTCGCCAATATCCTGCAATCCGAGGCCTGGTACCAGCCGGCATTGAAGAAGATCCCGGCCGGCGAGCAGGTGGTGACGATCTGCGCGCTGCCGATCTATCACATCTTCGGCTTCAATACGAACATGATGCTCGGCATGCGCATGGGCGGCTGCAATATCCTGATCGCCAATCCGCGCGACCTGCCGGCGGTCTTCAAGGATTTGAAGGGGCAGAAGTTCCACAGCTTTCCGGCCGTCAATACGCTGTTCAACGCGATGGCGCATCACCCCGATTTCGGCAGCGTCGACTGGCGCAGCCTCGTGATCTCGGTCGGCGGCGGCATGGCGGTGCAAAGCGGCACGGCCAAGATCTGGCTCGAGAAGACCGGCTGCCCGATCGTCGAGGGCTACGGCCTGTCGGAGACGTCGCCGTCGGCCACCTGCAACCCGGTCGACAGCACCGCCTACAGCGGCAATATCGGCCTGCCGATGCCAAATACCGAGCTCGAGCTGCTCGACGACGACGGCAACGAGGTGCCGCTGGGCACGCCGGGCGAGATCGCGATCCGCGGCCCGCAGGTGATGGCCGGCTACTGGCAGCGGCCGGACGAGACGGCCAAGGTGATGACGGCCGACGGCTTCTTCCGCACCGGCGATATCGGAACGGTCGACGAGCGCGGCTACTTCAGAATTGTCGACCGCAAGAAGGACATGATCCTCGTCAGCGGCTTCAATGTCTATCCGAACGAGGTCGAGGACGTCGTCTCGCAGCTCGACGGCGTACTCGAATGCGCGGCCGTCGGCATGCCCGATGCGAAGGCCGGCGAACTCGTCAAGCTGTTCGTCGTGCGCAGCAAGCCCGACCTTACCGAGAAGCAGGTACAAGCCTTTTGCGAGGCGAACCTGACCGGCTACAAGCGGCCCAAGGTCGTCGTCTTCCGCGACGAACTGCCCAAGACCAACGTCGGCAAGATCCTGCGCCGCGAACTCAGGGACAAGGGCTGACGGCGTAGCGGTCGGGCCTTGCGGCGAAGGCTCGTATCGCAAAGCGATGTGAGCCGCAGCCACAAGCCCTGATCGGCGGCACCGGCCGCAACCGGCGCCGGGCGGCCCTTGCAGCCGCCATAGAATCGGCGCGTTGGTGCCCGTGCCGGCTTTCTGCCCCGCGGGATAAACGGGAAGCAGGGTGGCCGAGGTGAAAGCCGACGCCTAGCCTGCGCTGCCCCCGCAACGGTGAGCGGACGGCGTCGATCACAAGTCGCGCCACTCTCGATGCAGATGCCACTGGAAGCGCGCTTCCGGGAAGGCCATCGAGCGAGTCCGCCAGCCCGTATACCGGCCAACGAGCGGGCCCGCGCGCAAGCGCAGGGCTCATGTCGCACGGGGCCGCGGGGAAGCGGCGCCCGTGGCTTGTTCAGGGTGTTCCTTCCATGTTCCCATTTCGCACTTTCCTGCGCGCAGGCGTTTTCGCGCGCGTCCTCGCCGTGGCCTCTCTCGTTCCGGGCCTCGCCGCGGCACAGGCCCAGCTCGATCGCGTCATCGTCACCGGCACGCGCGAACCGCAGCCGCTGGCCCGAAGCGCGGCCGATGTCGTCGTTATCGATGCCGACACCATCCGCAACGCGACCGCCGATTCGGTCGAGGACCTGCTGCGCATCGAGGCCGGCATCCAGATCGCCCGCAACGGCGGCCCGGGCCAGACCTCGGGCTATTTCGTGCGCGGCGCGAGCACGAGCGGCACCGTCGTCCTGATCGATGGCGTCGTCGTCGGCTCGGCCTCGCTCGGCCAGGCGTCGTTCGATGCCCTCACGCTCGACCAGATCGACCACATCGAGGTGCTGCGCGGGCCGGCATCCAGCCTGTATGGCGCCAACGCGGTGGGCGGCGTGATCCAGATCTTCACGCGCCGCGGCATTGGGGCGGCGCGAGCGACCGCGCACCTCGCTGGCGGCAACTACCGCTCGTACCTCGGCAATGCCGGCATCAGCGGCTCGCAGGACGGCTTCGACTATGCGGCGATGGTCGGCCGCGAGGCGAGCGGTGGCGTCTCGGCGATCCGCCCGAACGACCGCTTCGGCAACTACAACCCCGACGACGACGGCTACGGCCGCAACTTCGGCAACCTGAAGCTCGGCTATACGCCGGCCGCCGGGCACCGCATCGGCGTCAACGTCGTCGCCTCCGCGCTCAATTCCCAATACGATGGCGCGGAATTCAATCCGCCCGACTATCTGCCCGATCCCGCGCCCGACTTTCGCACTCACCTGCGCTCGTCGATCGTCGCGATCGACTACAACGGCGTCATCTCTCCGCTGTGGACGACGACCGTGCAAGGCTCGCAGAACATCGACGACTCCAAGAGCGGCGGCACGGTCATGAGCGAGTTGAAGACCCGGCGCGAACAGCTGCTGTGGCAGAACGCGATCCAGTTCGACGCCGACCAGCAGCTGATGCTCGCCTACGAGTACCTGCGCGAGCAGGTCTCGGGCAACGTCTTCACCGACGAGCCGCGGCGCAACAACAACGGCTTCGTCGCCGGCTATGCGGGGCGTTTCGGGGCTGCGGGGCTGCAGGCGAGCGTGCGCTTCGACGACAACTCGGTCTACGGCAACAATACGACCGGCAGCCTCGGCGCGACCTGGCAGGCGACGCCGCAATTCAAGCTGCGCGCGCTGGCCGGCACGACGTTTCGGGCGCCGACCTTCAACGATCTCTTCTATCCCGGCTACGGCGTCGCGACGATCAAGCCGGAAGAGGGGCGCAGCATCGAGTTCGGTGCGCTGTGGCAGTCGGGCGCGACGAGCGCGTCGGCCACCGTCTACCGCAACGACGTCGACGACATGATCGGCTACGACCCGGACCCGAACGGCACGAACTGCCCGCCCGGCTATTTCGGCTGCGCCGGCAACGTCGCGCGCGCCCGCCTGCAGGGTGCGACCTTCGCCTTCGGCCAGCAGTGGGGCGGGTGGGACGTGAGCGCGACGGTCGATCTGCTCGACGCGACGGACCGCGATACCGGCCAGCGCCTGCCGCGCCGCGCCGCGCACCAGGAGACGCTGGCTGTCAACTACACGCACGACGCGTGGACGCTCGGCGCGTCGGCGATCGGCGTCGGCTCGCGGCCCGACGGCGGCGTCACGCTCGGCGGCTACGGCCTCCTCAACTTCCTCGCCTACTGGCGCTTCGCGCCGCAGTGGCGTCTGGAGGCCAAGCTGCTGAATGCGCTGGACAAGGATGTCGAGCCGATGCGCGACTATCAGGGCCTCGGCCTGCAGGCGTGGATCGGGGTGCGCTTCGATGGCAAGGGCTTCTGAACGCGGGCGCGCGCCGGCGATGCGGGTCCACCGCATCGGGGCGCTGCTGCTCGCGCTCATGCTCGCCGCGGCCGGTGCGCGGGCCGAGGTCGTCGTGCGCGACGATCGCGGCGTTGACGTTGCGCTGCCGGCCGTTCCCGAGCGCGTCGTCAGCCTGCTGCCCTCGCTCACCGAAAGCGTCTGCGCGATCGGCGCCTGCGACCGGCTCGTCGGCACCGACCGCTTCTCGAACTGGCCGGCGAGCGTCGCCGCGCTGCCCAAGCTCGGCGGGCTCGAAGATCTGCCGGTCGAGCGCATCGCCGCATTGAAGCCCGATGTCGTCCTCGTCTCGTCGTCGGCGCGCATCATCGGCCGGCTCGAGACGCTCGGCTTCAAGGTCGTCGTGCTCGAAACGCGCAACCGCGCCGATACGAAAAATACCCTGCTGCTGCTGGCCAAGCTCTTCGACCGTCCTGGCGCGGGCGACGCCGTCTGGGCGCGGATCGAGCGCGAGATCGCCGCCGCCGCGGCCCGCGTGCCTTCCGGCCTGCGCGGGCAGCGCGTCTATTTCGAGATCGACTCGACACCCTATGCCGCCGGCCCCGAGTCGTTCGTCGGTGAACTACTGGCGCGCCTGCACATGGGCAATATCCTCGCGCCCGAGAGCGGCCCGTTCCCGAAGGTCAACCCCGAATTCGTCGTCCGCGCCCAGCCCGACGTCATCTTGGCGTCGAAGCAGAACCTGCAGGAGATGCCGATGCGGCCGGGCTGGCCGTCGCTGCGCGCGCTGGCGCGCGGCAAGGCGTGCGGCTTCGAACTCGCGCAGTTCGATCTGCTGACCCGCCCCGGGCCGCGCATGGGCGAGGCGGCGGGCGTGCTCGCCGATTGCCTGGTCAGGGTCGCGGGCGCCCATTGATGGCAGCCGCGTTGCTCGATGCAAGGCGCCGCCAGGGGCTCGCCGCGGCGCTCGTCTGCGCCACGCTCCTGATGGTCGGCGCCGGCCTCGTCGCCGGCAGCGACGGCGTTTCGTGGGCCGCCTTCGAGCAGATCTGGCGCAGCGCCGACGCGCGCGTGATCATCGGCGAGATCCGCGCGCCGCGCACGCTCGGCGCCTGGCTCACGGGCGCGCTGCTCGGGCTGGCGGGCGCCGTCGCCCAGGGCCTGTTTCGCAATCCGCTGGCCGATCCGTATCTGCTCGGGTCGGCCTCGGGCGCATCGCTCGGCGTCGTCGCCGTGCTCGCCTCGACGATGCTCGCCGGCCATGCAGCGGGCGGCGCAGCGGCCGGCGCCGCGGCGCGACTCGGCCTCGTCGGCGCGGCGTTCGCGGGCGCCCTGCTCGGCGTGCTGCTGACGCTCGTGCTCGCGCGCGGCGCGCAGCAGACGACACGGCTGCTGCTGGCCGGCGTCGTCGTCGGCGTCGTCCTCGCCGCGATCAGCGACCTGCTGACGACCGCCGCGCCGGACGCGCTGCGCGGCAAGCAGACCTTCATGCTCGGCAGCACCGGCTTTCTCGGCTGGGGCGAGTGCGCGGTGCTGCTGGCCGGCCTCGCCGTCACGCTGCCGCCGTGCCTGCGGCTGGCGCGTGCGCTCGATGCGCTGACGCTCGGCGACGATACCGCGGCGAGCCTCGGCCTGCCGCTCGCCAGGGTGCGCATCGCCCTCGTCGCTGCGATCGCGCTGGCGACCGGCGTCGCCGTCTCGCAGGCCGGGCTGATCGCCTTCGTCGGCCTCGTCGCGCCGCACATCGTGCGCCGCTTCGCGCCCGCAACGCATGCCTTTCACCTCGTCGCGAGCGCCGCCGCGGGCGGTGCGCTGCTGCTCGCGGCCGATGTCCTCGCGCGGGTGCTGATCGCGCCGCAGGAGGTCCCGGTCGGCGTGCTGACCGCGATCCTCGGCGGCGGCTATCTGATCTGGCTGCTCAACCGCGGCCGGCCGCGATGAACCCCGTGCGGCCGCCCCGAGCGCGAAGGGGTCGCTGGCGTGGCCGGTGGGCTCACTGCCGCCCGGCTGGACCGGCCGAACGCCGTCGTGAGGTTGCCTCATGAGCCTGCTGCAGGTCGAAGGCGCAAGCGTGACGCTCGGCAGCACCGAAGCGCTGCGCGGCGTGACGCTCGACGCCGGCCCCGGCTGGTCGGCGATCGTCGGCCCGAACGGCGCCGGCAAGTCGACGCTGCTGCGCGCGATGGCCGGGCTGCTGCCGCTGCGCCAGGGCGAGGTGCGGATCGACGGCGCGAATATCGCGCTGCTCGCGCCCGCGGCGCGCGCCGCGCGGCTCGCCTGGCTGTCGCAGCAGACCGATCCGAGCGGCGAGCTGACGGTGCTCGAGGTCGTCTCGCTCGGCCGGCTGCCGAGCACCGGCCTCTTCGGCGCGCTGACGCGCGAGGATCGGATGCAGGTCGACCGCGCGATGCGCGACGCCGGCTGCGACGGCGCGCAGGACCGTCGCCTGGCCGAGCTCTCGGGCGGCGAGCGCCAGCGCGTGCTCGTCGCGCGCGCGCTGGCGGTCGGTGCGCCGGTGCTGCTGCTCGACGAACCGACGACGCACCTCGACCCGCCGTTCCAGGTCGCGATCGTGCGGCTGCTGCGCGCGCAGGCGCGCGCCGGCGTCACCGTCGTCGCCGTGCTGCACGACCTCTCGCTCGCGCTGCTCGCCGACCGGCTCATCGTCCTCGATGCGGGCCGCGTCCGCGCGGTCGGCGCGAGCGACGATCCGCAGGTGCAGCGGCAGCTCGTCGATGTCTTCGGCGGCACGGTCCGCATCGTCCGCTTCGAAGGGCGCTGGGTCGTCGTGCCGCAGCTCGACGCCTGAGCGTCATACTGCGCGCATGACGGCAGATCGCATCCCCGACTTCGACGCGCGGCTCGGCCCGCGGCGCATCGTCTGCCTGACCGAGGAGCCGACCGAGGTGCTCTACGCGCTGGGACGCGAGGCGCTGATCGTCGGCATCTCGGGTTTCACGGTGCGGCCGCCGCGGGCGCGCCGCGAGAAGCCGCGGGTGTCGGCCTTCACGTCGGCGAAGATCGATCGCATCCTCGCCCTCGAACCCGATCTGGCGATCGGCTTCTCCGACATCCAGGCCGATATCGCGCAGGCCCTCGTCAAGGCCGGCGTCGAGGTCTGGATCGCGAACCATCGCAGCGTCGACGGCATCCTCGGCTACGTGCTGCGCCTCGGGGCGCTGGCCGGCGCGAGCGGCGCGGCGGCGGCGCTCGTCGGGCAGTTGCAGCGCCGCATCGAAGCGACACGCAGCGCGGGCGCGCAGGCGGCGCCGCGCCCGCGCGTCTACTTCGAAGAGTGGGATCTGCCGCGCATCAGCGCGATCCGCTGGGTCAGCGAACTGATCGCCATCGCCGGCGGCGACGACATCTTCCCCGAGCGCGCGCGCCAGCCGCTCGGCCGCGACCGCATCATCGAAGACGACGCCGAGATCATCGAGCGCGCGCCCGATATCGTCATCGGCTCGTGGTGCGGCAAGAAATTTCGCCCCGAACAGGTCGCGGCGCGGCCCGGCTGGAGCGGCGTGCCGGCGGTGCGCGACGGCGAGCTGCACGAGATCAAGTCGCCGCTCATCCTGCAGCCTGGCCCGGCGGCGCTGACCGACGGGCTCGATGCCTTGCGCAATATCGTGCGCGGCTGGCAGGAGCGCCGGCCGTGCTGACGCAGCCTCGCGAGCGTCAAGCCTTGCGCTTGGGCGGCGGGCCGTAGACGCGGGTCGGCTTCTGGGCCCGCTCGTAGAGCGGCATCACGAGCGGCAGCGCGGCTTCGATATCCTTGATCCGCGAGCCGCTGCTCGGGTGCGTCGACAGCCATTGCGGCGGCGCATTCTTCGCGGCGGCGGCCATCTTCTGCCACAGCGTGATCGCGGCGCGCGGGTCGTAGCCGGCGCGCGCCGCAAGTTCCAGGCCGACGAGGTCGGCCTCGGTTTCGTCGTCGCGGCTGAATTTGAGCGTGACGAGCTGGCCGCCCATATCGGCCAGGTAGCGTCCGCCGTTGCCGAGGCCGAGCAGCGCCGAGCCGATCTCGATCGCGCCGCGCGTCGCCGCCGTCTTGCCCATGCGCTCGCGCGCGTGCTCGCGCAGCGCGTGCGCGATCTCGTGGCCCATCACCATCGCGACCTCGTCGTCGCTGAGCTGAAGCTGATCGAGCAGCCCGTAGAAGAACGCGATCTTGCCGCCCGGCATGCAAAAGGCATTCACCTGCTTGCTGCCGATCAGGTTCACCTCCCACTTCCACTGCCGCGCGCGGTCGTTCCATTCGTAGCTGTACGGGATGATGCGATCGGCGATCGCACGCAGCCGCACGAGCTGCGGGTCGTCGGCCGCCGCGAGCGCGCGCTGCTGCGCCGCCTTCTGCTCCATCTGGCGGTATTGCTGGGCCGCGGCCTGCTCGACCTGATTCGCCGGCACGAGCCCGGCGGCCCACGACTTCTGGCCGACATCGACCCCCTCGCGCGCCTGCGCCGGCGGCGCGGCGGCGCAGCCGAGCAGCGCGGCGAGCAGTGCCGCAAGCAACGCGGTCAGCAGCACCGGGCGCGCCGCCCCGCGACTGCGGGCGAGGCCGGGCGCGGCGACCGGTTCGGGATGCATAGCCTCGATGGATTGGGGCGAACGCCGCAAGTTCAACGCCTGCTGCAGCGGCATCATCGGGAATCCGTCGCCGCGAGCATGCGCCGCACCTGCGGCAGCAGCAGATAGGCCGGGAAGCTGAGCCAGAACGTCAGGAAGAAGTACGCCGCATAACCCATCTCCTGCGCGCCGATGCCGCCCGCCCAGCCGGCGACGGCGCGGCTGAAGGCGAAGATGCTGGACAGGATCGCGTACTCGGTCGTCGCCCGCTCGCGGCTCGTGATCGCCATCAGGAAGGCGAGGAAGGCGCCGGTGCCCAGGCCGCCGGTGAAGCTCTCGAGCGCGCTCGCCGAATACACCGCGAGCTGGTGCGCAAGAGCGATCTCGCTGCCCTGCGGTGCAAGCGGCACGGCGTGCGCCGCCGCCGCGTAGCCGAGGTTCGAGAGCGCCTGCCACAGCCCGAGCACCCACAGCCCGCGAAAGATGCCGCGCTTGTCCACATACCAGCCGCCGAGCAGCCCGCCCGCGATCGAAAGGGCAAGGCCGATATTGACGCTGACGAGGCCGATCTGCTGGTTCGTGAAGCCCGAATCGACCCAGAACGGCTTGACCATGAAGCCCATCGCCGCATCGCCGAGCTTGAAGAGCAGGATGAAGACGAGGATCGCAACCATTCCCGGCCGCGCGAGCAGCTCGACCCAGGCGCCGAAGACCGGCCCCTCGCGCATCAGCTGCGCGCGCGGTCTGCGCGCGGCGCGCACCATCAAGAGCGCGCCGGCGAGCATCAGGCCGACCGGCAGCAACCCCTTGAACCACCACGCGCCGCTTGCGGCAACGACCGCCGGCCAGTCGAACGCACGCGCGAGCGGCCCGAGCACCGGCCACAGCAGGCCGCCGACGACGAGGCAAAGCGCGGCAATCCACAACGGCTGGTCGCGCAGCAGACGCAGCTCGCCAGCCAGCGTGCCGGGCTCGCTCGCCCGCGACTGCTCGCGCGGGGCGAGCAGCGCCATCAGCGCGTTCGCGGCGAATACCGCGCCGCCGAGCAGGTAGGCCCAGGCCCAGCCGAACCAGCCCGACAGCATCAGCACGATGCCGGCGAACAGCATGCCGACGCGGTAAAAGCCGATCCGCACACCGTTGGCGAGGCCGTATTCGCGCTTGTCGAGCAGCTCGATCGTGTAGCCGTCGGTCGCGATGTCGTTCGTCGCCGACAGAAAGGTGAAGGCGCCGATCGCGATCCACAGCCAGGGCCCGCCGATGCCGCTTGCGCCAGTCTGGCCGGCGAAGAACCACATCACGCAAGCCATGCCGAGATTGGCGCCGGAGATCCACCAGCGGTGTCGGCGCGCCCAGTCGACGAGCGGCGCCCACAGGAACTTCACCGTCCACGCGAGACCGAGCAGCGACAAGAGGCCGATATCGGCCAGGTTCACCCCCTGCTGGCGGAAGTAGACCGGGAAGATGTCGTAGAAGACGCCGAGCGGCAGCCCCTCGCTGAAATACAGCAGCGCGACCCAGAACAGCTTGCGTTTGTAGGCGGGTCGCGCCGCGGCTTCGGTCATGCGGGGATTCTAGG
>CALMIL010000220.1 GCA_937864005.1 uncultured Burkholderiales bacterium
GATACCTCGCTCGAGGGCCTCGCGAAGCTGCGGCCGGTCTTCGCCGCGAAGGGCTCGGTCACCGCCGGCAACAGCTCTCAGACGAGCGACGGCGCCGGCGCGCTGATCCTCGCCAGCGAGAAGGCGATCAAGCAATTCGACCTCAAGCCGCTGGCGCGCTTCGTCAGCTTTGCCGCGCGCGGCGTCGCGCCCGAGATCATGGGCATCGGCCCGATCGAGGCGATCCCGGCGGCGTTGCGCTATGCCGGCTTGACGCAGGATGCGATGGACTGGATCGAACTGAACGAGGCATTCGCCGCGCAGTCGCTCGCCGTGATCGACACCCTCGGGCTCGATCGCGCGAAGGTCAATCCGATGGGCGGCGCGATCGCGC
The DNA here is from genome assembly GCA_937864005.1 of uncultured Burkholderiales bacterium. Lineage (GTDB taxonomy): Bacteria > Pseudomonadota > Gammaproteobacteria > Burkholderiales > Burkholderiaceae_C > CAIKUF01. The sequence continues at coordinate 374 of CALMIL010000220.1, forward strand.
TCGGCCACCCGCTGGGTGCGACCGGCGCGATCCGCGCCGCGACCGTCGTGCACGCGCTGCGCCGCCGCAACCTGAAGTACGGCATGGTGACGATGTGCGTCGGCATGGGCCAGGGTGCGGCCGGCATCTTCGAACGCGTATGAACAGCGCCCGCGGCGCGATCGAGGAGGAGCGATGACGATCAAGACAGCGGTACTGAACGGCGTCGCGACGATCGAGATCGCGCGCCCAGAGAAGAAGAACGCGATCACGGCGGCGATGTACCTCGCGATGGCCGAGGCGCTCGACGCGGCGATGGCCGACGCCGCGGTGCGCGCGGTGCTGATCGCCGGCCAGCCCGGCATCTTCTCGTCGGGCAACGACCTCGAGGACTTCATGCGCCACCGCGGCAAGTTCGAGGAGTCGCCCGGGTTCGTCTTCATGCGCGCGCTGCTCGGCTGCGACAAGCCGGTCGTCGCCGCCGTCACCGGCGCGGCGATCGGCATCGGCACGACGCTGTTGCTGCACTGCGACTTCGTCTACGTCTCGGACGAGGCGCGGCTCGCGCTGCCGTTCGTGAGCCTCGGCCTCGTGCCCGAGTTCGCCTCCAGCCTCGTCGTGCCGCAACTGATGGGCAACGTGCGCGCGGCGGAGAAACTGCTGCTCGGCGATCCGTTCACCGCCGCCGAGGCGGTCGAGTGCGGCATCGCCAACGCCGTGCTGCCGGCGGGCGAGTTGATGGGCCATGCGCGCCGCATCGCCGAGCGTTTCAATGCGCTGCCGCCGGGCGCGGTGCAGGAGTGCAAGCGGCTGCTGCGCCGCGCGCGCTCGGCCGCCGTGCTGGAGACGATCGGCGTCGAAGGCGAGCAGTTCACCCGGCGTCTGCGCAGCCCGGAAGCGATGGAGGCGTTCACCGCGTTCTTCGAGAAGCGCATGCCGGACTTCTCGAAGTTCTAGCCGGGCACCAGACGAACGAGACGAGGCGGCAGTGAGCAAGGTCGATCCGGCCAAGTCGCTCGCGTTGAAGCTTGTTCTGGCGCCGGTGCTCGTCGCGCAGGCGGTCGCGACGCGCAAGCGCGCGCCGTCGCTGCCCGAGGCCGAAGGCCCGCGCGAGGGCCGGCTCGGGCGCGGCGACCCTGCGCTGCGGCTGCTGATCGCCGGCGACTCGTCGGCCGCCGGCGTCGGCGTCGCACGCCAGGATCAGGCGCTCGCCGGCCACCTGAGCCGTGCCCTGCATCGTGCGCTCGCGCAGCCGCTGCAGTGGAGCCTTCGCGCGCGATCGGGCTTCACGACGCAGCAGGTCTTCGCGCTGCTGCGCGAGCAGCCGTTGCCGGCCGCCGACGTCGCGGTCGTCGTCACCGGCGTCAACGACGTGATCGATCAGATTCCGCTGCGCCGCGCGCTCGCGCAGCGTGCCGCGCTCGCCGACTGGCTGCTCGGCGAGCGCGGCGTTTCGCACGTCGTCTTCGCGCCGCTGCCGCCGGTCGAGCGCTTCCCGCTGCTGCCGAGCCCGCTGCGCAACGTGATGGGCGCCGACGCGCATCGCCTCGACGATGCCGTCGCGCGCTGGACGGCGACGCGCAGCGACGTATCGCATGCCGTGATCGAGGTCGAGCTCGGCCCCGATGCGATGGCGATCGACGGCTTTCACCCCGGTGAGCCGGTCTACCGTGCGTGCGGCGAGGCGCTCGCGGCGCATATCTCGAAACTGACCCTGAGGGTCGCGGAGGAACGCAGATGAATACGCTCGAAGGCAAGACCCTCTTCATCACCGGCGCGTCGCGCGGCATCGGCCTTGCGATCGCGAAGCGCGCGGCGGCCGACGGCGCCAACATCGTGATCGCGGCGAAGACCGCCGAGGCCAATCCGAAGCTGCCGGGGACGATCTACAGCGCGGCCGAGGAGATCGAGGCGGCCGGCGGCAAGGCGCTCGCCCAGCAGTGCGACATCCGCGACGAGGCGAGCGTGCTGGCCGCGGTCGAGGCGGGGGTGAAGCGCTTCGGCGGCATCGACATCCTCGTCAACAACGCGAGCGCGATCAGCCTGACGCCGACCCCGGCGACGCCGATGAAGCGCTTCGATCTGATGTTCGGCGTCAACGTGCGCGGCACCTTCCTGTGCACCCAGGCCTGCCTTGCCGAGCTGACGAAGAGCGCGAAAGCCGGCCGCAATCCGCACGTGCTGAACATGAGCCCGCCGCTTTCGATGCGCGAACACTGGTTCAAGGGCCACGTCGCGTACACGATGGCGAAGTACGGCATGAGCGAGTGCACGCTCGGCCATGCGGGCGAGTTCCGCCCGCTCGGCATCGGCGTCAATTCGCTCTGGCCGCGCACCGCGATCGCGACCGCGGCGCTGCAGATGATCCCCGGCGTCAACGTCGACCTGTGCCGCAAGCCCGAGATCCTGGCCGACGCCGCCTATCTGATCCTGACGAGCGACGCGAAGACGACGAGCGGCAACTTCTTCATCGACGATGCGCTGCTCGCGCAGCACGGCGTGACCGATCTGGAGAAGTACTCGGTCAAGCCGGGGACGAAAACCTTCATTCCCGATTTCTTCGTAGACTGACGTCGGGCGCAAGCAGCGCCGGGAGGTCGGGATGCCGAAGATGGCGCTGCGACGGTTGTGGGCAGGGCTTTTGGCGCTGCTGCTGCTCGCCGTCGCGCACGCGCCGCCGGCGGTGGCGCAGGACGCGTCGCCGCACGCGATCGACATCCCGCGCTGGTTCAGCGAGGGCTTCCTCGACATCCGCGACGAGGCGGCCACTGCCGGCCGCGAAGGCAAGCGCCTCCTCGTCTATTTCGGCCAGGACGGCTGCCCGTACTGCCGCGAGCTGATGCAGAACAACTTCGGCCAGCGCGAGATCGTCGAGAAGACGCGGCGCAACTTCGTCGCCATCGCGCTCAACCTGTGGGGCGACCGCGAGGTGACGTGGACCGACGGCCGCACGATGAGCGAGAAGGAGTTCGGGCGGCTGCTGAAGGTCCAGTTCACGCCGACGATCCTGTTTCTCGACGAGCGCGGGCGCATCGTCGCCCGCCTGAACGGCTACTACGGGCCGCGCCGCTTCTCCGCCGCGCTCGACTACGTCGCCGCGAAGATGGAGGGCAAGCAATCGCTCGGCGACTACCTCGCCGCGCACGTGAAGGACGAAGCGAATGCGAAGCTCGCCGACGAGCCGTTCTTCATGCAGCCGCCGTTCGACCTGCGCCGCAAGGCCGGCGCAAAGCCGCTCGCGGTGCTGTTCGAGACGCGCCACTGCCAGCCGTGCGACGAGATGCACGCCGAGGGCTTTCGGCGCCCCGAGGTGCGCGCGCAGCTCGATCGCTTCGACATCGCCCGCTTCGCGCTGTCCGATCCGCGCGAGATCGTCACCCCCGACGGCCGCAAGACGACCGCGCAGGCGTGGGCGCGCGCGCTCGGGGTCGGCTATACGCCGACATTCGTCTTCTTCGACAGCGGCAACCGCGAGGTATTTCGGATCGATGGCTACCAGCGCCCGTTCCACCTTGCCGCGAGCCTCGAGTATGTCGCGAGCGCGAGCTACCGCAGCGAGCCCGAGTTCCAGCGCTACCTGCAAGCCAAGGCCGAGCGCATGCGCGCGGCAGGGCAGCCGGTGGACCTCTGGCGCTGAACTGCCGCGGATTCAGCGCGGGTCGAGCTGCCGCGGCTGACCCTTGGCGTCGATCGCGACGTAGGTGACGGTCGCCTCGGTCACCTTCACGACCTGCGGAGCGGCCGGGTTGCGCTCGGCG
>CALMIL010000221.1 GCA_937864005.1 uncultured Burkholderiales bacterium
TCGTCGCCCGAGGTGCTCGAACGCATGATCGTCGCCGGCGTCGATGTCGTGCGGCTGAACTTCTCGCACGGCAGCGTTCAGGATCATCTCGATCGCGGGGCGATGGTGCGCGAGGTCGCGCGCCGCGCCGGCAAGGAGGTCGCGATCATGGCCGACCTGCAGGGCCCGAAAATCCGGGTCGGCAAATTCGCGGGCGGCAAGGTGCTGCTCGAGGAGGGTGCGAAATTCATCCTCGACGGCACGACAAGCGAGCTCGGCAGCGCCGAGCGGGTCGGCCTCGACTACAAGGATCTGCCGCGCGACGTGAAGGCGGGCGATACCCTGCTGCTCGACGACGGGCTGATCCGCCTCGCGGTCGACGCGGTGCGCGGCAGCGAGGTCTTCACGACGGTCGTCGTCGGTGGCGAGCTGTCCAACAACAAGGGCATCAACAAGGCCGGCGGCGGGCTGACCGCCCCGGCGTTGACGGCCAAGGACATGGACGACATCAAGACCGCGATGGGCATGCAGGCCGAGTACCTCGCGGTCAGCTTCCCGAAGAGCGCGACCGACATGGAGATGGCGCGCCAGCTCGCCAACGTCGCCGGCGAGCCGTGGCGGCACCGGCCGGCGATGATCGCGAAGATCGAGCGCATCGAGGCGATCCCGGCGCTCGGCGAGATCCTGCGTGCGTCCGACGGCATCATGGTCGCGCGCGGCGACCTCGCCATCGAGGTCGGCAACGCCGCGGTGCCGGCGCTGCAAAAGCGCATGATCCGCATGGCGCGCGAGATGGACAAGGTCGTCATCACCGCGACGCAGATGATGGAGTCGATGATCCTGCACCCGGTGCCGACGCGCGCCGAGGTGAGCGACGTCGCCAACGCCGTGCTCGACGGCACCGACGCGGTGATGCTGTCGGCCGAGACCGCGGCCGGCAAATATCCGGTCGAGACGATCACGCAGATGGCGGCGATCGCGCTCGAGGCCGAGGCGGCCGACGACGCGAGCATCGAGACCGATTTCACCAACAAGCGCTTCGGCCGCATCGACCAGTCGATCGCGATGGGCGCGCTCTTCACCGCGCATCACCTCGGCTGCAAGGCGATCCTCGCGCTCACCGAATCGGGCTCGACGGCACTGTGGATGAGCCGGCACAACATCAAGGTGCCGATCTACGGCCTGACGACGCAGCTCGTCTCGCAGCGCAAGATGGCGCTCTACCGCAACGTGCGGCCGCTCTTGATGCCTGCGCTCGCCGATCGCGACGAAGCGCTCGCGCGTGCCGAGGCGCTGCTCGTCGAGCTGGGCGCGCTGCAGCGCGGCGATACCTACGCGATCACCTGCGGCGAGCCGATGGGCCATCCAGGCGGCACCAATATGCTCAAGGTGTGCCGGGTCGGCGGGTGATGTCGGCGCCAGGACCTTTGCGGGATCGTTGCCGAACCGCGTGACTCGAGACGCGTCACGGATAAGGCGAAAGGCCCGCCTTGTCGGGCAGGCCTTTCGCCGAAGACGCGCAGGTAACAGGGCGCCGCAGGCGGTCAACCTCGGCGGCGAGTCAGCGCCAAGCCGGCCAGCGCGACTGCCGTCAGCGCCAGGCTCATCGGTTCGGGGACAGTGCTCTGGTTGCCGTTGGCATCTTCCCAGAACAGTTGGTCTTGATTGCCGGCCGCTTTCAGAAACCAAATGCTGAGCGCATTTGCCTGTGTTGTACCGGCGTGGCTTAGCAGCGTGTTCGCATAGCCTCGGGCATTCGCGTCAGTGTTGCTCTTTGCGTAGAAACTACCGGTCGTCAGGCTCAGATCCGTGTCGTAGATGATCTCCCAAACGGCCAATTGCATGCCACTGGATTTGTATTTGTCGCTGAACCAAGTGCTTGAATTGCCCACGGCCCAGGTGAACAGATTGGCAAGCCGCGTATTCCTCGCAATTGCCTCAGGGTTGGTACCAAGGTAGGAAGCCGCGTTCATGATGCTGTAATTGTTGTAGGCAACTCCGAGACTGAAATGCTCACCGAGTTCGACGCAGTAAGTCAGAAAGGGGTTATGGCTGTGGATGCCGGCATTGGTCAGGGTGCCGCTAAAGCCGCCGCCGCCGGTATCGTTGTAAGTCCCGCCGGACCAAGCCACATCGGTGCGGGCGCCCCCGATCTGGTGGTTGAGCGTCATCACGGGACCCGCCTGCGCGCCAACGGCGCACAGCGTGAGCACGGCGCCCGTCAATGCGTTCTGCCAGAATGTGCGACTCGACATATCTTCCTCACTTTTGATGGTCTGAAGGCGCAGCATGTCTGCACCTGTGATCGAAGGTTACGAGAACCTGCTGCCCCTGTCATCCCCCGATCTCGGGGGCGGGTGAGTCCCATTCGCGCAAAGACGTAGCCTGCTCCAGATCGTCTCCATCGCCCGCGCTTGCGCGCCGACTCGCGCAGCGCAGCGGTGACAATGCAGCACCATGAGCCTCGGCATCGACGATATCCGCGCCGCTGCGCAGCGCCTCTCCGGGCACGTCCTCGAAACGCCTTGCCTGGTGTCGCGGACGCTCGGCGAACTCGCCGGCTGCAAGGTCTTCCTCAAGTTCGAGAACCATCAGTTCACGGCCTCGTTCAAGGAGCGCGGCGCGCTCAACAAGATTGCGCAACTGACGCCCGCGGAGCGCGCGCGCGGCGTGCTCGCGGTCTCGGCCGGCAACCACGCCCAGGGCGTCGCCTACCACGCCCAGCGTCTGGGTATCCCGGCGACGATCGTCATGCCGCGCTTTGCCCCGGCGGTGAAGGTCGAGCGCACGCGCGGCTTCGGCGCGGCTGTCGTGCTCGAAGGCGACACCTTCGACGATGCGCGCATGCGCGGCATGGCGCTCGCCGCCGAACGCGGCCTGACGCTGGTGCACCCCTACGACGACCTCGCCGTGATCGCCGGCCAGGGCACGATCGGCCTGGAGATGCTGGCCCAGCAGCCGGCGATCGACGTCCTCGTCGTCGCCGTCGGCGGCGGCGGCCTGATCAGCGGCATCGCGACGGCGGCACGCGCGATGCGGCCCGGCATCGAGATCATCGGCGTGCAGACCGAGCGCTTCCCGCCGGTCTGGAACGCGGTGCACGGCGAGCAGCGCGAATGCGCGCGCGCGACTATCGCCGACGGCATCGCCGTCGCGTCGCCCGGTCTGCTGACCGTGCCGTTGATCCTCGAGCGCGTCGACGACGTGCTGCTGGTCTCGGAAGAGGATGTCGAGCAGGCGATCCTGATGCTGCTCGAAATCGAGAAGACCGTCGTCGAGGGCGCGGGCGCGGTCGGCCTTGCGGCGCTGATGAAGCACCGCGCGCGCTTTGCCGGGCGCAGCGTCGGGCTCGTCCTGAGCGGCGGCAATATCGAACCGCTCGTCCTCGCCGAGATCATCGAGCGCGGCATGGTGCGCTCGGGCAGGCTCGCGCGGCTGCGCCTGGATGTGCGCGACGTGCCGGGCGCGCTGGCCGACATGGCGACGCTGCTCGGCCAGCTCGGTGCGAATATCGAGGAGATCCAGCACCAGCGCGCATTCACCTCGCTGTCGGTCGAACGGGCGCAGATCGAGGTGGTCGTCCACACCCGCGGCGCCTCGCACATCGACGAGATCCTGGCCGTGCTGTGCGAGCGCGGCTACCGCGCCGAGCGGGTCGGCTGACGCCGCCTCGACGGCCCGGGCGGCGCAGAGCGCGCCGGTAGAATCGGCGCGATTTCACGCCTGCGCCGCGGCGTGCCGCGACGATCCCCGCCCTCTTTCCAGCGAGACCCCGCCATGTCCCTCGTTTCGATGCGCCAGCTGCTCGACCATGCCGCCGAGAACGGCTACGGCATTCCGGCTTTCAACGTCAACAATCTCGAGCAGGTGCAGGCGGTGATGAGCGCCGCCGAAGAGGTCGGCGCGCCGGTCATCCTGCAGGCGAGCGCGGGCGCGCGCAAATATGCCGGCGAGGCCTTCATCAAGCACCTGATCTCGGCCGCGATCGAGACCTGGCCGAACATCCCGCTCGTGATGCACCAGGACCACGGCCAGAGCCCGGGCGTGTGCCAGGGCGCGATCGACCTCGGCTTCAGCTCGGTGATGATGGACGGCTCGCTGCAGGCCGACGGCAAGACGATCGCGAGCTACGA
>CALMIL010000222.1 GCA_937864005.1 uncultured Burkholderiales bacterium
TCGTCGGTGCGCATGTTGTCGCGCCAGGTGCCGATGACGGCCATGTCCGAGCGCTGGATCGAGTTCATGCAGTCGTTGCTGCAGCCGCTGAACTTGAACTTGAACTTGTACGGCAGCGCCGGGCGGTGGATGTCGTCGAGGAAGGTGTTGATCACCTGGCGGTGCGCGCGCGCCTCGTCGAAGCAGCTCTGCTCGCAGCGCGCGGCGCCGACGCAGCTCATCGAGGTGCGCACCGCCGGGCCGGCGCCGCCGAGGTCGAAGCCGAGCTCGTTGATGGCGTCGAACGCGTCCTGCACCTTGTCGGACTTTGCGCCCTGGAACATGATGTCGCCCGACTGGCCGTGAAACGCGATCAGCCCCGAGCCGTGCTCCTCCCAGATGTCGCACATCTTGCGCAGCACGGCGGTGTTGTAGTGCATGCCGGCCGGCGGCATCACGCGCAGCGTGTGGAACTCGGCGGCGTCGGGATAGACCGCCTCGCCCTGGTCGTTCTTCAGTTCGGTAAAGCGCGGAATCACGCCGCCGCCGTAGCCGTAGACGCCGATCGTGCCGCCCTTCCAGTAGCCCTTCTTGTTCTCATAGGACGTCTCGAGCTGGCCCAGCAGGTCGACCATGTAGTCCTTGTCCTCGGCAAGGCGCTTCAAGCCCGTCACGAAGCTCGGCCACGGGCCGCCCTCGAGCTGGTCGAGCATCGGCGTGTCGTGCTGTTTCTTGGCCATGGCCGTATCTCCTTCAAGGCGGCGGCGATGCGTGCATCATCGGGCTGCGTGTGCAGCCGGGCGCCGCCGCACGGCCGGCGCGCGCCGTTTCACCGGTCAGCCGAAGATAGACCGTTGACGGGGCAGCGCCATCACCCGAATGGGCTATCCGCCGCCCCCCCGTACCGGGTATGGACGCCCCGCGCGGGCGGCGCGCTCAATGCAAACTGGAAAGGTCCCCATGACAAGCGTCGTACCACTGGCCCGCATGCGCGCCCCGCTCGGCGGGCAGGAGATCGAACTGCAACAGGTCGACTTCGAAGGCGGCAGCATGAGCCTGCTGCGCACCCGCATACGCGAACGCAGCCGCTTCACGGTCTTCGATATCGACCCGGTGACGGCTCGCGAGTGGGGCGAGGCCCTGCTGCGCTGGGCGGATCGCAGCGCGGCTTCGCGATGAGCGGCGTGGACGGCGAACCCCGCGCGTCGATGATCGACGTCGCCTTCGGGCTGCAAGGCACGGTCGTGCCGCGCGAGCACCGCCGTGCGCTCGCCGCGGCGCTCGTCGCCAGACTGCCGTGGCTCGCCGGCCAGCAGCACGCCTGGCTGCACCGCATCAATGTCCCGGAAGGCCTGGGCGCGCTCGCGCTGCTGTCGGGCCGCTCGCGCCTGATGTTGCGCGTCGCGCGCGGACGCGTCGCCGACCTCGATGCGCTCGTCGGCGCCGAGCTTTCGATCGACGGCCATGCGCTGCGCCTGGGCTCGCCGCGCGTGCGCGAACTGCTGCCGCACGCGACGCTGTACTCGCATCTCGTCGCTGCCGGGGACGCGAGCGAGAGCGGCTTCCTCGACGCGATGGCGGCCGAGCTTGCGCTGCTGGACGTGCCGTGCCGCTGCATCTGCGGCCGCCAGCATGCGGCCGGCGGCGGGGCGCCGCGCGGCTTCAGCCTGATGCTCGACGGCCTGTCGCGCGGCGCGTCGCTGCGCATACTCGAATCCGGGCTCGGTGCCGAGCGGCATTTCGGCTGCGGCATCTTCGTGCCGCACAAATCCGCGGCCGCGGTCGGCGCCTGAACGCCGCCACGGCACACATATCGATCGATGAGCACGACACCGCACACCCCGGCGATGCGCGTCAAGAGCCACTGGTTCCGGCAGGGATCGGCGAAGTCGCCCGCCGAGCAGGCCAGCGCGATGGCGTTCATCGTCTGGCGCGTCGCGCGGCAGACGCTCGAACGCATGCGGCGCGCGGATTTCGAGGTCGAGGCCGGGGCGCCGTATTTCGCCCTTCTGCGCGAGCTGCTCGTCTTCCTCGTCGCGCTCACCGACCGCATCGCCGCGGCGCGCCTCGCGCCGGCCGACCGCGCCGAGTTCACGGTCGCTTTCGTCCGCCATCTGGCGCGAACGCTCGAGGACAACGAGGATGACCTGCTCGGCCCGCGACCGGCCGGCGCGCCGCGCCGCGCCGACAGCTTCATCGATCTCGTCAACGAGGTGACGCAGCACTACGCCGAGTTCGGCGCCGCTCCGGACGCGAAGGATGACGAGGCCGGCTTCGAGCCCGACTTCGCATTTCTGCGCTATCTCGGCCATCGGCTCGAGCCGACGCTGCCCGAGAAGGATCGCCGCTGGGTCATCGACCAGGTGATGGCGGCCGAGGCGCCGGATGCGATCGGCATCGTGCAACGTGCGATGCGCGACCTGTTCGACGCATCGCCGCGGCGCGCGCGGCGCACGACGATGAGCGGGGATTGACACCGTGCCGGCCAGCGCACTGCAGCCCACCCGCGTCGATGCGTGCGCCTTCGATCTCGACGACGACGCGGCGTACCGCCGCTGGCGCGACTGGAAGCTGGCTCATCGCGCAGGCAAGGTCGAGGCGCTGACGGTCGAGGTCGCCGACCCGCGCGCGCCGAGCCGTGCCGAGTGCGAGGCGCTGCTCGAACGCATCACGCTCACGAATATGGCGCTCTACCGCTCGCCGGTCACGCAAGAGGATGCGGCGCTGCCGCGCGCCCTCGGCGCGCGACTCGGACTGCACCGGCTCGACGCCAACTGGCTCGCCGACGAGGACGGCATCTCCTGCATCGCGGTCTCGGACCGCAGCGACGGCCGCGGCGGCTTCATCCCCTACACCGACCGCGCGATCCGCTGGCACACCGACGGCTACTACCACCCGCAGGCGCGGCGCATCGACGCGATGATCCTGCACTGCGTGCGGCCGGCGGCGCGCGGCGGCGCCACGGCGCTGCTCGACCACGAACTCGCCTACATCGCGCTGCGCGATGCCGACCCGGGACATATCGCCGCATTGATGCAGCCCGACGCGATGAGGATCCCGGCGCGCGAGGACGAGCGCGGCGTTGCCCGTGCGGCACAGAGCGGGCCGGTGTTCTCGATCACCGAGTGCGGCCGGCTGCACATGCGCTACACCGCGCGCACCCGCAGCATCGAATGGAAGAGTGACGCGCCAACGCGCGCCGCAGTTGCCTGCCTCGAAGCGCTGCTCGCGAGCGATTCGCCGTGGATCCTGCGCACCCGGCTCGAGGCCGGCATGGGCTTCGTCGGCCACAACGTGCTGCACGAGCGCAGCGCGTTCGCCGACGACCCGGCGCGCCCGCGGCTGCTCTACCGCGCGCGCTTTCTCGACCGCATCGCGACGGCGGCGCCGGCCGCCGAAGCCGCATGGCGCAATGGGTGACGGTCTGGCGCGCGGCGCAGCTCGTCGGCGTGCCGCGCGGCGTGCTGCAGCGGCGCGTGCAGGCGGGCGAGATCGTGCTTGCCGACGGGCTGGTCTCGACCGAGCGGCTGCTCGAGCTCTATCCGCAGGCCAGAATCGAAGCCTCGGGCATGTTCGAGCGCGCGACGAAGATCCGCGAGGAGGCTTTCGGCCGGCGCGTGCGCGAGCGGCTGCTGCCGAGCCAGGACGTGCTCGCGCAGCGCCTGTTCGAGCAAAGCCGAGAGCTGGCCGACGTGCAGCGCCACCTGCAGCGCTACCACGCGCTCGTCGTAGCAACGCGCGAGCGGCTGCGGGCGATGCAGGCGCAGGGCGGCGCCGACGACCCCCGACTGATCGAACTCGAACGCCAGCTGAGCGACGGGCTGGCGCGGGCGCTGGCGACTGAACCGGTCGATGTGCTGGATGCGATGGACGACGTATTGAAGGTGATGTCGGCGCAGGTCACGCTGCGCCCGAGCGGACACCAGTTCACGGTCGAGGGCCACCTGACGCTGCTCGAATCGGCGCTGCGTGCCGGCGTCAAGCTCAACTACGGCTGCGGCAACGGCACCTGCGGGATGTGCAAGCTGCGCGTCATCGCCGGCCAGGTCGCGCGCACGATGCCGTCGGACTATCCGCTGTCGCAATCCGAGAAGGCGCAGGGCTACGTGCTGTCGTGCGCGCACACCGCGGCGAGCAGCGAGCTGACGCTCGAGACGCTCGAGGCCGCCGGCCCGGGCGACATCGCGCAGCAGACGATCGTCGCGACGGTGCGCGCGGCGACGCTGCTGGCCGCCGACACGATGCGGCTGCACCTGCAGACGCCGCGCAGCCACCGGCTGCGCTTTCTCGCCGGCCAGTCGGTGACGCTCGGCCTCGCCGAGGGCGAGAACGCACGCGCCGACCATCCGATCGCGAGCTGCCCCTGCGACGACCGCAACCTGCACTTCTTCGTCGCCCGCGACGACGCCGACCCGATCGCCGCGCGCCTGTTCGGCGCCGGCCTGAAGCCCGGAACTCCGGTCACGCTGTGGGGCCCGAACGGCGACTTCGTCCTCGGCGAGTCGCCGCGGCCGCTCGTCTTCGCCGCCTGCGACACCGGTTTCGCGCCGGTCAACAGCCTGATCGAGCATGCGCTGTCGCTCGACGAGGCGCCGTCGATCGCGCTCTTCTGGCTCGCGACGCGGCCCGACGGCCACTTCCTCGCCAACCAGTGCCGCGCCTGGTCGGAGGCGTTCGACAACTTCGAGGTCACGCTCTCGCACGGCGCCGACGCGGCGCAGGGCGCGCGCGAGATGGCCGCCGCGATGCGCGCCGATCTGTTCGACATCGATTGCGCGTTCTACATCGCCGGCCCCGGCGCGTTCGCCGACACGCTGTGCGCCGAGCTGGCCGCGGCCGGCGTGCCGCAGGCGCAGCTGCGCTGCGAGACGATTGCATGAGCGCGGCCGGTGACAGCCTCTGCAGCGGCGGCGAGTCGTTCGCGCTGCAGGTGATCGGCAACGACATGGCGCCCGAGTTCAACGACGGCGAGATCATCATCGTCGAGCCCGACGGCCTGCTCGACGACGGCTCGTTCGTCGTCGCCCGCCACGGCGGCGAGTGGATGCTGCGGCAACTGCACCGCACCGGCGACGGCTGGGCGCTGCGCGTGACGAACCCGGCGTTCGCCGAGCGGCGCGAGATTGCGCTCGCCGATCTGTCCTGCGTGCACGGCGTCGTCATCCAGAAGGCGGTGCCGGGCCGGCGCAAGGCGAGCAGGTTCTACATCCGACAACAGCAGGCGTGAACGGCATGCCCTACTACGTCTTCGTCGTCAAGCCGATGGCGCAGCTCGAGAAGCTCGCCGAGTTCGACGCCTTCAAGGACGCGTCGGCCTTCGCCAAGGCGCAGCGCGCGCAGGACAGCGGCGAGCGCAGGCGCCTGATCAAGGTGATGTTCGGCGAACACCAGCTTGCCGCCGAGGACTTGTTGAGCCAGGTGCGCGAGAAGCCGCGCGAAGGGGATGATGACTAGCAGCGCATTGCCAGCAGGCTCGCGCCGCAACCCTTCCCGATGACCGAAGCACCGTGAACGATGCACCGCCCAGCTCGTGCTGCGCAAGCGGCGGCGCCAATGCGTGCGTGTTCTCGAAGGCGCTGCTGTCGCGCGCCGCGAGCTGCGAGCTGGCGACACGCGGCATGCACGGCGAGATGGAAGGCTTCGAATGCACGTCGCCGGTCGCGCGCATGAACTGCGTGACGCTCGCCGCGCTGCTGCGCGAGCGCTCGCGCTTCGCATTGCGGCTGCCGGCGGCGAACCGGCCTTTGCTGCACCAGCAGGCGATGCGGCTGCAGTGCGGCGGCCTGGCCGCGCTGCGCGACAGCGTCGGCGCCGCCGACCGCGACGTGCACCGCCTCGTCGGGCGGCTGCACGAACGGCATGCGAGCTTCGTCGAACTGCCGTGGGAGCCGCTCGTCGCGGCGATCGCGGCCTGGACGCCGCGCCGGCGCGCCGGGCGGTGAACGCCGCCGAGCGCACCCGCCTCGCCCGGGCGGTGCAGACCAACTGCGACATCGCCGACGCCAGATGCGGCGCCGACACGACGCTGTGCATCTACCTGCTGCAGATGCGCGAGTACTTCCGCTGGGAGCGCGGCGCGCGCCTGGACGCGGCGCTCGCGCGCGACGAGATCGGCGCCTGGATCGCGGCGCGCGAGTCGCTGTGGTCGTCGCTCGAGGAGGCGCCGTTCGTCGCCCTGCCCTGCCCGGGCGGCGGTGAAGCCGTCGATCCGTTCGACGCCGCTGCGATCAACCGGTGCCTGCTGCCGGCCGGGCTCGTCTACGGCGCCGGGCTCGCGGCAAGCGATCGGCCGGTGTTCTTCCTCGCCGAGCTGCACAGCGCCGCGCAACGCGACGGTCTTGCCGTGCTCGCCGCCGGGCGCGAACTCGCGCGCGGGCTGCTTGCGCCGCCCGCCGCGCTCGATGCGACGCCGCATGCGCCTGCGATCGTGCTGCGGCGCGAAGCCGTCGCGCGCTGGGGCTGGGAGAAGTTCGAGACCTACGCCTTGCGCCGCGTCGCCGGCAGCGCGCTGCACGCCGCGGTCGAGGCCTACGGTTTCGAGCGCGGCTTCTATGCCGCGCTGCCGCGCTGGCTCGCCGAACAGGGCGAGGCGATGGTGCTGCACGAGATCGGCGAACACCGTGCCGGCGAACTGCTCGGCGAGTCATGGGCGGCGCTGCGGCTTTCGCTGCCGACGCGCCGCGGCGAGCTGCACGCGCGTGCGGTCCGCGACCAGCTGGCCGACTTCACGGTCACGCTGCCCACGCTGCTCGACCGCGATGCAAGCGCGTCGATCCACGTCTGGTTCGCCAACTACGACGGCGTGCGCGAGCTGCTATTTCCATCGCTGAAGGACGCCTACGCCGCCTGGCGCGCGGGAGACGGCGGGCGCACGCTGCGCGCGGCGATCGCCAGAGGCAGGGCGCACTTCGCCGGCCTTGCCGGGCGGGCCGTCGAGCTTCACGCCGCGGGTTGCGGCGGCGCGGCGATCGAGAGCCTGCTCACGTCGCCGCAGGCAATGCTGGCAAAGTAGCGCGCGCCGATTCGCGCCTACCGGGAGCGCCAGCGCAGGCACCCTACGGTCACGCCGACTCCGCCTTCCACAGCATGACCCTCAGCGTCGCGACCGAGCCGGCAACGATCGAAGCGGTCGCGATGAACGAGCCGATCGCGAGCGTCGACAAGCCCGAGATGCCCTGGCCTATCGTGCAGCCGAGGGCCGTCACGCCGCCGAAACCCATCAGCACGCCGCCGGCAAGCTGGTTGCGCAGGTCCTGCACCGACGCGAAGCCCTCCCAGCGGAAGGTCCGGCTCGCGAGCGCATGGGCCGCCGAGCCGGCGACGACGCCGGCCACGCTCGCGATGCCGAAGGTCGCCTGCAGCGAGGTGTCGGTCCAGCGCATCAGCAACTCCAGGCTGTAGGCGAGCGGCGCGATGAAGCTCAGCGTCTCTATCGTTCGCGTGTTGGTCGCGAAATAGACCGTCTCGAGCGTCTCGGGGTTCTCGCCGTGCCCGAGGTGGCCGCTCAGGTACCAGCCGGCGACGACGAGCGCGCCAAGCGCCGCGCCGGCGGCGACCTGCAGGCGGTTGGCGCGAAACCGCCGGTCGGTGAAGACGAAGACGAGCAGCGCGGCGGCGACGATGCCGCAGGCGGCGACGAGCGCGGCCTTCGGCTCGATGCCGGCGGCGCGCGCGAACGCCGTCGCCAGGCTCTGGTCGGGCCAGCCGCGTTCGCCGAGGTTGATGTGGACCGGATCGAGCAGCGTCGCGCGCCACTGCCCGAACAGGCCCTTGAGCGTCATGTAGCCGGCGATCGCGGCGAACGTCAACACGACGACCGAGCGCAGGCTGCCGCCTCCGGCGCGGATCAGGTTGCGGTTGGCGCAGCCGCCGGCGAGCGTCATGCCGACGCCGAACGCGAAGCCGCCGACGAGCAGCGACAGCCACGGCAGCACCGGCCGCTGCGTGACCGATGCCGAGAGATCGACGACGCCGGCGTGCGACAGCGCGGTTGCACCGATCATCGCCACCGCCACCGCGAGCAGCCACATCCGCAGCCGCCCCCAGTGGCCCATGTTGACGACGTCCGAGAGCGCGCCCATCGTGCAGAAGTTCGCCTTCGCGCCGACGAAGCCGAAGACGAACGCGATCACGAAGCCGCCGGCCGCGACGAGCGTGGCGATGCCTTGGGGCGTCACGCTGGCTGGCTCAGATGAAGAGGCTCACGTCGGTCTCGCCGGCGAACTGCAGGAAGGTCGCCGCGCCGCCGAACTCGATGCCGTCGA
>CALMIL010000223.1 GCA_937864005.1 uncultured Burkholderiales bacterium
GACGATCTCGAGCGGGTAGGTCGAGGCCATCAGCATCTGCGACAGCAGCGCGTCGGGGTAGAGCGCGATCGGCGCGACCATCGCCTCGAGTTCGCCCTGCGAGAACGGTGCCGGGGCCGTCGCTGCCGGCTGTGCTGCCGGTGCCGGTGCCGGCTGGGTTTGCGCCTGCAACGCCGGCAGGAAGCAGAGCGCGAGCGAGAGCGTGGTGTACACGGCGGTCCTGAGCTTCATAGGCAACCTTTCACGATCGGGTCACGCATTCATGGAGACCTGTCAACGCGGGTCCGCGCGGCTGTTCCACGCAAAAATTGTAGGCATTCGGTTGCGATAGGACGTTAGGGAAAGGTGCAGTTTCGGCGCGCGACGAAGCGAATCGCGGAGGCTCGTCATGTCGGAGACAGATTGACGAGGCGCGAGAACCACCGGCGGTATTCGCGACTGGCTCGTCGGGTGCGGCGTGGGTCGCAATACTCGGGATAGGCGGCGGCGTTCAACCGCCGAGCGCGATCACCACAAGCTCGACCGCGATCCCGAGCGTCACCATGACGACTCCGGTGCGCCACGCCTTCAATCCCGCGTGCCGGCCCCAGGAGTAGCCGCAGGCAAAGAGCATCGCGATGGCCACCGCGGCGGAAGCGCGCTTGGCCGTTGCCGGGTCGGCGATGAAGAGAAACGGCAGCACGACCGGGAAGGTCGACAGGAAGACGAGCAGAAAGACGGCGAGCGCGGCGCGCGCATCGATCCAGGTCAGCGCCACTTTCGGCAGCGCGTGCGCCGGTTGGGCGGCGAGCCAGCGGCGCACGCGCTCGAACTCCGACGGATCGAGCGCGTCGGCGAGCGGGCCGAGTACGTCGGTGATCAGCCGGTGCGCCTGATCCGCCTGCGGCGCATCGCGCACGGCGCGCACCAGTCTGAGCCGATGACCTCGCGTGACGAGGGTGCGC
The DNA here is from genome assembly GCA_937864005.1 of uncultured Burkholderiales bacterium. Classification (GTDB taxonomy): domain Bacteria; phylum Pseudomonadota; class Gammaproteobacteria; order Burkholderiales; family Burkholderiaceae_C; genus CAIKUF01. The sequence goes on from CALMIL010000223.1 coordinate 945, forward strand.
AGCAGAAACATCACCGCATCGACGAATCCCCAGGCGATATTGCAGCCGATCGCCGCAACGAGCATGCTGCGCACCTCGTCGCGCCCGCTGTGCAGCACGCTGAGCGTGCCGGTGAAGGTCAGCACCATGAAGAGGCCGAACAGCACCTCGGAGATGCGGTCGATCGGGTCGAGCACGCGGCGGCCGGATTCGGCGATCGGGTCGTCCGTCATCGCTTCGAGTCAACATTCACCCGGTGCGGGTTCGACCTATCGTCATCGGCATCTGACGAGTCGTGGCGCCGGTTCTCGGCGAGGGTCACGACGGCGCCGCGAACGGCCCCCGCGTCGAACTCCGGAACGGTCGAAACCGTGGCCAGCCGTTATCATATTGTGCAGCGCACAATGCCGGCGCCGACAAGCGCCGCGCAAGGCCGCACTTTACAGAAGGAATGCGGAAAGTGACCAATCTAGAGGAACGTCTGGCCCGCTCTCAGCGCACTGGCGCTGCCGTGGCAAGGGTCTATGCAAGGCGCGTGCAACTTGCCACCGACCGGTACCAGGCGGGCGTCGCTGAGGCGCAGCAGGCTGCGCATTCGCAAGGCATGGCCTCGCCGATGCAACTGTGGCGCGACTGGTCGGCCTACGCGGTCGACGCCGCGCAGCGCTCGGTGCTGTACTGGGATACGCTGCGCCAGCGCGGCAACCAGTGGCTCGAGATCGAGCGTGCCGGCAAGCCGCCGGTGCTGCACTTCGACTACGAGACGGTGCTCGATGCGCGCGCCTTCGAGCGGCCGGCCAACTACGCGCTGCTGCGCATCGCGCCGCCCAAGGGCGTGAAAGTCGATCCGCGGCGCCGGCCCTACGTCATCATCGATCCGCGCGCCGGCCATGGCCCGGGGATCGGCGGCTTCAAGGACGACTCGCAGGTCGGCGTCGCGCTCGCCGCCGGGCATCCGGTCTACTTCGTGATGTTCTATCCCGATCCGGTACCCGGGCAGACCCTGCTGGACGTGACGGCGGCCGAGCGCGAATTCATCGCCGAGGTGCGCCGCCGCCACCCCGATGCGAAGAAGCCGGCGCTGGTCGGCAACTGTCAGGGCGGATGGGCGGCGATGATGCTCGCCGCGATCGACCCCGAGGCGACCGGCCCGATCGTCATCAACGGCGCGCCGATGAGCTATTGGGGCGGCGCCTGGAACGAGGGCGAGGGCGACAACCCGATGCGCTATTCGGGCGGGCTGCTCGGCGGCACCTGGCTGTCGTCGTTCGCCGCGGATCTCGCGGGCGGCATCTTCGACGGCGCCTGGCTGGTGCAGAACTTCGAGAATCTCAATCCGGCGAATACCTACTTCGACAAGTCCTACCACCTCTACGCCAACGTCGACACCGAGCCGCCGCGCTATCTGGATTTCGAGCGCTGGTGGGGTGGCTTCTACCTGATGAACCGCGAAGAGATCGAGTGGATCACGCAAAACCTGTTCGTCGGCAACAAGCTGTGGAAGGGCGGCGTATCGTCCGGCGACGGCAAGGTCTTCGACCTGCGCGAGATCAAGTCGCCGATCGTGCTGTTCGCCTCGATGGGCGACAACATCACGCCGCCCGAGCAGGCCTTCAACTGGGTCGCCGACGTCTACGGCTCGACCGACGAGATCAAGGCGCGCGGCCAGACCATCGTCGGGCTGGTGCACGAGCATATCGGCCACCTCGGCATCTTCGTCTCGGGCGGCGTCGCGCGGCGCGAGCACCGCCAGATCGTCTCGGTCCTCGAGTCGATCGAGGCGCTGCCGCCGGGCCTGTACGGCATGAAGATCACCGACGGCCGGGGCCAGGATGGCGCGCTCGAGTTCGAGGTCGAATTTCTCGAGCGCCGGCTCGAGGACGTGGTGCAGCAGCTGAACCGCTTCGAGCGCATCGACGAGCAGCCCTTCGAGGCGGTCGCCAAGGTGTCGGAGTTCAACCAGCGTGCCTATGAGCTCTTTGCGCAGCCGACGGTGCAGGCCGTCGGCAGCGAAGCGGCCGGACAGGCGATGCGCGCGCTGCACCCGCTGCGCGCCGAGCGCTGGGCGGTCTCCGACCTGAACCCCTGGCTGTGGTGGCTCGCGCCGGCGGCCGCGGCGGTCAAGGGCGAGCGCAAGGCCACCGCGGGCGACCAACCCTTTGCCAGGGCCGAAAAGCTCGGCGCCGCGCTGACCAGCGCCGCCTGGAACTACTACCGCGACCTGCGCGATGCGGCGAGCGAGGCCGCATTCTTCCAGCTCTACGGCAACCTGTTCGGTCTGACCCTGGGCGACACCGCGCGCAAGGCATCGGCAACCGCGACTGCAGCCAAGCAGCGCGACGCCGCGCTCGTGCGCGAGGTGCTGGCGCGGATCGGCGAAGGCGGCTACGCCGCCGCGCTCGCGCGGACCGCGCATCTGCTCGCCGATCGCGGCCGGCCGCTGCCGCTCGAACTGTTCGAGACGAAGGCCGAACTGATGCGCGAATACCGCGAACTGCTGCCCGACATCGCGCCCGACCAGATGCGGCGCATTCGCGGCGAGCAGGCGGTCATCGTCGAGTACGAGCCACAGCGCGCGATCGATTCCCTGCCCGAACTGCTCGCCGACCCGGCAGACCGCAGGCGCTATTTCGCGCTCATCGATCGCGTGCTGGCCGACCCGCGGTTCGGCGCCGGTGCGGCCGAGTCAAGGCAGCGCGCCGAGTTCGCACAACTGCAGGGTGTGCTGACACCCGCGCCGAGGGCCACCGTACGTGCGGCTGCGCGGCGCCGGCCAGCGCCAGCCGCGAAGCGTGCAGCGCCGCGTGCGGCGACGCGGCGCGGCGCTCGAGGCGCGGAGTGACGACATGCGCAACCTGACCTTCGACGAAATCGAGATCGGCCGCCCGCGCACCATCTCCCGACTCCTCAGCCGCCCCGACATCGAGGCGCTCGCGTTTGCGGCCGGTACGTTCGACACCTTCGAGCTGAACGGCAACGGCGACCGTTCTGCCGAATCGGTGCAGGCGGTCAGCGCGGCGACGCTGATCGTCCACCTCGTGAATCGGCAGTTCCCCGGCGCCGGCAGCGTCATCGTCGAGGAGAGCTTCGCCTTCGATGGCGAGCTCAAGACCGGCGACACGGTCGTCGCGACCTTGACGCCGGTCGCGAAGGACGCCGCGCGGCGTGCCGTCACGCTCGAGTGCGCGGTCAGCGATGGCGCCGGGCACAAGCTGCTGACGGGCCGGATCGTCGTGCTCGCGCCGAGCGTCGGCGTCGAGCAGCCCGAGAGTGCGCCGACCGAGGTGATCTTTCGGCGCACCGATGCCCTCGGCCGCCTGATCCAGCGCGCCGCGCAAGGCGCGCCGGTGCCGACCGCGATCGTCCACCCCTGCGACCGCGATTCGCTGCTCGGCGCGATCGAGGCGGCGCGCCGCGGGCTGATCGAGCCGGTGCTCGTCGGCCCCGAGGCGCGCATCCGCGCTACAGCGCACGCGGCCGAGGTCGACCTCGCGCCTTACCGCATCGAAGGCGTGGAACACAGCCACGCGGCGGCGGCGCGCGCCGTCGCGCTCGCGCACGCCGGCGAGGTCGCGGCGCTGATGAAGGGCAGCCTGCACACCGACGAACTGATGGGCGCCGTCGTCGCGCGCGACGGCGGGCTGCGCACGTCGCGGCGCATCAGCCACGTCTTCCTGCTCGACGTGCCGGCCTACCCGCGGCTGCTGCTCGTCACCGACGCCGCCGTGAACGTCGCCCCCGACGTCGCGACCAAGGCCGACATCCTGCAAAACGCATTCGACCTCGCGCACGCGATCGGCATCGACGAGCCCAAGGCCGCGGTGCTCGCCGCCGTCGAGACCGTCAACCCGGCGATGGCGGCGACGGTCGATGCGGCGATGCTGTGCAAGATGGTCGATCGCGGCCAGATCAGCGGCGGCCTGGTCGATGGGCCGCTTGCGTTCGACAACGCGATCAGCGAGGAGGCGGCGCGCATCAAGGGCATCACGTCGTCGGTCGCGGGGCGCGCCGACATCCTGCTCGCGCCGGACCTCGAGGCGGGCAACATGGTCGCCAAGCAGTTGCAGTATCTGGCCGGCGCCGACAGCGCCGGCATCGTGCTCGGCGCGCGCGTGCCGATCGTGCTGACGAGCCGCGCCGACAGCGTGCGCAACCGGCTCGCGTCGGCCGCGGTGATGAAGCTGCTCGCGCAGGCGCAGCGCGCCGCGGCGGCGGCGAAGGCGACCGGAGGCTGACCATGTCGGATGCGATCGTCGTCATCAACGCCGGCTCGTCGAGCCTGAAGTTCTCGCTCTTCGTCGCGCGCGGCGCCGATCTCGAGCTGCGGCTGCGCGGCCAGGTCGAGGGCCTCTTCACCGCGCCGCGCTTCGTCGCGAAGGACGAGGCGGGCAAGGTCGTCGCCGAGAAGACCTGGGGCGAGGGCGCGACGCTCGGCCACGAAGGCGCGCTCGAGCATCTGCTGGGCGTGCTGCGCGAGCGGCATGGGTCAGACCGGCTGGCCGGCGTCGGCCACCGCGTCGTGCATGGCGGGCCCGACTACGACCGGCCGCTGCGCGTCGATGCGAAGGTGCTCGACGACCTGCGCGCCTTCGAGCCGCTTGCGCCGCTGCACCAGCCGCACAACCTGGCGCCGATCCGGGCGTTGCTCGAACGCCATCCTGCGCTGCCCCAGATCGCGTGCTTCGACACCTCGTTTCATCGCGGCAACCCCGAACTGGCCCAGATGTTCGCGCTGCCGTACGAGATGTTCGAGCAGGGCATCCGCCGCTACGGCTTTCACGGCCTGTCCTACGAGTACATCGCCTCGGTGCTGCCCGCGCTCGACCCGGTGGCCGCGGCCGGGCGCACGATCGTGCTGCACCTGGGCAACGGCGCCAGCATGTGCGCGCTGCAGGGCGGGCGCAGCGTCGCCAGCACGATGGGCTTCACCGCCCTCGACGGGCTGATGATGGGCACGCGCACCGGCAGCCTGGACCCCGGCGTCGTGCTCTACCTGATGAACGCGCGCGGGATGGACGCGGCGGCGGTCGAGAAGCTGCTCTACAACGGCTCCGGGCTGCTCGGCGTCTCCGGCGTGTCGAGCGACATGCGCGGCCTGCTCGCGAGCGACGCGCCGCGCGCGCGGCTCGCGATCGATCTCTACGTCTTTCGCATCCGGCGCGAACTCGGCTCGCTCGCCGCCGCGCTCGGCGGGCTCGACGCGATCGTGTTCACCGCCGGCATCGGCGAAAACGCGGCCGCGATCCGCGCCGCGGTGATACGCGACGCGCACTGGCTCGGCGCGAGCATCGACGCCGCCGCCAACGATGCCGGCGCAACGCGGCTGCACGACGCGGCAAGCCGGGTCAACCTGTGGCGCGTGCCGACGAACGAGGAACTGATGATCGCCCGCCACACCCGCGACGTGCTGGCGCGCGGTTGAACCAAACCGCAAGGAACATCACGATGACCACGACACCGGTTGCCGATCGCGTGCTGGCGGGCAAGAAGGCGCTCGTCGTCGGCGTCGCCAACGAGCACTCGATCGCCTGGGGCTGCGCCAAGGCATTCCACGAACTCGGCGCGGATGTCGCGCTGACCTACCTGAACGAGAAGGCGAAGCGCTTCGTCGAACCGCTCGCCGAGAGCATCGGCGCAACGATCCTCGCCCCGCTCGACGTCGAGCAGCCGGGCCAGATGGAGGCACTGTTCGAGCGTCTGCAGCGCGAATGGGGGCGGCTCGACATCGCGGTCCACTCGATCGCCTGGGCGCCCAAGGGCGACCTGCAGGGCGGGTTGCTCGACTGCTCGGCGGCCGGCTTCGCGCGCGCGATGGACGTGTCGTGCCATTCGTTCATCCGTCTCGCGCGCGCCGCCGCGCCGCTGATGACCGATGGCGGCTCGCTGTTCGCGATGAGCTATCACGGCGCGCAGAAGGTGGTCGACAACTACAACGTGATGGGTCCGGTGAAGGCGGCGCTCGAGGCGGCGTGCCGCTACCTCGCGTTCGAACTCGGCCCGCGCCGCATCCGCGTCCATCCGATCTCGCCCGGGCCGCTGAAGACGCGCGCCGCGTCGGGGCTGAAGGACTTCGATCTGCTGCTCGCCGAGGCCGCGCAGAAGGCGCCGATCGGCGAATTGGTCGACATCATGGACGTCGGCTTCGCCTGCGCCTATCTGGCGACGCCCTACGCGCGCCGCATCACCGGCGGCACGATCTACGTCGACGGCGGGGTGCACGTCGTCGCGTGACGCCCGGACGGTAAAGGGTGCGGCGCGGTCAGCGTCCCATCCGGCGTTGATAGGCGGCGAACAACTGCTCGGTCAGCGTCGGGTGGGTCTGCTTCGAGTCGGGCGCGTCGAAGGCGACGCGCACGCGGCCGTCGGCCTGCTGCTCGAGCGTGATCGTCACCGCCGCGCCGGCCTTGTTGCCAAGAATGCGGCCGCTCGCGCGGTCGGCGGTGGTGACGGTGACGCCGCTGTCGGACGCCGCGTTCAGCGCGGCGTCGAACGACTGGTCGAACTTCGAGGTTCCCGGTGCCGGGGCGTAGGCCACGCAGCCGGCGAGCAGCGCGGTCGCCGCGAGCAGTGCGAGTGCGGCGCGTCGTGCATTCGTCATGTTGTCGCTCCTTGCGTGGGATCGACGCTCGCTTGCGAGCCTGCCTGTACCCTTCGGCCCGCGCCCCGTCATTGTGCGCCGGGGCCGTGCACCGACTGGCGCGGATGCCATTGTGGCGCGGCACCGGCCGACCCGCGGAGTCGTGCGGCCCGCCAAGTGGCCCGCCTTCCATCCCTCGCCGCCTTGCGCCGCGTCGTGCAGTCGGGCTCGACGCCGCGCGATGTCCGGCGCGTGCGGCGATCGGAATCATCGCCGATCGCAGCGGGAAGGCTAAGATCGACCGCATCGTCAGCTTCACGCTTCGCTGCGCCCGCGCATGCTCAGGCTCGTCTGCCTTTCGCTGCTCGTCCTGCTGGCGGGTTGCGCGACGACTTCGTCGCCCGATCAGGGTCCGACGTGCATCCGCGGCGATCCGGGCGGCTCGCAGTGGTGCCGGGCCAAGACGTATTTCTACGCACCCTGACGCTGACGCATGCGGGCGCGATTGCAGCCGGCCTGGAGCCGGCGGCGTCGTCGGAGTGCGGGGCGCAGGCGCGCAGGGACGCGCAGAAACAAAAGGGCCTGGCGCAAGCCAGGCCCTCGATCTACTTGGTGCCGGTGAAGAGAGTCGAACTCCCGACCTTCGCATTACGAATGCGCTGCTCTACCAACTGAGCTACACCGGCGAAAGCCGCGCATTCTATCAAATCGCGTGCGCTCCCCTGGGGCGGCGCGACGCTACTTCAGCGCGAACGGCGGCAGGCGCTTCTTCACCGCGACGTTCTTCAGCGTCACATATTTCGGCAGGCCGTCGCGCGCGTAGACGGGATAGTCCTCGCCGTGGATCAGCGGGGCGAGGTAGCGCCTGCACTTGTCGGTGATGGAAAAGCCGTCCTTCGTGATGAAGTCGCGCGGCATGAACTTCTCGACGTTGGCGACCTTCGCCAGCGGCGCAGTGCCAATGCGGTAGCGATACGGCGCGTCCGACGTGCGCTCGATCGTCGGCATCACGGCGTTGTGGCCGGCGAGCGCGAGTTCGACCGCCTTGGCGCCGACCTCGTAGGCCTGCCGCACGTCGGTCGCCGACGCGATGTGGCGCGCCGAGCGCTGCAGGTAGTCGGCGACCGCCCAGTGGAACTTGTGGCCGAGCGCGTCCTTCACGATGCCGGCGATGACGGGCGCCGCGCCGCCGAGCTGGGCGTGGCCGAAGGCGTCGCGCGTACCCTGTTCGGCGAGGAATTTGCCGTCCGCCGTGTGGCAGCCTTCGGAGACGACGACGGTGCAGTAGCCGTGGGTCTTGACGAGCGCGTCGACCTTGGCAACAAACTTCGCCTGGTCGAACGCGATCTCCGGGAACAGCACGACGACCGGAATGCCGTGGTCCTCGATCAGCCCGCCGGCGGCGGCGATCCAGCCGGCGTGGCGGCCCATGACCTCGAGGACGAAGACCTTGGTCGAGGTGCGCGCCATCGAGCGCACGTCGAGCGACGCCTCGAGCGCCGAGACGGCGACATATTTGGCGACCGAGCCGAAGCCGGGGCAGCAATCGGTGATCGGCAGATCGTTGTCGACCGTCTTCGGGACGTGGATCGCCTGGACCGGATAGCCCATCGTCTGCGACAGCTGGCTCACCTTGAAGCAGGTATCGGCCGAATCGCCGCCGCCGTTGTAGAAGAAGTAGCCGATATCGTGGGCGCGAAAGACCTCGATCAGCCGTTCGTACTCGGGCCGGTCGGCGTCGAGCGACTTCAGCTTGTAGCGGCACGAGCCGAAGGCGCCGGCCGGCGTGCTGCGCAGGCCGCGGATCGCCGCTGCGCTTTCCTTGCCGGTATCGATCAGATCCTCGGTCAGCGCGCCGATGATGCCGTTGCGGCCGGCGAAGACCTTGCCGATGCGCCCCTTGTGCTGGCGTGCGGTCTCGATCACGCCGCAGGCGGAAGCGTTGATGACGGCGGTGACGCCGCCGGACTGGGCGTAGAACGCGTTCTTGCTGGGCATCGTGTTGGTCCTCGATTCGGGCGCTGGGCAGCGGGGCGCGTCAGGCGGGTGTGGCGAGCGCGCGCTCGACGATCTCGCGCACGTCGTTGGACAGGTCGGGCCGGGCCGCGACGCGCGCCAGCGCCTCGCGTGCCGCACCGCGATACGGTTCGACGAGCGTGCTCCAGCGGTCCATCGCGCGCGCGATGCGCGATGCGAGCTGCGGGTTCACGGCGTCGAGTTCGATGACGCGATCGGCCCAGAACGCATAGCCGGCACCATCCGCGCGGTGGAAGGCGGCCCGGTTCGCGTTGCAGAAGGTTCCGATCAGGCTGCGCGCGCGGTTCGGATTGCGCAGCGAAAAGTCCGGGTGGCGCAGCAGCTCGCGCACGCGCGCAAGGACGCTGCCTTCGTGCTCCGGCATGCCGGCCTGCAGCGCGAACCATTTGTCGATGACGTCGGGCTCGTTGCGAAAGAGGGCGTAGTAGTGCGCCAGCGCGGCATGGGCGAGCGCGCTGCGCGCGAAGATCAGGGCGTCGACGGCGCCCTGGCGATCGGTCATGTTGCCGGCGCCGCGCGCGAGCCTCGTCGCGCGCTCCGGCCATTCGGCCTCGCCGCGCTGCTGCGCATCGAGGCAGGCCATCGAGAGCGCAAGGTTGGCGAGCGAGCGGCGGCCGGCCGATGCCGCGTCGGGCGAGTAGGGGCCGCTCGCGTGGTGCGTCTCGTAGGCTCGATGCCAGTCGTCGCGCAGGTGCTGCGCAAGCTCGAGCTGCAGCGCGCGGCGCGCGGCATGAATCGCCGGCGGATCGACCGCGTCGAGCTGCTCGGCGATGTAGCTCTCGCTCGGCAGCGTCAGCAGCAGCGCCTTGAACGCGGGGTCGAGCTGCGGATCGCGCAGCACGCCGCGCATCGCCTGGGCGAATGCGGCGTCGAGCGTCGGCGGCCGGCCCTCGCGCAGCGCGGCGAGCAGCCGGGAAAGCGCCATGCGCTGTCCGGCCTCCCAGCGATTGAAGGCGTCGCTGTCGTGCTGCAGCAGCGTCAGCAGCTCGGCATCGCCCAGCGTATCGGACAGGATCACCGGCGCCGAGAAGCCGCGCAGCAGCGACGGCACGGGTTCGGCGTCGACATCGACGAAGGTGAAGAAGTTGCGCCCGGCGTCGAGCACCAGCACGCGTTCGAAGACCGGCTCGGCCGGCGCCGCCTCGCCTTCGAGCCGCAGTGCGATGGCGCGGCCATCGCTCGTCAGCAGCCCGACGCGAACCGGAATGACGAGTGGCTCTGCCGCCGCGCCGGCCCGCGCCGGGAGCTGCTGATCGAGCGCCAGCGTATAGCTGCGGCTTTGCGCGTCATAGCGCCCGCGCGCGTTGACGCGCGGCGTGCCGGGCTGCGAATACCAGCGCTTGAACTGGGCCAGATTCGCCGCCAGCGCGCTGCCGGGGTTGGCGTCGGCCATGGCCTGCGCGAAATCGTCGCACGTCACGGCCTGGCCGTCGTGGCGCTGCACGTATTGCGTCATGCCGCGCGCGAAGCCGTCGCGCCCGACGAGCGTCTGCATCATGCGGACGACTTCGGCGCCCTTTTCGTAGACGGTCGCCGTGTAGAAGTTGCTGATCTCGACGTAGGCGTCGGGGCGCACCGGGTGCGCCATCGGGCCGGCATCTTCCGGAAACTGCGCGTAGCGCAGCTGGCGCACGTCGGTAATGCGCTTGACGGCGCTCGCGCTCGCGCTGCCGGCCATGTCCATGCTGAATTCCTGATCGCGAAAGACCGTCAGGCCCTCCTTCAGGCTGAGCTGGAACCAGTCGCGGCAGGTGACGCGGTTGCCCGACCAGTTGTGGAAATATTCGTGGCCGACGATGCTCTCGATGCCGGCGTAGTCGTCGTCGGTGGCGACGGCCGGGCTCGCCAGCACGCAATCGGTGTTGAAGAGATTGAGGCCCTTGTTCTCCATCGCGCCCATGTTGAAGTCGCCGACGGCGACGATCATGAAGCGCTCGAGGTCGAGCGCGAGGCCGAAGCGCGCCTCGTCCCAGACGATGCTCGCGATGAGCGAGTTCATCGCGTGCTCGGTCTTGTCGAGATCGCGGCGGCGCACAAAGATCTGCAGCAGGTGGTCGCGCCCGGCGCGGGTGCGGATCGGCTGCTCGCGCGCGACGAGGTCGGCGGCGACGAGGGCGAACAGATAGCTCGGCTTCGGGAAGGGGTCGTGCCAGGTCGCGAAGTGGCGGCCGCCTTCGAGCTCGCCCTGCACGACGAGGTTGCCGTTGCACAGCAGCACCGGAAAGGCCGCGCGGTTCGCGCGCAGCGTGACGGTGTAGACGCACATCACGTCGGGCCGGTCCAGAAAGTACGTGATGCGCCGGAAGCCCTGCGCTTCGCACTGCGTGAAGAGCCCGCCGCCCGAGGTGTAGAGACCGGAGAGCGCGGTATTGCGCTCGGGCGCGCAGGTATTGCGAATCTCGAGTGTGAACGCATCGGCGGCCGGCGCGTCGATGACGAGCATCCCGTCCTCGGTGCGAAACGAGACGCTCTGGCCGTCGGCCTGCACGCGCAGCAGGTTCAGCTCCTCGCCGTGCAGGCGCAGCGGCTCGGCGCCGACCTCGGTGTTGCGCTCGACGCGCATGCGGCTCGTCACCAGGGTCTTCGCCGGGTCGAGGTCGAAACTCAGTTCGACGCTGCGGATCCAGTAGGCCGGCGCGCTGTAGGCGTCGCGCCGGATCAGGTGGGGCATGCCTTCGTCCATGTCTGAACCTTGTCTCCTTCGGTCTTCAAACGCCTTGCTTCAGGCTCGCCTCGATGAAGGCGTCGAGGTCGCCGTCGAGCACCTTCTGCGTCGCCGAGACCTCGAAGCCGGTGCGCAGGTCCTTGATGCGGCTGTTGTCCAGCACGTAGGAGCGGATCTGGTGCCCCCAGCCGACATCGGTCTTGCTGTCCTCGAGCTTTTGCTGCTGCTCCTGCTGCTTGCGCAGTTCGTGCTCGTACAGCCGCGAGCGCAGCATCTGCCATGCTTCGTCGCGGTTGCGGTGCTGGCTGCGGTCGTTCTGGCACTGCACGACGATGCCGGTCGGGATGTGCGTCAGCCGCACCGCCGAATCGGTCTTGTTGATGTGCTGGCCGCCGGCGCCGCTCGCGCGGTAGGTGTCGGTGCGCACGTCGGCCGGGTTGATCTCGATCTCGATCGAATCGTCGACCTCGGGGTAGACGAAGACCGACGCGAACGAGGTGTGGCGGCCACCCGACGAATCGAACGGGCTCTTGCGCACCAGGCGATGCACGCCGGTTTCGGTGCGCAGCAAGCCGAAGGCGTACTCGCCCTCGATCTTGAGCGAGGCGCTGCGGATGCCGGCGACGTCGCCCTCGCTCTCCTCCAGCATCTCGGTCTTGAAGCCCTTGCGCTCGCAGTAGCGCAGATACTGGCGCAGCAGCATCTGCGCCCAGTCGCAGGCCTCGGTGCCGCCGGCGCCGGCCTGGATGTCCATGAAGCAGTTGCTCGGGTCGGCCGGGTTGTTGAACATGCGCCGGAATTCGAGCTCGCCAACCTGCGCGGCGAGCTTGTCGGCGTCGGCCTCGATCGCGCCGAGGCTCGCAAAATCGTCCTCCGCCTTCGCCATCTCGTAGAGCTCGGTGTTGTCGGCGAGGTTGCTGCTCAGGTGGTCGATCATCGCGACGACGCCGTCGAGCAGCTTCTTCTCGCGCCCGAGCTCCTGGGCGCGCTTGGGCTCGTTCCAGACCGTCGGGTTCTCGAGCGCCGCGTTGACCTCGTTCAGGCGCAGGGCTTTGCGGTCGTAGTCAAAGATACCCCCGAAGAGCCTGCGTCCGTTCGGTCAGATCGGCGAGTGCGTTGCCGATCGCATTGATGTGCTCGATATCCATGATGGGTTTGCGCAACGATACAAAGGCGCGATTTTGACATGCGTCGCTCGCCATGCCGCCGCGCGGCGGCGGATGATCCCGCATCGATGCTGGCGACGGCGGGGGCCGCGCTGCTTCGCGTATAGAGTTCGGCCCATGCTGCAACTCGTGACCGTCGCGCATCTGGTGGTCTGGATCGCACTGCTCGCCCTCGCCGGGCAGTTCGTGCTCGGCCTGCTGGCGGGCGCCGCACGGGACCGCAACCTCGTCTACAAGCTGCTCGAGCTGATCGCCTCGCCGTTCGTCAAGCTCGTGCGCAGGCTCGCGCCGCGCGCCGTGCTCGACCGCCACGTGCCGCTCGCGACCTTCGCGCTGCTGAGCGTCGCCCTGGTCTTGCTGACGATTGCGCGCATCGGCTTGTGCCTGCAAGGCGGGGTGAATCTGTGCGCCTGAGCCTCGATCGCCTTGCCGGCCGCTGGCTCGGTTTGCGCGCAACCGTGCTGCTCATGCTCGGCAGGCAGGCGGCGGCGCACGAAACCTTTTGCCGGCTGCTTTCGCGCTCGCCGCGGGATGCCCACGCGCTTGCGAGCCGCGCTCATCTGCGCGCCGGGCTCGGGCGGCGCGAGGAGGCGATCGCCGATCTGCGCGCGCTGACGCAGTGCCATCCGCGGCGCAGCGCCGCCGACTGGTTCAACCTCGGCTACCTGCTCGACGAAGCGGGGCGGCCGGCCGAGGCCGAGCCCGCGTTCGCGCGCGCCGTCGAACTCGATGCGCGGCTGGATCGGGCCTGGTACGGCCTTGCCCTCGTGCTGATCCGCCTCGGCCGGACCGACGACGCGATCGCGGCGCTGCGCCGCAATACCGAGCTGCAGCCGATGAGCCCCTACGGCTGGGTGCAGCTCGCGCGCGTGCATGCCGGGCGCGACGAGGCGGACGAGGCGCGCAGGATCATCGGCCATCTGAAGCGCTTCGAGCCCCGGTTCGCCGCGCAGCTAGAGCGCGAGACCGGCCTGGCTGCCACAATTGGCGCATGAACTCGAGAGAGCGACGCGACGCCTACTGGCGACGCAACCTGCGGATTATCGGCCTGCTGCTCCTCGTGTGGTTCGTCGTCACCTTCGTCGCCGCCTACTTCGCGCGCGACCTTGCGTTCGACTTCTTCGGCTGGCCGTTCGGCTTCTGGGTCGCGGGGCAGGGCGCCTTGATCGTCTACGTCGCGATCGTCGGTTTCTATGCGCGCTACATGAATCGGCTCGACCGCGAATACGGCTTCGCCGAATCCGAAGTGGAGTGACGGCCGCTCCCGCGTGGAAGGCGCCTCAGGCGGCGGCGTCGAAGAACGCCGTCAGGCGTTCGGCGAGCGCTTGCGGCTGATCGTGGTGCAGCATGTGGCCGGCGGGCGAGAGGCGGTGCTTTTCGACACGGGCAACGACCGCGAGCCGGGCCTGAAACTCCTCGGCCGAGTAGCGCCCGGCCCACCATTTCTCGAGATCGGTGCGGTCGCCGTCGACCCACAGCAGCGGCGCGCTGATGAGCTTCCAGCACGCCACCGCCTCGTCCTTGCGATAGAGGACCGGATTGGTGAGCTTGTGCGCCGGATCGGCGAGCAGCACCCAGCGCGTCTCGCCGCTCGCCGCATCGACTTCGCGGCGTGACCAGCGCGGTGCGAGCCAGGCGGCAAACGCGGGCCGCAGCAGCGGATTCGTCTTGCGCAGGCGCTCGGCGACCGCCTCGAGGCTCGGATAGCTGCGCAGCTGCCTCGGCTCCTTCAGCTCGTCGAGCCATTGCAGATAGCGCCTGGGCGCGAGCTGCGGCGGCGCGTCGGGCATGCCGAAGCCTTCGAGGTTGACGAGGCGGCGCACGCGCTGCGGCCGGACGCCGGCGTAGAGCATCGCGACATTGCCGCCCATGCTGTGGCCGACGAGATCGACCGGCTGGTGCGGCAGCAGCGCATCGAGCAGGGCGTCGAGGTCGCCGAGATAGTCGGGAAACCAGTAGCAGTCGGCGGCCGGCGCTTCGCTCTGGCCGAAGCCGCGCCAGTCGGGTGCGATCACGTAGCGGTCCGGGTCCATCGCATCGACGACGAACTGGAACGAGGCGCCGACATCCATCCAGCCGTGCAGCATCACGAGGGCCGGGCGCCCGGGCGTGACGAGCGAGGTGTCCCCCCAGACGTTCAGATGGGTCCGCAGGCCGCGCAGGGTGACGGATTCGCTGCGCGCCTCGCGGCGTGGCTGGTAGGGCGGGATGGCGGTCATGGGCCGCACTGTATGCGAGCCCCGCGTGCGACGCTGCCGGGGCGACCGCGCCGGGCAGGCTGCGCCTGCCACAATCGCCGCATGACAACGACTGCCCCCGAGCCCGAGCCTTCGGCCGGCTTCATCGTGCGCGCCGCCGAGCTGCGCGACGTGGCGCCGATCGTGGAGATGATCCGCGAGCTTGCCGTCTTCGAGAAGCTCGAGCACCTGGTGCAGGTGACGCCCGAGAAGCTGCGCCCGCATCTGTTCGGCGAGAAGTCGGTGGCCGAGGCGATGGTCGCCGAAGTGGACGGCAAGGCGATTGCCTTCGCACTCTTTTTCGCCAACTTCTCGACCTTCCTCGCGCGGCCCGGGCTCTACCTCGAGGATTTGTACGTCCGGCCCGCGTATCGCGCCAGGGGCGTCGGCGAGGCGCTGCTGACGCGGCTGGCCGCGCTCGCCGCCGAGCGCGGCTGCGGGCGCTTCGAGTGGAGCGTGCTCGACTGGAACGCCAACGCGATCCGCTTCTACGAGCGCATGGGCGCCAGCGTGATGCCCGACTGGCGCATCTGCCGCATCAGCGGCGATGCGCTGCAGGCATTCGCCCCTTGATCGCGGCGCGTCAGCCGCAGGCGAGCAGGACGAGCTTTTCGGGCGCGATCCGCACGTGCAGGTCGCCTTCGAGAAAGGTCTCGACGACCCGATGGCCGGGGCTTGCCGCGTCGCGCCGCACCGGCTCGGCAAGCGTGCGCCCGCGCGCATCGACGAGCGAAGCGACGATCGGCGCATTGGCGCTCGAGCCGCGCTTGACGACGATGCCCAGCTCGCCGCTCGCGAGCCGCACGCAGCAGCCCGGCGGATAGATGCCGAACTCCTTGACGATCGCGTTGTTCATCGCGTCGGACGGATCCTGCATGAAGATCTCGCGCCCGGCGCGATTCGCCGCCAGCGCGCTGCGCGTGCTGCGCGAGGCGAGCTTGGCGGTATAGATGTCGGCGCGGCGCACGAGCGAGGCGATTTCGCCCACCTCGCGCAGCCGCAGCGGATAGCCGCTGCCGTCCGGTACCTCGTGGTGCTGGGCGACGGCGGCGAGCCACTCGGGGTCGGTGATGCCTGCCGCCTGCAGCATCTCGACGCCGCGCGTCGGATGTTCCCGGATCGTCGTGCGCTGCAGCGGCGTGAGCGGCGAGATCTGCGTCGCGAGCCGGCCCTGCAGCTCGATCATCGCGACATTCATCGTCAGTGCCGACTTGAAGGCGGTCAGCGTACGGCCCGCCGCCCAGCCCAGGCGTCGGGCGACGAGATGGGTCGTGATCGCCGCATGGACCGAATGCGTGACGCCGTAGCGCACGTTCTGGTCGGGATCCTGGCGCAGCACCTGGAAGATCGCGAGGTCGGGGTCGCGCTCGATGAGCGCGAGCACCGGCTCGGCGGCATCGTCCAGCGCCGCTCGGAAGTGCGTCTGCTCGGACGCCTGCAGCGCCGCGGCGACGCCGTCCATGCAGCGCGACCACAGCGCCGGGAGCTGATCGGGGCTTGCCGCCGCCACTTGCGCGCGTGGCGCGGCGCCGTCGTCGGTGAACGCGCCGCGGTCGCGCAGCGCCTGCAGTTGCGACTCGCTGGCGATGACCTGACCGGTCGCCAGCAGCAGCGTGCGGTCCGCAGCGCGGATATGAAACGGCAACGGTTGGCCGACCTGTACCTTGCGCCAGAGGTCGGCGTGCGTGGAAGTCCGTGGCTGCATGATGGGATTGGCGGCAGTCGGGCCGGGTTGCGGCGCCCCGGCGGATGCCCGGCGCCGCGCGCGGCGGCTCGGACCCCACCCCGTTGTCGGCCGGCCGGCGAATGACTTGAGGCGTGGCATCGGCGGCCGGCATTTGCTACCCTCGCGCCATGCAACCCGCCGCCGCCGATCGCCACGCCGCGCTGCACGCGGGATTTCGCTGGCAGGTGCCGGCGGTGTTCAATATCGCGGAGCACTGCTGCACGCGCTGGGCGCGCAATACGCCGGGGGCGACGGCGATCATCATCGAGCAGGACGACGGGAGCGTCCTGACCTATCCGTTCGCCGAACTGCAGGCCGAGGCCGACCGCCTCTCGAATGCGCTGCGCCGCCTGGGCGTCACAAGCGGCGACCGGGTCGCCGTCGTCATGCCACAGCGCTTCGAGACGGCCGTCGCGCACATGGCGATCTACCAGCTCGGCGCGATCGCGATGCCGCTGTCGATGCTGTTCGGCCCCGACGCGCTCGAATACCGCCTGAAGGACAGCGAGGCGCGGGTCGCGATCGTCGACGAGAATGCGATCGCCAACCTGCGCACCGCGCGCCGCACGTGCTCGACGCTGCTGGCCGTGATCGCCGTCGGCAGCGCGTTCGGCCAGGGCGATGTCGACTGGCACGTCGCACTCGGGCGCGAGAAGCCGCAGTTCTTCGCCGAGCGCACGAGCGCCGACGATGCCGCGGTGCTGATCTATACCAGCGGCACGACCGGCCCGGCCAAGGGGGCGCTGATTCCGCATCGCGCGCTGATCGGCAACTTGCCGGGCTTCGTCTGCAGCCAGAACTGGTTTCCGGCCCACGATGCGGTGTTCTGGTCGCCCGCCGATTGGGCCTGGACCGGCGGCCTGATGGATGCGCTGCTGCCGTCGCTCTACTTCGGGCGGCCGATCGTCGGCTATGCCGGGCGTTTCGATCCGCAGCGCGCGTACGCCCTGATGCAGCGCCACCGGGTGACGCACACCTTCTTGTTCCCGACCGCGCTGAAGGCGATGATGAAGGCGGTACCCGCGCCGCGCGCGCACTATGCGCTCGAGCTGCGCGCGATCATGAGCGCCGGCGAAGCGGTCGGCGACGCCGTTTTCGCCTACTGCCGGGACGCGCTCGGCGTCACCGTCAACGAGATGTTCGGCCAGACCGAGATGAACTATATCGTCGGCAACTGTGGCGAGTATGTCGATACGCACGGCGTCTACCAGGCGGCCTGGCCGTCGCGGCCGGGCAGCATGGGCCGGCCCTATCCGGGGCATCGCATCGCGGTGCTCGACGACGAGGGGAACGAATGTCCGCGCGGCGTGGCGGGCGACGTGGCGTTGCACCGGCGCGATATCCACGGCCAGCCGGACCCGATCTTCTTCCTCGGCTACTGGCGCAACGACGCCGCGACCCGGGCCAAATTCACGGGCGACGCCGACGATTCGTGGTGCCGCACCGGCGACATGGCCGTCATGGACGAGAGCGGCTACCTCTGGTACCAGGGCCGCAGCGACGACATGTTCAAGGCTGCGGGCTATCGCATCGGGCCGAGCGAGGTCGAGAACTGCCTCGTCAAGCATCCGGCGGTCGTGAATGCGGCGGTCGTGCCCAAGCCCGATGCCGAACGCGGCGCGCTCGTCAAGGCCTATGTCGTGCTGGCCCCCGGCTTCGAGGGCGACGATGCGCTGGTCGCCGGTCTGCAGGAGCATGTGCGCGGCAAGCTCGCGCCGTACGAGTATCCGAAAGAGATCGAGTTCGTCCCCGCGCTGCCGATGACGACGACCGGCAAGGTTCAGCGCCGCGTCCTGCGCCTGCAGGAAGAGGCGCGCGCCGCGGGCCTGAAGGCGCCCGTCGTCTGAAGCCGGGCCTGCCGGCCCGGTATCGCGTGCCGGCTCAAGCGGCTGCCTCCGCCCGACCCTCTCGACGCGGCACACCTGCGAGGTCGGCAGCGCGCCGCGTTCGCTCGCTTCGATCCCCACTGCGTGGGGCCCCTCTATCGCGGCTCACGCGGCAAGCCAGCGTGCGGCCATGGGCATCAAGATCGGGACGACGAGCGCCGTGAAGACGCCGTTGAGCCCCATGCCGAGTCCGGCGAATGCACCCATTTCGTCGCTGACCTGAAAGGCGCGCGCGGTGCCGATGCCGTGCGACGCGATGCCGAGTGCAAAGCCGCGCACTTGCGGCTCCGCGATGCGCAGCGCGTTCAGGATCGAGCGGGCGAAGATGGCGCCGAATACGCCCGTGCAGATGACCAGCACCGCGGTCAGCGACGGTATGCCGCCGATCTCGACCGCGACCGCCATCGCGATCGGCGTCGTCGCCGATTTCGGGGCGAGCGACGCGATCGTTTGCGGCGAAGCTCCGAACAGCGCGGCGACGCCGACCGCCGAAACGATCGCCGTCAGCGAACCCGCGATCAGGCCGCCCAGGAGCGGCAGTGCGGCACGGCGCAGTTTCGACCACTGCCGATACAGCGGCAGTGCAAGCGCCACGGTGGCCGGGCCAAGCAGGAAGTGGACGAACTGCGCGCCTTCGAAATACGTGGCATAAGGCGTCCCCGTGCCGTACAGCACCGCGACGAGCAGCGCGACGGCGATCAATACCGGATTCGCGAGCGGGTTGAAGCGTGCCCGTGCGTAGATCGCCTGGGCGATCAGGTAGGCGATCAGCGTGATCGTCAGTCCGAGCAGCGGCGTCGCGGCGAGATAGACCCAGATTTCGTTGAGCTTCGGAACGGGTGTCATGGCGCCCCCTACCGCGCGGCCGGCGCGCGTTGCTGGCGGCGCAGCAGTGCGCGCGTCACCCATGCGCTCGCCGCGATGGCAAGCGTCGTGCTGACGGCAACGGCCACGACCACGGCGAGCGCATCGCCACGAATCCGGTCGGCGGAGACCATGATGCCGACCCCCGCCGGAACGAACAGCAGCGACAGGTGGCGCAGCAGTTCGAGTGCGGTGGGCTCGATCGCGTCCGCCACGCGAGGGCGCAACATGACGAGACAGAACAGCAGCAGCATGCCGATCACCGGACCGGGCACCGGCAGCCGCAATACGTAGGCAAGACCCTCGCCGATGGACTGAAACAGCAGCAAGGCTGCAAGTGCTCGAAGCATGGCAAATCCTCCTTTGACGATGCGTCGTGGTGTCCGCAGATTTTCCACAAGGCGCCGATTGCGGGTCGAGGCCGTCCGGGTCCAGCGCCGCGTCCGGCGCCCCGATGGCGGCGCGGGCGTGAAGCTGCCGCAACTGGCCGCGTTGGCGGAGAAGCCGAAAGCCGAAGCGAAGGTGATCAGCGTGCTACCGGCTGCAGTCGCCGCGCAGCTTGGCGGCGGCCCAGAAGGGCAGGCTCAGCAGGCCCATGCCGCCGCCGGCATATTCGCCCTTGTCGCAATCGCCGTGCGCGCCGGCGGCGATCGAACTGCCGAGCCGCTGCGTCTGCCCCACAGGCTGCGTCGTCCCGGGCAACGCGGCAAGCGACGGCGCGCGTGCCGCATCGATGATCGCCTGGCGCGTTGCGGCGGAATCGAGGATGCCGGGCTGCGGCGCTCCGGCCTCGGCCGGCGCGGATCGGGCCTGCATGGCCGCGCTCCCGGCCGGCGCCGCTTGCGCCGCGGCCGCTTCGCGCGAGGGTTCATGCGCCGGACTCGGGCTGGTGGCCGGCGCAATGGCTGGTGCGCGCGGCGTTCGACGCGGCGGCACCGGGCGGCGTGCTGCCGCCGCCGGTTCGACGCGCGGCGGCGTTGGCGCGGGCTCGGCCGCGGGGGCCGGCGGTGCGAGCCAGCGCACGGAAACGCGAACCGGGCGGCTCGAAGGCGAATGTGGGGCGGCCGGGCTGCGCGCGTTCAGCAGCCACCACGCAACGCCATGCAGGCCGAGCACGAAGGCAAGAATCAGCGCGGGGACGATGCGGCGGCGAAGCGATGGGTTCGGCAAGGGTCGGGCTCGTGTCGAGGCAGCGCATTCTGCCTGTTGCGCGTGCCGGCAGGGCCGGCGTGCCCCGCCCAGCTCAGGCAAACTCGCGCCATGAACTCCGGCGTTCCGGCTCGATAGCGGCGATGGCGAAGAAGCCGGCGCACGTCAGCGAAACCCCGGCGACGCAGTGGCTGCGCCGCCACGGCATCGCGTTCAGCGAGCATCCGTACGACTACGTCGAGCACGGCGGCACGGCTGAGTCGGCGCGCCAGCTCGGCGTACCGGAGCACGAGGTCGTGAAGACGCTCGTGATGCAGGACGAGCACGCCAGTGCGCTCGTCGTGCTGATGCACGGCGACCGCAGCGTCAGCCTGAAGGCGCTGGCGCGCGAGATCGGCTGCAAGCGGGTCGAGCCGTGCCGGCCGGACGTCGCGCAGCGCCACAGCGGCTACCTGATCGGCGGCACCTCGCCGTTCGGATTGCGCAAGACCATGCCGGTCTTCGTCGAGGCGAGCGTGCTCGAACTCGCGCGCATCCACATCAACGGCGGGCGGCGCGGCTATCTGGTCGGCATCGCGCCGGACATCCTTGTCACCGTCCTCGGCGCGCGGGCGGTGCACTGCGCGAGTGCAGAATAGGCGCATGAGCATGCTGCAAAGCGCACTTCCGGCGATCGCGACACTGCTGGCCTATCTGATCGGCTCGCTGTCGTTCGCCGTCATCGTGAGCCGGGTGATGGGCCTGGCCGACCCGCGCAGCTACGGGTCGCGCAATCCAGGGGCGACCAACGTGCTGCGCACGGGCAACAAGCGCGCCGCTGCCGTCACGCTCGCGCTCGATGCGCTCAAGGGCTATCTGCCGGTGTTCGCGGTCGCGGTCTGGGGGCCGCGCTGGGGCTTGGGCGAGGGCACGCTCGCGATGGTCGGATTCGCCGCCTTCGTCGGCCACCTGTGGCCGGTATTCTTCCGCTTCCGCGGCGGCAAGGGCGTTGCCACCGCGGCCGGCGTGCTGCTCGCCTTCAACCCCTGGCTCGGGCTGGCGACGCTCGCGACGTGGCTCGTCATCGCATTCTTCTTCCGCTATTCGTCGCTCGCATCGCTCGTCGCCGCGGCCTTCGCACCGTTCTATCAACTGCTGATCTGGCACGCCGGACCGATCTTCTTCGCCATCCTCGCGATGAGTCTGCTGCTCGTCTGGCGCCATCAGGCCAACATCGGCAAGCTGCTTGCCGGCAAGGAATCCAGACTCGGCCACAAGGCGGCGCCCGCGGGCGCGGCGCCGTCGCGCGAGCACAAGGCGCCGGCGCGGCGCGGACATTCACACAATGCGGCGCATGCCGCGCGGCGCAAGGCGCACAAGGGAGAGCGAACATGAGCGAAGGCATACGGCGCTACCACGTCGGCGACCGGATGAGCGAGATGGCGATTCACCGCGGCACGGTCTACCTGGCCGGGCAGGTCGCGAGCGACGCGTCGCAGGACATTCGCGGCCAGACGCGCCAGGTGCTCGATGCGATCGACACCCTGCTGCAGGAGGCCGGCACCGACAATGCGCACATCCTGCGTGCCCAGATCTTCCTGGCCGACCTGTCGGACTTCGACGCCATGAACGAAGTCTGGGAGGACTGGGTCGCTCCCGGCGACGCCCCGCCGCGCGCGACCGTGCAGGCGGCGCTCGCGAGGCCGGAGTGGAAGATCGAGATCGTCGTCACCGCGGCGCTGTGGGTCGAGTGAACGCGATGCCGGCTTCGCGCGGCGGGAACGTGGTCATGCCTCGCACCCCGGGACTGCGGCTGACATGAGCCCGCGTCTTCGCTCCGCGTTGACGCTGATCGCGATCGTCCTCGTCGTCAGCGGCGCGACGCAGGCCTGGCGCGCCTGGTCGGGCGACCGCGTCGGAGCGGAGATCGCGGCGCGCGCAGCACCGGGCGACATCCTGATGATCGCCTCCGACACCTGTCCGTTCTGCGTCAAGACGCGCGCCTTCTTCGAGCAGCATGGCGTCGCGTTCAGCGAGTGCAGCATCGAGCGCGACGAGGCCTGCGCGGCGCGTTTCAGGGCCCACATGTCGCCCGGCACGCCGCTCCTGCTGGTGCGCGGCCGGGCGCAGGTGGGCTTCGATCCGCAGCGCGTCGCGAAGGCGCTCGGCGCGTCCTGACCGCGCCGCGCTTCGGTCCGGCTATTCGACCTCGGCCTCGAACTCGAGGCCGAGCGTCGCCGGGTCGCCGAAGCCGCGGCGCACCAGTTGCGGCTCGGCGCCGCTCAGGTCGATCACGGTCGTCGAGCGCATCGGGCAGGCGCCTGCATCGACGACGGCCTGCACCTGGCCGTCGAGCCGCTCGATGATGTCAGCTGCATCGTTCAGCGGCTCGGTCTCGCCGGGCATGATCAGCGTCGTCGCGAGCAGGGGCTGCCCCATCGCCTCGAGCAGCCCGCGCGCCACGCGGTTCTCGGGAACGCGCAGGCCGATCGTGCGGCGCGAGGGATGCGACACGCGGCGCGGCACCTCCTTCGTCGCCTCGAGGATGAAGGTGAACGGCCCCGGCGTGCCCACCTTGAGCAGGCGGAACTGCCGGTTGTCGACCCGCGCGTAGCTCGCGAGCTCGCTCAGGTCGCGGCACAGCAGCGTGAACAGGTGCTTGGCGTCGACGGCGCGGATTGCGCGCAGCCGCTCGGCCGCGGCCTTGTCGTCGAGGCGGCAGACGAGCGCGTAGCTCGAATCGGTCGGAATCGCGGCGACGCCGCCGCCTTGCAGGATCTGCGCCGCCTGCTTCATCAGGCGCGGTTGAGGATTGACGGGGTGGACTTCGAAATGCAGTGCCATGGCCCCGATTGTCGGGCCTGCGGCGGGCGCGGCTTGAACCTGGAAGCGGCAGTTGAACGCGCTCGCCGGTGCCGTGATCGGCGTGTCAGGCAAGGCGCGACGACGCTGCGGGCTCGTGCCCGCGAGGAGGAGCAACGCCGCCTGGCGCGTCGAGCGCGGTGCTGGCGAGTGCGTAGCGCGCTCACCTGCAAGGTGAATACGGTCGGAGCGGAGAGAGTCCGTGTTCAGGCGCTTCCCGTGAGAATCAGCAGCGGTCAACTGCCGTTTCCAGGTTGAATGCACCGGCCAGCGTCGTGCTGTCCCTGGCGGCGGCCGGGGCAATCGCCGGTGCGCTCCTTGCGCCGCAGGTGGCGCGCGTTTGCGCAGGGCCTCTCGTGGCGGCGGACCGATCGGGCTTGGGCGACGCGCTCGCGGGCCCTCAGGCCCGCGCGACGGCCAGCCAGCGCTCGAGCGGCGCGGGGTCGGCGAGCAGTTCGGCGCTCGGCGCGGCATGCACGATCGCCCCCCGTTCGAGGATCACCGCGCGCGTCGTGATCGGCAGGATCTGGCGCGGATTCTGTTCGACGATGATCGCCGAGACGCCTTCCTCGCGGACGATCGTGGCGATCGAGGCGAGCAGCTCCTTGACGATGATCGGCGCCAGGCCCTCGAGCGGCTCGTCCAGCAGCAGCAGCTTCGGATTGAGAACGAGCGCGCGCGCGACGGCGAGCATCTGCTGCTCGCCGCCCGAGAGCTGGCTGCCGAGGTTGGCCCGGCGCTCGGCGAGGCGCGGGAACATCGCGTAGGCGCGCTGCGGCGTCCACGGGCCGGGCCGGGCGACGGCGGTCAGGTTCTCGTCGACGCTCAGCGAGCGAAAGATATTGCGCTCCTGCGGTACCCAGCCGATGCCGGCGGCGGCGCGCGCGTGCGGCGCGAGCGCGGTGATGTCACGCCCGCCGAGCACGATGCGGCCGGCATGCCGCTGCGTCACGCCGACCAGGGAATCGAGCAGGGTCGTCTTGCCGGCGCCGTTGCGGCCGAGCAGCGCGAGCGACTCGCCCGGCGCGAGCGCGAAGTCGACATCCTGGACGACGACCGCCGCCCCGTAGCCGGCGCGCAGCGCTTCGACGCGCAGCAGCTCAGCCACCTCGGGCTCCGGCATGCGGCTCGTCCGCGCCGAGGTAGACCGCCTTGACGCGCGGGTCGGCTTCGATCGACGCGACGTCGCCTTCTGCAAAGACCGCGCCGTCGACGAGCACGGTGACGAAGCGGGCGAAGTTGAAGACGAGGTCCATATCGTGTTCGATCAGCAGGATCGAGACCTCGTCGGGCAGTGCGCCGATCGCCTCGAAGATCTCCTGGCGTTCGCCCTGCGGCACGCCGGCGGCCGGCTCGTCGAGCAGCAGGACGCGCGGGCGGCAGGCAAGGGCGGTCGCGATCTCGAGCAGC
The DNA here is from genome assembly GCA_937864005.1 of uncultured Burkholderiales bacterium. Classification (GTDB taxonomy): domain Bacteria; phylum Pseudomonadota; class Gammaproteobacteria; order Burkholderiales; family Burkholderiaceae_C; genus CAIKUF01. Next base: position 25,482 of record CALMIL010000223.1, read on the forward strand.
CGCAGCTTGCCGTAGGCGAGCGCACGCACCGGCTGATCCATCACTTCGGCAAGGCCGAAGCGCTCGAGCAGGCGGTCGCATTCGGTGGCGAGCGCCGCGTCGCCGCCGACTGGACGCCACCAGCGCGTGCTCGTGCCGCGGCGCGCCGAGACGGCCAGCGCAAGCGTCGTTAGCGGCGTCAGGCCGCCGAAGAGCTGATTGATCTGGAAGGTGCGGACGATTCCGCGCCGCACCCGCGCATGAACCGACAGGCGGGTGATATCGGCACCGTCGAGTTCGATCGATCCGGCGCTGGGCGCCAGCACGCCGGTCAGCAGGTTGATCAGCGTCGTCTTGCCGGCGCCGTTCGGTCCGATCAGCGCGTGGCGCGCGCCGCGCTCGACGCTGATCGAGACCTCGCTCGTCGCCGCCAGGCCGCCGAAGCGCTTGACGAGCGCATGGGTGCGCAGCCCTGGCGTCATGGCGCGCGCCGCCACCACGTCCACGGCCGCACCAGGCGCTCGCGGCCGACCATCACGAGGACGACCAGGAACAGGCCGACCCAGAAGTTCCAGTATTCCGGCGTCCAGGCCGAGACGAGGTCGTGCAGCAGCTTGAAGGCGATCGCGCCGAAGATGCCGCCATAGAGATAGCCGGTGCCGCCGATGACGAGGACGAGCAGGATATCGGCGCTGCGCTCGAAGCCGAACATGTCGAGCGAGGCGATGCCGGCCGTCTGCGCGAGCAGGGCGCCGGCGGCGCCGGCGAGGGCGGCGCTGAAGGTATAGATCGCGACCAGCCGCAGCGGCACCGACAAGCCGATGCTCGCGGCGCGCAGCCGGTTGTCGCGCAAGGCCTGCAGCGACAGGCCGAACGGCGAGTGCACGATGCGGCGCGCGACGAAAAGGGCGACGCCCAGCACGGCGAGCGAATAGGCGAGTGCGGTGCGGCCGGCGAGATCGAATTCGAAGCGCCCGGCAAGCGGCGCCATCGCGACCTGCATGCCATCGGCACCGCCGGTCAGCCAGTCGAGCTTGTTGGCCAGCTCGTAGAGCAGCGAGGCGACGCCCAGCGTCACCATCAGCCGCGTGAGGTCGCTGCCGCGCAGGATCAGTGCGCTGCTCGCGAGACCGAGCAGCGCGCTGGCGGCGATCGCGATGCCAAGGCCGGCGAGCGGCTCGGGCATGACGTCGTTGGCGACAAGCGCCGCCGTATACGCGCCCAGGCCGAAGAAGGCCGCATGGCCGAGCGAGACGATGCCGGCGTAGCCGAGGATCAGGTCGAGCGAGACGGCGAACAGCGCCGTGATCGCGATCTCGTTGAGCAGCAGCGACTGCCCCGGCAGCAGCCACCAGCAAAGCGGCAGCGCGGCAAACAGCGCCAGCTCCCACCAGCGCCAGCGCGCATTCGTGCGCAGCGAGCCGGCCGCCGTCATGCCTGCTTGCCGCCGCGGGCGAACAGGCCCTGCGGACGCACCATCAGGATCACGATCATCAGGCTGTAGACGATGAATGCGCCGAGCTTGGGCACATAGTATTTGCCGGCGACGTCGAAGATGCCGAGCAGCAGCGCGGCGAGCAGCGGGCCGGTGATCGTCGTCGTGCCGCCGACCGAGCAGACGATCAGAAAATAGATCATGAACTTGAGCGGGAAGGTCGGGTCCAGGCCGAGCACCTCGGCGCCGAGCGCGCCGCCGAGCCCGGCGAGTCCGGAGCCGACCGCGAAGGTGAGCAGGAAGATGCGATTGACGTCGAGCCCGAGGCCGCCGGCGGTGCGCGGATCGTCGACCGCGGCGCGCAGCCGGCTGCCGAACCGGGTGCGCGACAGCACCCATTGCAGCACCACCGTCAGCGCCGCGCAGACGACGATGATGAAGAGCCGGTAGCGGCCGATGCCCACCGCCTCGATCGGCAGCCGCCCCTGCAGCCACGCCGGCAGCGTGATGTTCTGCTGCATCGAGCCGACGAAATAGTCGACCGCCGCGACCGCCATGAAGACGAGCCCGATCGAGAACAGCACCTGGTCGAGGTGCGGCTTGGCATACATCGGGCGATACAGCGTCGGCTCGAGCAGCATGCCCAGCAGCGCCGAGCCGATGAAGGCGAGCGGCAGGCAGGCGAGAAACGGCACGCCGAGCCGGTTCATCAGCAGCACCGTGATATAGCCGCCGGCCATCGCGAAGGCGCCGTGCGCGAGGTTGATGAAATTCATCAGCCCGAGCGTCACGGCCAGTCCGACCGACAGCACGAACAGCAGCATGCCGTAGGCGATGCCGTCGAAGAGCAGGGTCAGCATGCGCGGCGATCGCGGTCCGGGGCGCAGGCTGGGGCGACGAATGCGCGCGGTGCTACTTCGCCTTCCCCGGGTCCTTCACCGACTTCTGGACGTCGAACTCGACGTTGTAGAGCTGGTTGCCCATTGAGGGGACACGCTCGACCTTGCGGATATAGATGTCCTGGACGATATCGCGCGTCTGGGCGTCGATCAGGATCTGGCCGCGCGGGCTCTCGAAGACCTGCCCCTTCATCGCCGCCAGCAAGGCGTCGCCGCCGCCCTTGCCGCCGGTGGTGGCCAGCGCGCTGTAGATGAGGTGCATGCCGTCGTAGCCGGCAACCGCCATGAAGTTGGGGCGGAAGTGATTCGCCGCCTCGAACGCGGCGACGAACTTCTTGTTCATCGCCGACGGATGCGCGGCCGAATAGTGGTGCGAGGTGACGACGCCGAGCGCGACATCGCCCATGTCGGCGAGCTGGTCGTCGTCGGTCACGTCGCCGGTCGCGATCAGGCGAATGCCCGACTTGTCGAGTCCGCGCTCGCCGAACTGCTTCATGAATGCCGCGCCCTGGCCCGAGGGCAGGAAGACGAAGACCGCGTCGGGCTTGAGATCGGCGACCTTCTGCAGGAAGGGCGCGAAGTCCGGGCTCTTCAGCGGCGTGCGGATCTCGCCGATCACCTTGCCGCCGTTGAGCTTGAACTGGCTGATGAAGAACTTCTCGGCGTCCAGGCCCGGCCCGTAGTCGGCGACGAAGGTGACGGCGGTCTTGATGCCGTTCTTCGCCGCCCAGTCGGCGATCGGCACCGTCGCCTGCGGCAGCGTGAAGCTGGTGCGCACGATATAGGGCGAGCGCTCGGTGATCGCCGAGGTCGCGGCGGCGGTGACGACCATCGGCGTCTTGCTCTGCGTCGCGATCGGCGCGGCGGCGAAGGCCGCCGGCGTGATGCCGAAACCGGCGATGACGTCGACCTTGTCGTTGACCACCAGTTCCTGGGCCAGGCGCTTGGTCATGTCGGGCGCGCCACCGTCGTCCTTGACGATGAGCTCGATCTTTCGCCCGCTGACGGTTGCGCCGTGCTGCGCCATGTAGAGCTTGGCGGCGGCCTCGATCTGCTTGCCGGTCGATGCCTGCTGGCCCGTCATCGGCAGGATGAAGCCGATCTTGAAAGGCTCGGCCGCGTGTGCGGCAAAGCCCAGCACGCATGCACCGCAGAAGGCAACGGCGGCGTCGAGCCATAGGCGGCGTCTCATCATCTCGTTCTCCTTTCAGGGCAGCCGGTTCGGAACTGCAAGCGGAAGGACTGTAGCAAAGCCGCATGCACTGGCATGGGGGCATGCCTTTCGATTCAGTTCGGCGCGATACCGTGCTGCGCGGGGCGAAGGCGCCGGGCCGCCGCTGGATGGGTGGATGCCGGCACGGCAGCCTCCCGCCGGCAGCGCGCGGTGAGTCTCGCAGGGCTGCCAGCGCCGGCGCTGCTCAGCAAGGTCTCCGAACGGTTCCGGGCGCCGACCCACACGTGCTTGGCGCGATCTATCGGTGAAGGCGAGGGGTTCGGCCGGATCGGCGTCAGCGAGGTGATTGATTCTCGTCAAAGCCTTCACATTGAGCGCGAATGAGAATGCGTTGCATCCGCATTCCATCTCATTGAACTCGTTGCCGCGCCGGATCGCCCCTCGGCGCGCACTCCCTCTTCCAACCATGACGTACAAACTCGACCTCCACTCGGCCAAGGGAAAGCGCGACGCCGCTGCTGCCGCATCGGGCGGCAAGCGGCTCGCCGTGATGACGCTGCTGGCAATGGCTGCTGATGCATCGCTCGCGCAATCGGCGTCTCCCGGTTCTTCGGTCGTGCTCGACCCGGTCGTCGTTCGGGCGCCTCGCCTGGGCCCGTCGGCGGGCGTTCGCGAGCGTTTCGAGGCGCTCCCGGGCGGCGTGACGCTGCTGGAGAAGGACGACTTCGACGACACCGCGCGCCCCACGCTGGCCAATGCGCTGGCCGACGCGCCGGGCGTGATCGTGCAGGAGTTCTTCGGCAGCAACGATCAGCCGCGCGTCCAGATTCGCGGCTCGGGGCTGCAGCAGAACCCGGTCGAGCGCGGCGTGCTGATGCTGCAGGACGGGCTGCCGATCAACCGCGCCGATGGCTCGTACATCGTCGGCTTCGCCAATCCGCAGCAGGCGCAGTCGATCGAGGTCTATCGCGGTTACATCGCCAACCGCCTCGGCTCGACGGTGCTGGGCGGCGCGCTCAATTTCGTCTCGCCGACGGGGTCGCAGCAACCCGGCACCGAACTGTGGGCGGCCGGCGGCAGCTTCGACCACTTGAACCTGTTCGGACAGATCGGCGGCGGCAACGCGAACGTCGACGGCCTGTTCCAGATCGACCACGACCAGTCCAACGGCTATCGCGACTACAACCGCTCCGAACGCACGAGCGTCGGCGGCAATGTCGGCTACGCGCTGTCCAGCAACGTCGCCACCCGCGTCTTCCTGCGCTACAGCGACCTGCAGTTCGACGTTTCCGGGCCGCTGCCGAAGAGCCTGATGGAGGCCGACCCGCGCCAGGTATTCACCGGCCCGACGGTGACGCCGAGCGGCCCGATCAATCCCGGGCCCAACGTCGTGCGCGACCGGCCGATGCGCGAGGCGAACCAGTTCATCGCCGGGGCGAGAACGACGGCGACTTTCGACCACCATCTGCTGGACTTCGCGCTCGGCTATACGCGCACCGAGGACAGCTTTCGCTTCCCCGTCTCGTCGAGCGTGCGCGATACCGACGGCGACGACTACACCTTGGTGCTGCGCTACGCGTTGAAGCCCGAGGGCACCGTGCTGCCGCTGTTCGAGGCGACGGCGCAATACGCCTCCGGTTCGGCGGATCGCGAGAACCACGTCAACCAGTCCGGCGCTTCCGGCCTGCTGTTCGGGCAGTCCGAACTCGATGCGACGACGCTGTCGCTGTATGGCGGCTTCAATCTCGCGCTGGCGGACCGCGTCTGGCTGTCGCCGTCGGTCGCCTACGGCCGCGCGACGCGCGACAACAACGACATCTACAACCTGGCGACACGTCCGACGATCGCCTTCAACCCCGCCAATCCGAGCGTCGCCCTGCCCAACGGCGCGGTGCCGACGGTCAGCACGAGCTACGCGCGCACCTACGACGGCTGGAGTCCGAGCCTCGCGCTTTCGTACCGGCCCGACGCCGTGCACATGATGTACGCCGCCGTCAGCCGCACCTTCGAGCCGCCGACGCACGACGACCTGCTGGCGACCGTCAACGGCACGCCCAACAGCAGCGCCGGCCGGCCCAATCCGGGCGCGCCGATGCAGCCCGCCGCGGTGTTCTCGACCCCCGATCTGGACGCGCAGACCTCGACCACGCTGGAAGGCGGCTGGCGCGGCAAGGCCGATCGGTTCTGGTGGGACGCGGTCGTCTACTACTCGTGGATCGACGGCGAGCTGCTCAGCCTGCGCGATTCGAGCGGCGCGCCGCTGGGCGCCGTCAACGCCGACAAGACGAGGCACTTCGGCGTCGAGCTGGGGCTGGGCGCCACGCTTACCGATACGCTGTCGGCGCGCCTGACCTACACCTATCAGGACTTCCGCTTCGACGGCGATCCGCTGCGCGGCGACAACCAGCTCGCCGGCGTGCCGCGCCACTTCGCATACGCGCTGCTGCGCTATCAGCCGACGGCGCAGTGGGACATCCGCGGGTCGGTGCGCTGGAAGGCATCCAAGACCTGGGTCGACAATATGAATACCCAGTTCTCCGATTCCTATGCGCTGCTCGACCTGAGCGTGGGCTACTCGTTCGACAAGACCTTCACGGTCTTCGCCGAATTGACGAACGCCTTCGACACGACCTACGCAGCATCGACCCTCATCGTCGATCAGGCGCGCGCCGATCAGGCGGCATACATTCCCGGTTCCGGGCGCGCGATCAACGTCGGCATCAGAGCGTCGTTCTAGCGCGCCGCGAGCGGCTTGCCGGCGCGCCGGCAGCGATCGATCAGCCCCAGACTTCGGCGGCCGTCTCGACGACCAGCCGCAGCTTCTGGCGCTGCGCCTCGACCGCGATATTGTTGCCGTGCACGGTGCTCGAGAAGCCGCACTGCGGGCTGAGCGCGAGCTGCTCTAGCGGCGCATGCTGCGCCGCCTCGGCGATGCGGCGCTTCAAGGTGTCCTTGCTTTCCATCTCGCCGAACTTGGTCGTCACGAGGCCGAGCACGACGATCTTGCCGGGCTTCAGGAAGCGCAGCGGCCGGAAGTCGCCCGAGCGGTCGTCGTCGTATTCCATGAAGATCGCATCGAGATTCATCTCGGCGAGCAGCGCCTCGGCGACCGGTTCGTAGTTGCCCGAAGCAGCGTGCGTGCTCTTGAAATTGCCGCGGCACAGGTGCATCGCGAGCGTCATGCCGGCCGGCTTGCGCGCAACGACCTTGTTGATGAAGCCGGCGTAGCGGTGCGGCAGCTCGTTCGGGTCGTCGCCGCGCTGGCGCGCCGCTTCGCGCATCTTCTCGTCGCACAGATACGCCATGTTGGTGTCGTCCATCTGCACGTAGCGGCAGCCGGCGTCGTAGAGCGACTGCAGCTCGTCGCCGTAGGCGCGCGCGACATCGTCGTAGAACGCCGGTTCGAGTTCCGGATACGCCTCGCGGCTGATGCCGGCGCGGCCGCCCCGGAAGTGCAGCATGGTCGGCGACGGAATCGTCACCTTCGGCGTGCAGCCGGGGGCGAGGGCGTCGACCTGCGACTTCAGATATTCGAAATCGGCGCGCTGGATATCCTTCGCGTGCCGCACCTTGTCGACGACGCGGATCACCGGCGGCGCGAGCTCTTCGCTGCCGTCGGCGCGCTTGACCGTCACCGGGATGTCGGTCTTCACGCCGCCAAGCTGCTCGAGAAAGTCGATGTGGAAATAGGTGCGGCGGAACTCGCCGTCGGTGATGCTGTGCAGCCCGCAGTCACGCTGGAAGGCGACGATCTCGGTGATCGCCTTGTCTTCCACCGCGCGCAGCGCGGCGGCGTCGATCTCGCCGCGCGCCTCGCGCGCACGCGCCTCGAGCAGGTAGGCGGGGCGCAGAAAGCTGCCGACATGGTCGGCCCGAAACGGCGGCGTGGTACGGATCGTCATGATGCTGAGGTCTCCTGCGGGGCGATGCAAAGTGAAAGGCGCAAGGGCGAATCTTGCGCTGCCGATTTTGCTACCGGCGGCCCGGGCCGGCATTCGCGGCCGCCGGAACGCAAGCCCGCGTACCCGCCATCCGGTTGTCGGAAGCTTGCAAGCGCCAGCCGCGCACCTGTCCCTCGAAGGCCGCTCGAGGCCGCGGCGCGGTCGCGGGTTGCGCGTCAGTCGGGCATCGCCAACTGCTTGACGAGGTTCTTGCCATCGGGGTGATCCTGATGGCGGATGTAGCCAAGCAGCGGGATGTCCAGATAGTCCTTCAGCGTCGTCACCGTCTCGGAGACGCACAGCATGTCGCGCTCGACTTCGTTGGCGACCCATCCTGCGATCGGCAGGTCGCGCGCCTTGATCGCCTCGACCGTCAGCAGCGTGTGGCTCAGGCATCCCAGCTTGAGCCCGACGACCACGATCACCGGCAGCGCCAGAAGCTTGGCCATGTCGGCGACGGTCTCGGTCTCGTTGAGCGGGGAGCAAAAGCCGCCGATGCCTTCGACGATGACGAGGTCGGCGCGGCCGCGCACTTCATCGAAGCAGTATTTGATGTGGCCCAGATCGATCGTCTTGCCGACCCCCTTGGCCGCGATATTGGGCGCGACCGGCTCGTCGAAGTGATACGGATTGATGTAGTGACGCGGCGCCTCGACATTGCTTGCGGCCACCAGTCGGTCGATATCGTTGCCGGGGCCGGCGACCACCGGCTTGAGGCCCAGGACCTTCAGGTCCCACGAGCGCGCGCCGGTATGCAGGAAGCCGGTGGCGATCAGCGATTTGCCGACCGCCAGATCGGTACCGGTCAAGAAATAGGCTTGTCTCACGTCATCACCTCCGTGCTTGCTTTCGCGTCGAAGACCGGCTTGGTCCTCGGAAAAGATAGCAGCAAAGCGGTCGTCAGAACTTGACGGCGGGCAAAGCGGGGCCCTTCAACGCGTGACCGATTGGCGGATGGAAGGCGCCAGAACCGCGCCACGCCCGGCGCCGGCCGCTATGATCGCGCCCTTTGCAGTGGCGAGGGGGTCGGGTTGGATATCAGCTTGTGGGTCAAGGCCGCCATCATGGGCATCGTCGAGGGCCTGACCGAATTTCTGCCGGTGTCGAGCACCGGGCATCTGATCCTCGCCGGCTCGCTGCTCGATTTCACCGGTGACAAGATCAAGGTGTTCGAGATCGCGATCCAGACCGGCGCGATCTTCGCCGTCGTCCTGATCTACTGGCCGCGACTGCGCGAGACCGCGACCGGCATCACGACCAGCCGCAAGGCGCAGCGCTTCGCGCTCAACGTCGGCGTCGCCTTCCTGCCGGCGGTCGTGCTCGGCCTTGCGTTCGGCAAGGCGATCAAGGCGCATCTGTTCACGCCGACGGTCGTCGCCAGCGCCTTCATCACGGGCGGCCTCGTGATCCTGTGGATCGAGCGGCGCAGGCAGCCGCCGGTGCGCGTGCACAGCGTCGATGAGATGACGGTCGGCGATGCGTTCAAGATCGGTCTCGCGCAGTGCCTGGCGCTCGTTCCCGGCACCAGCCGATCGGGGGCGACGATCATCGGCGGCATGTGGTTCGGCCTGTCGCGCCAGGCGGCGACCGAGTTCACCTTCTTCCTCGC
>CALMIL010000224.1 GCA_937864005.1 uncultured Burkholderiales bacterium
GTGCGGATCACGTCGCCGCCGGCGGTGACGACGGTGAGCGCGAGCACGTTCTCGCGCATCGTGCCGTAGCGCACCGCATTCGTGCCGCTCGCGCGCGTCGCCGCCATGCCGCCGATCGACGCATTCGCACCGGGGTCGATCGGAAAGAAGAGTCCGGTGTCGCGGATCTCGGCATTGAGCTGCTCGCGCGTCACGCCCGCCTGGACGGTCGCGGTCAGGTCCTCCGGGTTGACGCGCACGACCTTCGTCATGCGCGAAACGTCGATGCTGACGCCGCCCTGCACCGCGAGCAGATGGCCCTCGAGCGACGAGCCGATGGCGAACGGGATGACCGGCACCGCATGCGCGTCGGCAAGTGCGACGACGGCGGCGACCTCCTCGGTACTCTCGCAGAAGACGACGGCCTCGGGCGGCGTGACCGGAAACGGCGATTCGTCGCGGCCGTGCTGCTCGCGGATCGCGGCCGAGGTCGAGCAGCGCTCGCCGAAGCGGGCCTGCAGCGCGGCGAGCATCGCGGCGGGAACCGGGCGGGTCGCGACCTCGGGCATGGCGTGGGAAGGAAGGGGTGCGTTCATCGTGGCCTCCGGTCGCCGCCCGCGCGGCGGGTACGGCCCGATTCTAGGGACGCAAGAGCGAAAGCACACGCCGCGGTCATCGGCCCGCGCTTCGCGCAATGCCATGACGCGAATCGTGCGCGCACGTCTGGCTACACTGACCGGCATCGAACCTTCGCGGAGCATCCCCTTGAGAATCGAAACCATCGCCGTGCACGGCGGCCAGACCCCCGACCCGACGACCAAGTCCGTCGCGACGCCGATATACCAGACGGTCTCGTATGCGTTCGACAACACGCAGCACGGCGCCGATCTGTTCGACCTGAAGGTCGCGGGCAATATCTACACCCGGATCATGAATCCGACCAATGCGGTGCTCGAGCAGCGGCTCGCCGAGCTCGAGGGCGGCATCGGTTCGCTCGCCGTCGCCTCCGGCATGGCGGCGATCACCTACGCGATCCAGACCATCGCCGAGGCGGGCGACAACATCGTCTCCGGCGCGACGCTCTACGGCGGCACCTACAACCTGTTCGCGCACACCTTTCCGCAGCTCGGGCTCGAGGTGCGCTTTGCCGACCACCGCGACCCGGCCTCGTTCGAGCCGCTGATCGATGGGCGCACGAAGGCGATCTTCTGCGAGTCGATCGGCAACCCGCTCGGCAACGTCACCGATTTCGCGCGGCTCGCCGAGATCGCGCACCGCCACGGCATTCCGCTGATCGTCGACAACACGGTGCCGAGCCCGTTCCTGTGCCGGCCGATCGAGCATGGCGCGGATATCGTCGTCCACGCCCTCACCAAGTATCTGGGCGGCCACGGCAACAGCATCGGCGGCGCGATCGTCGATTCGGGCAAATTCCCGTGGGCGCAGCACAAGGCGCGCTTTCGGCGCCTGAACGAGCCCGACGTGTCGTATCACGGCGTCGTCTACACCCAGGCGCTCGGCGCCGCCGCCTACATCGGCCGCGCGCGCGTCGTGCCGCTGCGCAATACCGGCGCGGCGCTCGCGCCGATGAATGCGTTCCTGATCCTGCAGGGCATCGAGACGCTCGCGCTGCGCATGGAGCGCATCTGCGACAACGCAACAGCCATTGCCAAACACCTGAAGGGCCACGCCAAGGTCGGCTGGGTCAACTACGCCGGGCTGCCCGACCACGCCGACCATGCGCTGGTGCAGAAGTACATGGGCGGGCGGGCGTCGGGCATCATCAGCTTCGGCGTCAAGGATGGCCTGGCCGGCGGGACGCGGTTCCAGGATGCGCTGAAACTCTTCACGCGCCTCGTCAATATCGGCGACGCGCGCTCGCTCGCCTGCCACCCGGCATCGACGACGCACCGCCAGCTCGCCCCCGACGAGATGGCCCGGGCCGGCGTGAGCGCCGACATGGTGCGGCTGTCGATCGGCATCGAGCATGTGGACGACCTGATCGCCGACCTCGACCAGGCGCTGGCGGCGGTCTGACAAGCGAGGGGGGCGAGATGGGCAACCGGATTTCGGCCGTTGCGACGCGCACCGGCGACGATGGCACGACGGGCCTCGGCGACGGCTCGCGGGTGGCGAAGGATTCGCTTCGCATCGCGGCGCTCGGCGACGTCGACGAGTTGAACTCGATGCTCGGCGTGCTGCGCGCCGAACCGCTGCCCGACGACGTCCGGGCGCTGCTGATGGTCATCCAGGACGAGCTCTTCAACCTCGGCGGCGAGCTGTCGATCCCGGGCTACGAGCTGCTGAAGGACGACGCGCTGGCGCGGCTCGACGAGGCGCTGAAGCACTACAACGCGAGCCTGCCGCGGCTGAAGGAATTCATCCTGCCGGCCGGCACGCGCAGCGCGGCGATCGCGCACGTCGCGCGCACCGTCGCGCGGCGCGCCGAGCGCGCGGTCGTCGCGCTCGGTCGCGCCGAGACGCTACGGCCCGCGCCCCGCAAGTACCTCAACCGGCTGAGCGACCTGCTGTTCGTGCTGGCGCGCGTCCTCAACCGCGCCAACCTCGACGGCCTGGCGGGCGACGACGTCTACTGGCAGAGCGACAAGCTCGCGCGCGACGCGAAGTAGCGCGCCGCGCCGAGCGGCATCAGGCCGCCGCGCGCCCTGCGGCCGACAGCGCGGCGGCACGGCGCGCGGCGACGGCGTCCGACAACTGCGCGAGCAGCGCCGCCGAATCGTCCCAGCCGATGCAGGCGTCGGTGATGCTCTGGCCGTAGACGAGCCCGGCCGGGTCGTCCTTGCCGGTCGCGAACTTCTGCGCTCCGGCCTGCAGGTGGCTCTCGACCATCACGCCGAAGATGCAGCGCCCGCCGGCGCGCAGCTGGTCGCCGACGTCCTGCGCGACATCGATCTGGCGTTGGTGGTTCTTCGCGCTGTTGGCGTGGCTGCAATCGACCATCAGCGTGCAGTCGAGCCCGGCGGCCTCGATCTCCTTGCACGCCGCGGCGACGTGCGCGGCGTCGTAGTTCGGCGCCTTGCCGCCGCGCAAGATGACGTGGCAATCCTTGTTGCCGCGCGTCTGCACGATCGCGACCTGGCCGTTCTTGTGCACCGACAGGAAGTGGTGCGGGCGCGCCGCGGCCAAGATGGCGTCGATCGCGATCCGGATGTTGCCGTCGGTGCCGTTCTTGAAGCCGATCGGCGCCGACAGGCCCGAGGCGAGTTCGCGGTGCACCTGGCTTTCGGTCGTGCGCGCGCCGATCGCGCCCCAGCTGATCAGGTCGCCGATGTACTGCGGCGAGATGACGTCGAGGAACTCGCTGCCCGCGGGCACGCCCAGCCGATTGATCTCGACCAGCAGATGGCGCGCGATGCGCAGCCCCTCGTCGATGCGAAAGCTCTGGTCGAGGTAGGGGTCGTTGATCAGCCCCTTCCAGCCTACCGTCGTGCGCGGCTTCTCGAAGTAGACCCGCATCACGATCTCGAGCGTGTCGGCGTAGCGCTCGCGTTCGGCCAGCAGACGGTGCGCGTATTCGAGCGCCGCGGCCGGGTTGTGGATCGAGCACGGGCCCATGACGACGAGCAGCCGGTCGTCCTTGCGCTGCATGATGTCGCGGATCGTCGCCCGCGTGCGGCCGATCAGCTTCTCGGCCGGCGTGCCGGCGATCGGGAAGAAGCGGATCAGGTGCTCGGGCGGCGGCAGCGGCGTGATGGCGTGGATGCGCTGGTCGTCGGTCAGGCTCGTTCGTTCGCCGAGCAGGTTTCGGCTGTCGGTTGCGGCGGCGGTCTTGGCGTTCATGGCGGTGGGTCTCTTCAGGGGAATTCTTCGCAATCGAATGGGATGCGCGCAGACATAAAAAAACCGCCGGGCTTTGGCCGGCGGTTCCTTGGAAGTCGGTGCGCTGTTTCGTCTATGCGCTTGCCTCTCCATCCGCCGGGCGGTGCGAGAACCAAAAGTACGCAAAGAAGTAGCAGGTCGAACCAAGCATGGGCGCAAATGTAGCACGCCGCGGTGGGCGCGCGGTGCCGGCCGGCGCTGCGGCGGTGGATGCGCGACCCGTGTTCATGCCGTTCCGCCGACCGTCATCTCGTCGATCCGAAGCGTCGGCTGGCCGACGCCGACCGGCACGCTCTGGCCGTCCTTGCCGCAGACGCCGACGCCGGTGTCGAGCCGCATGTCGTTGCCGATCATGCTGACCCTCGTGAGCGCGTCGGGGCCGTTGCCGATCAGCGTCGCGCCCTTCACCGGGTACTGGATGCGGCCGTTCTCGACCCAGAACGCCTCGCTCGCCGAGAA
>CALMIL010000225.1 GCA_937864005.1 uncultured Burkholderiales bacterium
GGCGCAAAGCGCAGCCATAGCTCGGGCTATGGCGAGCATTTGCAACGCCGAGCGGGCGCGTTCTGGCGTGTCGAGCGAGCATGACCGAAAGACTCTCAGCTTCTCAGGCCGCCCGCCGCCGGCCCGCCGACTCGCGCCACGCGGCCATAGCGGTCGCCCACTTGGCGCGCGCGGCGGCGAGGTGCCGATCCTTGACGTGGCCGTAGCCGCGGATCTCTTCGGGGAGGCGCGCGATCTCGACCGCCTGCGCGAGGCGTTCGGCGTTCAGCGTCGCGAGCAGCTCTTCGATGCAGGCGCGGTATTCGCCGATCAGCGCGCGTTCGGTGCGGCGCTCGGCGCTGCGGCCGAAGAGATCGAGCGGCCCGCCGCGCAGGCCCTTCATCTTCGCGAGCAGGCCGAAGGCCTTCAGCATCCACGGCCCGTAGGCGCGCTTGACGAGTTCGCCCTTGTCGTTGCGCTTCGCGAAGAGCGGCGGCGCGAGGTGATAGTGCAGCTTGTAGTCGCCCTCGAACTGCGACGCGATGCGATCGAGGAAGGCGCGGTCGGTGTGCAGCCGCGCGACCTCGTATTCGTCCTTGTACGCCATCAGCTTGAAGAGGTAGCGCGCGACGGCTTCGGCGAGCTGCGTGCCGTTCGAGTGCGCCGCCTCGGCCGCGCGCACCTTGTCGACGAACGCGCTGTACTGCGCCGCATAGGCGGCGTCCTGGTAGGCGGTGAGAAATTCGACGCGCGTTGCGATCATCTCCGGCAGGCCCGGCTTCTTCGCGAATGCGATCGCCTGCGCCGTGCGGTCGAGTGACGCGACGATCGCCTGCACGCCCGCGGCGTCGTGCGCCGCGCGCCGCCCCCATTCGAACGCCGCCTTGTTGTTTGACACCTGCACCGCGTTGAGCTCGATCGCGCGCATCAGCGATGCGTGCGACAGCGGCACGCGGCCCTTCTGCCACGCAAAGCCGAGCATGAGCGGGTTGGTATAGATCGAGTCGCCGACCAGCTGGACCGCGAGCCGGTCGGCGTCGGCGTGGCCCACGAGTTCGGCGCCGACCGCCTGCCCGATCGCGGCCTCGCACTGCCCCTGCGGGAAGCGCCAGTTCGGGTTCGTGACGAAGGCCGCCGTCGGTGTGCCGTGGGTATTGAGCGCAACGTAGCTGCGGCCCTCGCGCATCACCGCCATCGTCGCCTTGTTGGCAGCGACGAGCGGGTCGCAGGCGATCACCAGATCGGCCTCGGCGGCGCCGACCCGGGTCGTGTGGATCGCGTCCTCGCGGTCGGCGATCTGCACGTGGCTCCAGGTGCTGCCGCCCTTTTGCGCAAGACCGCCGGCGTCCTGCGTGACGACGGCCTTGCCTTCGAGGTGCGCCGCCATCCCGAGCAGCTGGCCGATCGTGATGACGCCGGTGCCGCCGACGCCGGCGACGACGATGCCGAATGCCCTTGCCGCCGACGGCAGCGCGGGCTCGGGCAGCGGCGGCAGCGCGAAGGGGTCGGGCCGCGCGGGGCCGATCTTCTTCGCGGTCCTGCGCTGTCCGCCCTCGACCGTGACGAAGCTCGGGCAGAAGCCCTTCACGCACGAGAAGTCCTTGTTGCAGGTGTTCTGGTTGATGGTGCGCTTGCGGCCGAATTCGGTCTCGAGCGGCTCGACCGACAGGCAGTTGCTCTGCACCGAGCAGTCGCCGCAGCCTTCGCAGACGAGCTCGTTGATGACGACCGTCTTCGCCGGTGTCGCCATCGTGCCGCGCTTGCGGCGGCGCCGCTTCTCGGTCGCGCAGGTCTGGTCGTAGACGATGACGGTGCAGCCGGGAATCTCGCGCAGCATCTTCTGCACCGCGTCCAGTTCGTCGCGATGGCGCACCGTGACGCCGGGCGCGAGGCCCTTGATGCCGGCGTACTTCTGCGGCTCGTCGGTGACGACGACGATCTGCTTCGCGCCTTCGGCGTCGAGTTCGCGCGTCATCTCGGGCACGCGCAGCGTGCCGTCGATCGGCTGGCCGCCGGTCATCGCGACGGCGTCGTTGAAGAGCACCTTGTAGGTGATGTTGACCTTGGCCGCGATCGCTTGGCGGATCGCGAGCAGCCCGGAGTGGTAGTAGGTGCCGTCGCCCAGATTGGCGAAGATGTGTTTGTCGGTCGTGAACGGCGCCTGGCCGACCCAGGAGATGCCCTCGCCGCCCATCTGGCTGAAGCTCACCGTGCTGCGGTCCATCCAGACCGCCATGTAGTGGCAGCCGATGCCGGCCACTGCGCGCGAGCCTTCCGGCACCCGGGTCGAGGTATTGTGCGGGCAGCCGCTGCAGAAGTAGGGGATGCGGTCGCCGGTATCGGAGACCCGTGCCGCGAGGCTCTTCTCCTTCGCGTCGATCACGGCGAGGTGCGCGTCCATGCGCGCCGCGACATCGCCCGGCACGCCCAGCTTCTTCAGGCGCCTGGCGATCGCGCGCGCGATGATCGCCGGCGTCAGGTCGGCCTGCGGGCGCAGCAGCCAGTTCTGGCCCGGGTTCGGGCGCGACCATTCGCCGCCGATGCCTTCGCTCTCGTCGAACTTGCCGAGCACGTTGGGGCGCACGTCGGGCCGCCAGTTGTAGAGCTCCTCCTTCAACTGGTACTCGATCACCTGGCGCTTCTCCTCGACGACGAGGATTTCCTGCAGACCCTGCGCGAATTCGCGCGTCGTCGTCGCTTCGAGCGGCCAGACGACGCCCGCCTTGTGCAGCCGGATGCCGAGCGCGCGGCACTGCGCGTCGTCGAGCCCGAGATCCTGCAGTGCCTGGCGGGTATCGTTCCAGGCCTTGCCGCTGGCGATCACGCCGAAGCGCGCATGCGGCGAATCGACGACCGTGTGGTTGAGCTTGTTGGCGCGGATATAGGCGAGCGCGGCGTACCACTTG
>CALMIL010000226.1 GCA_937864005.1 uncultured Burkholderiales bacterium
CGGCTACACGACCGTCGCGCAGCGTCGGCGGTTCAGCGAAGAGCAGCCCACAGGCGGCGGCGGCCTGCAGGCGGGGGTCGGCCCGATCATCAACAACTTCGGCCTGGGCGCCGTCCTGAACTGGGAAGTCGACCTCTGGGGCCGCGTTCAGCGCTCCAACGAGGCGGCCCTCGCCGATCTGATGGCCAGCGAGGACGCGCGCCGCGGCGTGATGCTAACGGTGGCCTCCAGCGTCGCGGCGAGCTACGTGGAGCTTCTCGCGCTGGACCAGGAACTGGCGATCGCCCGCAAGGCGCTGGCGAATCGCAAGGAGGCGCTCGCACTGGCGCAGACGAAGTACGAGGGCGGCTCCGGAACCCGCCTGGCGATCGAGCAGGCGCGCGCCGCGGTCGAGAACACGGCATCCGAGATCCCGCCGATCGAGACCAGCATCGCGCGCACCGAGGGCGCGCTCAATCTGCTGCTGGGCCGCAATCCGGGACCGGTCCAGCGCCGCACGCTGGAGGCGCTCGCCCTGCCGCAGATGCCGCAGGGCGTGCCGGCCGACGTGCTGACGCGGCGTCCCGACGTGATGGCCGCCGAACAGGACCTGATCGCCGCGAATGCCCGCATCGGCGTCGCCAAGACCGCCTACTTCCCGACCCTGTCGCTCGCCGCCGCGATCGGCCTGGCGAGCGACGATCTGCGCTGGCTGTTCGCCGAGACCGCGCGCACCGGCATTGCCGGCGCCGTCCTTGCCGGGCCGATCTACACCGGCGGACGCGTCGAAGGCGAGATACGCGAAGCCGAGCTCAATCAGCAGCAGATGGCGGTGCGTTTCGAGCAGTCGGTGCAGGTCGCGTTGCAGGAGGTGGAGGACGCTCTCGTGACGCGCGTCAAATCCGCCGAGCGCGAGGACGCGATGGGGCGCCGGGTGAACGCGCTGCGCGAAGCGGAGAAGCTCGCCGGCGTGCGATACGAAGGCGGCCAGTCGACCTACATGGAGGTGCTCGAAGCGCAATTCGCGGCCATCGGCGCGCAAAGCCAGCAAACGCAGAGCAGGCGCGATACCTCGCTTGCATTGATCACCGTCTACAAGGCGATGGGCGGAGGGTGGATGGTGGAATACGACAAGCGCAAGGCCGCCGCGTCGGCGGGCACCGGCGCGCAGGCGCAGGCGGCGGGCGAAACCGGGACCCAGCGATGACCGAGCAGACCAAGAAGATCGTTTTGCCGCCGCATCTCTCGCGGCGGCTGGAAGCGTTCCGGATCGTGAAGGACGGTGAGCAGAGCTACGTGCTGCGCGACAAGCTGCACGGAGAGAGCCACGACTTCGACCCCTGGCAGTTCTTCATCCTCGAGGTGCTGCCGGGCTGCGAGACGCTGCAGCGCTTGCAAACGGCGTTTCAGGACCGGTTCGACCGCACGCTCACCGAGCAGGACGTGGGCGCGTTGTTCGCCTCGATCGCCGACCGCCAGTTGTTCGACGAGACAGCGGGGCAGCATCCTCTGCTCGCACCCTACGTGCACGTCACGTACCACGTCGAGGACGGCAAGGCGATACCCAAGCCGTTCAGTGCCGCTGAGGTCGGCGCACCGGCACCGGCACCGGCGCCCGCGTCCGCCGCGTCCGTCCGCGCTGCTGGCGGCCCGGACCCGGACGCCGACTTGCCGGCGGGCGTGCAGGATGCGCTCGGCCTGGACTGGCGCACGACGACGCGGATGCTCGGCCTGTTCGATCCGCGGCCGATGTTTCGCATCGTCGGACCGGTGCTCAGGCCGCTGAAGTACATCACCTACGTCGTGCCGTTGCTGCTGCTGGCGGCGATCCTGGTCGTGTTCCAGTACTCCGAACTCTTCTTCGAGGATCTTTCGAATCTCGCGATCGAGAAGACACTGGTCGAACACTTGCTGTTCGTATTCGTGACCGTTCACGTCGTGACGACGCTGACGGCCGGGCTCGTCGCCGATTCGTTCAAGGTGTCGGTCGAGAAGGTCGGGATCACGCTCACGATGTGGGTGCTTCCACGCTGGGTGCTGAAGATGAACGGCGCCGACCGTCTGAATCGCACCCAGACGATGTGGCTGCACGGTTCGACGCTGATCGCGCGGATGGTGATGTTCAGCGTCGGCGTGCTGATCTGGTTCAATACGCGCGACAGCGACAGCGGGCTTGCGAGCTTCGGCCTGCTGCTCGGGCTGGCCTGCGCAGCGGGTCTGATTCTCGAGGCAGGCAATCCGCTGATCAAGGCCAATGGCTACTACCTGCTGTCGGCCTACCTGAACGAACCCCACTTGCGCGGCAAGGCGTTTGCAGCGCTGCTGAACAAGCTCAAGGGCGGCGTGTACCGCGCGGTGGACAGCAGTCTCCTGGCACTTTATGCGCTGGCATCCGCGACCTACGTCGTCTTCATCCTGCTGCTGATCGGCTGGTTGATCATGAAGTATCTGGTCGTCGATCTGGCGCTCGGCGGCTCGGGGGTGATCATCGTGGTCGCCTTTCTCGCGCTGATGGCGTGGCGCAACTACGTCGGGCTCAAGCAGTTCGGCGAAACCTACGCCAAGAAGGCCCAGTTCGACCGCTGGCGCAGCAGGACATTGCCAAGCGACGTCGTCCAGGGCGAGGTGAAGACGAATAAGAAGCGCTACTGGACGACCGCGGCGATCGTCTGCCTGATCCTGATCCTGTTTCTGCCGTACAGCTACCAGGCCGGCGGCCCGTTCGCCATCTTCCCGACGCAGAAGCAGGTGATCTCGACCGACGAGTCGGGGCTGATCGAGGCGGTCTACTTCGACGGCGGCGAATCGGTCAAGCAGGGAACGGTGATCGCACGCCTGGCGCACGAGGACTACGACGCGCAGATCAAGGTGCTCAGTGCCAAGATCGACGAGCAGGCGGCGGTCCTGAGGAATCTGGAGACCTTGCCCCGACCCGAGGAAGTCAGGCTCGCGCAAGAGGCGCTCGAGGTCCAACGCACGCGCGAGGCGTTCAGCCGCGAGAAGGCGCCGCGTCTGGAGAAGATGTACAAGGCCGGCGCGGTGTCGTTCGAGGAGTACGACGCCGCGCGCAAGGACCACATGACCGACGTGCAGCAGGTTGCACAGAAGGAGGCCGAACTCGCGCTCGTGAAGGCGCCGGTGACGGCGTCGCAGATCGAGGCGGCCGAGGCCAAGCTCGCGAGCCTGAAGGAGGAGCGCGCGACCTACGAGGCCAAACTCGAGCGCACGGTATTGCGCATGCCCTTCGACGGCAATATCCTGACGCTGCACCTGAAGGACAGGATCAACAGCTATCTGGCGCGGGGGACGCCGTTCGCGGCGCTCGAATACACCGGCATCGTGACGGCCGAGATCGACGTTCCAGAGTCCGATATCGAGTTCGTGAAGCTCGGTGCGACAGTCCGTCTGCGGCCGGCGTCGTTCTACGACGACAACGAGTTCGTCGGCACGGTGACGACCATCGACCGCAACGTCACGGCCCAGTCGACCGGCAACGTCATCAAGGTGATCGCGACGATCGAGAACCGGTCTGGCCAGTTGCGGACCGGGATGACGGGCCGCGCGAAGATCGAGGGTGCCACGATGCCCGTCTGGCAGGCCTTCACGCGCAGCGTTGCCCGATTCTTCAAGATCACCGTCTGGTCGTGGATCCCCTGATCAGTCTCGTTCGCGAATCGCGCAATCCGCAACCACCCATCGAACCAGGAAAGTTCATGTCCGACCTCGCCACCGTCGACACCACCTACGACCGCTTCGCGCACGATCCCGCGTATGTCGCGGCCAACCGCGCCTTTGTCGAGCGCTTGCCGCTGGCGCGGGTCAGGCGCATCCTCGATCTCGCCTGCGGCACCGGTGCGGTCGGCCAGTTGATGCTCGCTGCAGCGCCCGAGGCGGGCTTGTACGGCATCGACCTCGATCCGGTTCAGATCGGCCTGGCGATCGAGAATTACACGCAACTCGGCTACACCGTGCGGCGCATCGACGGGCCGGCGGGCAGCCTGCCGGCGCAGCGCGGGCGCCAGGTCGATCTGGCCGTGGGTTCGGCCACCGAACTGCCGTTCGCGCCGGCTTCGTTCGATTGCGTGATGATCGCCAATGCGATCCATCTCATCGATGACAAGGTGGGGCTTGCCGGCCAGGTCGCGCGCATTCTCGAGCCGGGCGGCATCTTCGCGTTCAGTTCGGGCTTCTATGCCGGCTGCTGGCCGCCGGTGACGCAGCAGGTCTATACAGAGTGGCTCAAGGAGGCGACGGCCTGGATCGCGCGCTACAGCGCCGAACGCGTCGCCGCGGGCGACGCGCCGATCCGGCGCGTGCGCGGCAAATCGCGGCTGTCGCCGGTGGCGTATGGCAACCGCTGGCTGACGCCCGACGAGTGGCGCCAGATGCTCTCCGAGCAAGGCTTCGACGTGATCGACCTGAACGAACGTGCCGTCATGTTCAATCACCGTTCGCTCGCATCGGTCGGCGCCTACAGCGGACTGGCCGAGGCGCAGCTTGCCGGCTATCCGGTCGAACTTGCCTCCCGAGCGCTTGCCGAGACCGCCGCGCTGGCGCTCGAAAGCGCCGGCGTGACCGAGGTCCAGCACAACTGGATCGAGATCTGCGCGCGTCGGCGCGCGGCCTGACCGACGACAACTTCAAGCATCCCCTTTTCGAGACTCCGGCAGCAACACATGACGAACGAAACCACCGCCCCGAAATTCACGCGCGACGAAATCGAGCGCGACATCATCGCGATCCTGACCGATATGACGGCCGATTGGGATCTGTCCTTCTCCGGCGGCATTCAGCCCGACACCCGGCTGATGGCGGATCTGGCGTTCGAATCGATCGACGTGGTTCAACTTGTCGTCGCGATCGAGGCTCACGTCAAGCGCCGCCATCTGCACTTCGAGAAGCTGCTGATGGCCGACGGCCGCTACGTGCAGGAACTCCAGGTCAAGCAGATCGCCGACTTCCTTGCCCAGGCGCTTGCCGAGTGAG
Source organism: uncultured Burkholderiales bacterium (assembly GCA_937864005.1). Classification (GTDB taxonomy): domain Bacteria; phylum Pseudomonadota; class Gammaproteobacteria; order Burkholderiales; family Burkholderiaceae_C; genus CAIKUF01. The sequence goes on from CALMIL010000226.1 coordinate 4,966, forward strand.
GCTGCGCAATCGACTGATACGCCGCGAGACCTAGTGCCGATGCCGGCATCCGGCCCGGACGGGCAGGTCGCCATCGTCACCGGCGCCAGCAGTGGCATCGGGCGCGCCACCTGCGTTGCCCTGGCGCGGACCGGCGCGCGGATCGTCGCCGTCGGGCGCGACGCGGGCCGGCTTGCGGCGACCGCGGCGCTGGTGCGCGAGGCCGGTGGCGCGCCGCCGCTGGTGCTCGCGCTGGATGTGCGCTGCGAGGCCGACATGCAGCAGATGTCGGCGCGCACGCTGCAGCACTTCGGTCGCATCGACACGCTGGTGCACGCGGCCGGCATCCTGCGCGCGCCCGGGGCCACGCTGCGCATGCTTTCGCAATTGCCGGTGGAAGAGTGGGACGCGGTGGTCGACATCAATCTGCGCGGCACGTTTCTCGCCAACCGCGCGGTGCTGCCGGCGATGATCGCCGCGCGCCGCGGCGATATCGTCAACCTCTCGTCGCGATCGGGTCGCGCCGGCATCGCGTTCGACGCGCCTTACTGCGCATCCAAGTTCGGCGTCATCGGGCTGAGCGAGGCGATTGCCGACGAGGTGCGCCACCACGGCGTGCGCGTGCAGGTGCTGGCGCCGGGCAAGTTCGATACCGAAGTGCTGCAGCAGACCGGACCATTGCCGCAACCCGGAGGTATCCCGCCGCCCGAGCGGGTGGCGGATGCGATCGTCTGGATGCTCTCGATGCCGGCCGATGCGCGGCTGCTCAACCCCGTCATCGAGCCGACCCGGCAACCGGGCGGCGCCGGATGGACCCATGGCCGCGGCGACGCCGTGGCGCAGGCAAGAATGCGTTCTTCTCACAAGGAGTCAGACATGGATACTTCGTCGTCGAGCGCCGCCAGGGATCTGCGCGGCAAGGTGGTCGTCGTCACCGGCGGCAGCGGCGGCATCGGGCTGGCGACGGCCAGGGCGTCCGCCGCGCTCGGCGCCGCGGTCGTCGTCGCCGACCTGGACGCCGCGCGCGTCGCCGCCGTCGCGGCCGAGGTCGAGCAGGCGGGCGCTGCCGGCTGCCTCGGCGTCGCGATCGACGTGCGCCGCGAGGAAGACCACGAGCGGCTGGTGAAGGCGACGCTCGAGCGCTTCGGCCGCATCGATGCACTGATCGTCTGCGCCGGTATCCTGCGCAAGCGCGGCACGCCGCCCAAGGTGCTGGTCGATGTGAGCACCGACGAATGGGACGACGTCATCGCGATCAACCTGAAGGGCGTGTTCCTGTCGAACCGCGCCGTGCTGCCGACGATGATCGCGCAGCGCAGCGGAACCATCATCAACCTGTCCTCGGTACAGGGCCTGCAGGGCCGCGCCTACGACGGCCCGTACTGCGCATCCAAGTTCGGCGTCATCGGGCTGTCGCAGGCGGTGGCCGACGAAGTGCGAACCTACGGCGTGAAGGTACAGGCGTTGATGCCGGCGGCCGTCGCGACGCCGATGTGGGAGCAGAACCTGCCGGCGCCGATGCCGGGCGACGCGATCCCGCCCGAGCGCGTTGCCGACCTGATCGTCTTCATGCTGTTGCAGCCGGAAGATACGATGATCGTCGGGCCAGTGATCGCGCCGCTCGGCGCGCGCAAACGCAAGGCTGCGGCCAAGCCCGCTCAGTAGGAAGCGAAGCGCCGAGCAGGCGGCGGCGCGGTTTCCGCCGCCGTCTGCCGCTCTATGAAGCGTCCATATCTCCCAACGTCGGTGTCGATCGCCGCGGAGGAGGATTCGCTGCCGCGCCGGTTGACAGCCGCGGGCAATGAACGAATGCTCGGCTCGGATCGCGGTCCTCCCAGCCTCGGGGCCCCCAAAAGTGTGCCGCATCTGCAGCAGGCGCTCGGCGGGGTGGGAGTTCGCCGCGTAGGAACTCGCTCACAATGGGAGGCATCGAACGCCGACACTGCATACTCGGATATCGATCGATGATCGGTCGCGGGCCGAGTGGCCGCGTTCGACAAGGAACAGATTCGATGGACACGAACTTCAAACTCTTGCCACTTGTTCTCTCGTCGGCGCTTGCGGTCGCCTCGTGTGGTGGTGGCGGGTCCAGCACGTCTAGCGTGGTTCCACCGAACGAGCCGCCCAGCGATGCGCAGCGTGTGGCGGCCGCGACCGGGACGGCGAACTCCAACACCATGTGCAGCCTGGCGACTCTCGGGACCTACTACTGGGAGATCGGCGACGCCGACGGCGTCAAGGCGTCTGGCTCGCCGTGGGGCGGTCCGACGGCCACGACATCGATGTGGATATTTTCTTCGTCGAAGTGGCTCTACGCGGCCAATGTCGTTCAAAAGCGCGGCGTGCTCGACGTGGACGTGCCGTTCCTGAACTTCACGAGCGGCTACTCGGAGTTCGGCAATGCGCCGATTTGTCCGAATGGCGACACCGTGGCGAGCTGCAAGGCCGGCGGTGATGGACAGGATCCGGGGACGATCGGCAGGTTCTACTACGACAGCGGACATATGCAGCACCATGCTGCGGCCGTGATGGGGCTCGGGGCGGCAGACGATGTGGCACTCGCCGCCGATCTGAACGCGACAGTCGGCAGTTTCGGGTTCAGCTACACGGTGCCGCAACTTGCGGCTGGTGTCGTCGCGACGCCGCAGGCCTATGCGGGTTTCCTGCGCAAGGTGCTGCGTGGAGAACTCGCGATCGCCGTTGCGCTGGGCACGCACAAGGTGTGCACGAACCCGTCGATGCCCGGATGCAACGCGGCCTACTCTCCCGAGTCCGTTTCCACCGAATACTGGAACTACTCGCTCGGACATTGGGTCGAGGACGATCCCACGGTGGGTGACCACGCCTTCAGCAGCGCAGGTGGCGGTGGCTTCTATCCGTGGATCGATCGTGACAAGACCTACTACGGCATTCTGGCGCGAGAGCGCGAGGTCGAGCCAGAAGCGGGGTACCACTCAGCGCAATGCGGGCGTCTGATCCGGCAGGCCTGGATGACCGGGGAGACGGTGCTGAGCACGGTGCCGACACCCGAATGAATGCGTGATGACCGGCGGCGGCCTTTCACGCGGCCCATCCTGGGCGAATGACGCGCCGAGGTCGGATCGGGCAGGTTGTAGAGGCACCCCTTCGATTTACCGCCGATAGGAGATCCAAATGTCGATACCGTCCGGGCTCGGGTCCATGCGTATTGCGCGGGCCGGCGTCATTCTTCTGGCGCTGCTGTGCGCTGCGGTCGCCGCCCCTCATGCCTTCGCGCAACAGGAAGAGGGCTTCGGCGCGCGCCTCAAACGGCTGCGCGACATCCGCGAGACCCAGCGCGAGAACGAGGCGGCCAAGGTCAGCCAGGAGTCACTCGGTGCGGTGTCGGCCAACAATCACACCGATGCCTTCGACGGACGCAGGATCATCGTCTACACGCCGACGAACATGCCCGAGATGGGAAAGCGACCGATGATCGTCGCGCTGCACGGCGGCGGTGGCAACGCACAGTTCATGCTTGACCACCTGAAGATCAACGGTGTTGCGGAGAAGAATGGATTCATCGTCGCCTACCTCGAAGGCAGCGCCGCGGCGAACCGCATGGGCGACAAGATGAAGGCTTGGAACGCCGGCAGCGGCTGCTGCGGCAAACCTTATGCGGACCGCGTCGACGACGTCAGCTACATCACCGGCGCCGTGCGCTATCTGCAGCAGAAGTATGGCGTCGACCCGGCCAAGACCTTCGGCGTCGGACACTCCAACGGCGCGATCATGATGCAGACGCTGGCCTGCACGACCGAGTTGTTCAAGACCGTGGTGACCCTTGCGGGAACTCTGATGGCCGAGGTTCAGACCTGCCCCGACGCTCGCGGCCACACGATCATCAACTACCACGGGGTCGAAGATATCAACCTGCCGATCGCGGGGGGGTTCGGCAGGAAGGGCGTCACCAACATCAACTTCACGTCGCAGGAAAAGGCCAAGGAGCGCTTCGAAGCGGCGGGTGGCAAATATATTCTGAAGACGCTGCCGGGCTCAGACCATTCGATCGAGCACATGAGCGTTGCCGCCAAACGGCTTGACGGCTTCACGATAGGCGAACTCGTGGCGCGTGATCTGAACCTGGCGCCGAGTTGAGACACTCACCAGGACGTTTGCAAGCTTGAAAGCGACCAGCGCTGCCAGCGGCCGAGCAGACCAGCGTCGATCATGAACAGACCCTCGCTACAGGCGGGGCACATCGGGTGATCTCCGGTCGGATCCTTGGCTGGGTCGTAGCGGTTGAAGTAGACCACCGGGCCGAGGTTGTTGGTGATGAAGTGCTCCGGATCACTGCGGGCGCGCCACTTGTCTGTGGGGCTGATCCGACGGGTCAGCGGGTCGTTCGCATCGATATTCGACATCCAGATCTGGGTCGGCCAGTCGCGCCCGTCCTCATAGACGCCCCAGTACAGGTAGGACTTGTTGTTGTAGATGAAATACTGGACCGAGTTGATGATTCCGTTGGGCTGCTGGAAGCTGAAAACCTTCGTCCAGCGACGAACGCCGTCCGTGTCCTCGAGCTTGCGGTAGACGCGCAACTCGGACTGGTTGACAAAGGTCGAGAAGACGTAATCGTTGTCGAACTCGGGCGCGCGCCACATCCATGGCACCTGGCGGCCCGTGTCCTTGTCGCCGTCATCGAAGGTCATCTGCGTATGCACGCCGGTGTCGAGCTGGTAGGTAAAGACCTGCACGACGCCGTCGACTGGGGCTGAGTAGATGATCGCACGCATGCCGGTCACAAAGCGCCAGGCTTTGGCGGCGGGCTTCAGGAAGGGGAGCGGTTGCTCGGAACCGGCGTCCCAGGCGTTGCGCCAGTAGTAGTTCAACTTCGGATCCCAATACATCACCTGCGGGTTCGGGTCGCCCGGCGTTTGACTTGTTATTCCCATGTGGCGCGGGCGATAAGGGCTCATGGGTCTTACGACCCAGTTGCCACTGGCATCCTGACCGGCCAGCGCGATGCGCGTGTTCGACATTTCGCGGCTCGGACCGGGGCCCCAGTAGGTGAAGAAGAGCTGGTCGCCGGCAATCGTATCCATCCACTCGGGCCCGTTGAAGATCAGTCGCAGGCCGGCGTTGAAGACGCCAGTGGCGATGGGCATGCCCATTCCGGTGGTGGGCTCGAGCGCGCCGGTGTCGCGGTTCACGTTGCCAAGGTATAAGGTTCCATCGAGATGGGTCCATGCCATGAGCGCAAGGTTCTGACTAAACTCCGGATCGACGAGCGCGCGATTTGGCGACACTATCTTCTCGTTGGGCTGCCATTGTGCGCGGACCCCCATCGGCAGCATGGTCGCGAGAAGCAGCATGATTGCAATGCACTGAGCGGCGCGGCGGGTTGTGTTGAAGAATCTCATTGGCAATGGTCTGTCAAGTTGCACACGTGCTGGATGAACCAGTCCGGCCCAGAAAAGTTAGACTCAGATGCCTCACCTGTGTCAATCCCGGCTTCGCGGGGTCGATGTCCACATGTCGAGGTTGCTTTGGCAAGACGGGAGGGATTCACTATGGTTTCGACGAGAGCGCGGAGCGAGTTGCCTTGGTGGCCGCTGCGGGCGAGTGGTGTGGTCTTGGCGGGCTATTGCTTGGCTTCGCCTGTGATCGCCCAGTTCGTGCCCAACGAGAAGCTGGTTTCTCCCAATCCGGCGCTGATCGATGCCGAGTTCAGCCAGTCCCGGGCCAAGATCGTCTGGACGGACTCGAAGGGCGTGATGTGGCTCGGCAATGTGAACAAGGCGACCGGTGCCTTCGAGCCGGTGAGCGGCCAGGGGCAACAGATCGCGACCGGCACCGTGAGCGGGATGAACATGTTCCTCTGGAACGGTCCGGAATGGATCGCGATGGCCAGCGGCGATCAGATCTACTACAGCTACTACCTGCCCAAGCGGGCGCCGACCGCGCAGAACACGCGCATGGCGCTCGCGATTCTGGACAGCAACGGCGAGTTGAAGCGGGTGATGCGACTAGGGCCGAACGCGCCGCGGATGGCCGACATCTCCAGCCAGACGGACGGCGACAGGAACGCGCAGATCATGTATTTCGATCCCTACTACAACCACTACTGGCGCAATGTGCAGGACGCCGGTTCGGAGCAGATCATGCCGTTCCTGCCTGCCGAGGACAAGGCCTGGCGTTTTGCGACCGGGATCCGCGCCATGCTGTACACGGCGCCGGTGTCCGGTACGCCACAGGTCTTTCGCCACATGCTGGATACCGCAGTGAGCGAGCAACTGACTTTCGACGACGGCGCCAAGGACACTGGAAGGACCGTGCCCTGGATGTGGCCCGCGCCCGAGTTCGGCGGCGAGTTCGTGTTCTCGACCTTCGTGAACGAATCGGAGTTGCGTGTCTACCGCCAGACGATCGCGCAGGACGGTAGCGAGTCCTGGACACTGATCCACAGTGTCTCGATGCCCGAGGGCAGAGCGGCAGGCTCGCCGCAATGGTTCACCTACAACGGAAAGTCCTATCTCTACTGGGTCGCCTACGTCGGCAGCAACGAGTTCGCCTCCGAGGTCTGGCTGTCGAACATCGACGCCGCCGATCCGCTGCTGCGCAGGGTCAACGACGACAGCCTGTTCCGGGCGCGCAACGACCCGGAACTCTTCATCACGACGAACCACGGTCCGCTGATCTATTACAACCGCTATGACCCGAGCCGCGACCCGACGGGTGACCATCCGCTTTGTGCAGCCTGCTCCGAAGGCGTATTCCGTGCCGACCCGGGATTGCTCGGTCGCTGAACGCCGACTGTGCGTCCCTGCGTGACGGCGAATCGATCGCGCGTGAACGTCAGGCCATCGCAGCGGTGGGCTCTGCACTACTGCACATTTCCCGAGGGCGGCATCAGGGCTTCATGAAGCGGGCGATCAGATCGACCATCTTGATGCCAGCGTACTGCTCGAGCGAGGCGATCGGATGGTCGGCGTTGGTCACGACCTTGTAGCGCACGCGCGCGTCGCAGGAGTTCCATGTAGGCCCCGTTGCGTCGGCGACGGCGGCACCAAGCGTCGGCGTCTCGCGGCAGGCTATATTGCTGCGATCCTGGTGGCGTGCCCATTCGGAAGTGAGGATCGTATCGGTCAGGCCCGCGCTGACCTGCTGAGGCGTCGGCGTCGTGACGCCGGCAGCGAACATCGACAGCTTGCTGTCCTTGCCTCCGATCACGATGTAGTAGGGTGCTGGTGCCGCTGGCGTGCAGGTCGGGCCGGGTAGCGGATAGGTCGTGGAGGGCATAGGACCGGCCAGTGAAACGTAGTCGTCGAAGGCGAACGTAGCCTCGCACCACATGCGTGCAGTCATGACGCCGCCCGCTGAATGGCCCGATAGCGCTACCGGCGAGACGCCGTATTGGGCCCTGACGTAGTTCGACAGCGCAGTAAGAAACGCCACGTCGTCCTGACCCGAGTCGAAGACGTAGTTGCTCCAGGTCGGCAGCTTCGACCCGGGCCCCGCCTGGCCCTGCGCGAATACCGCGATGATCCCGTTGCGGGAGAGCCAGTCCCAGTTCACGTTTCTTGCCGTCTGCGGGGCCATGACCTTGTTGAAGCCCAGGTCGTACGCGAGTTGCCACGTATTGCCGCCATGCCCGTGCAGAAAGACGATCGCCTTCGTGGCCCCGGCCGGGCGGTAGACGGTCACCTTGTGCGGAAATCCCGGAATCCTGATGTCGGCCAGAAGCGTGTTGGCAGGCGCCGCCGGCAGCCCGGCTTTCGCCGCGCTGGCTCCCGAGATCGTTGCCTTCGTATCGCCGCTGCGGGTCAAGCTCTGGGCTTGCTCGGTCGGTTCGTCGACGGCGCCGCCTCCGCAAGCGGCGAGCAACAGGCAGACCGCGGCGGTCAACGGCAGTGCCGCGGGGCGCAGCGCGGCGTGAAGTGGGTGAGCTTGCATGGACGCGAACCTCGGGCCGCCGACGGCGCCCGTGCGGCGTCGAAGGCGACGTATGTGACTCGGAAATGGCCGCCGTCGCGCGCCTCTGTCAATGGACTCGTTGATGCGCGCGCCGAACGACCGGCTGCGTCCGGGATATCGGCCAGGCTGCAAGCGAGTCGCGTGTCGAGATGTGTCGCCGCGGCGTGGTCCGTAACCGGCCGCAACGCACACGCCTGTGCGGTCAGGTCCGGCGCGAACGTCGTCCCGGGCGGTGTGGGCAACGAAGGCTCGCTACTGTGCGATACCGGTCTTCCAGGCGAGTCGAATGAGGCGGCCGCACTCTAGCGACGCATAGCCCTCGCCGGTCGCCAGGGCGGTCGGGTCGTCGCGCGCAACGATGCCGTACAGCTTGCGATCGAAGTCCACCCACGGGTAGAAGCCGAATTTTCCGGCGCTGCTGTAGGCGAAGTTGCTGCTCGGCGTGTGGGACGGGTCGTCCTCGACCCAATGGCCAAGCGAATAGTGGAAGTTCTCGGGGAGTGCGGCCGCGGTATCGGGGGATGCGTTGCAGGTGGGGCTCGGCTGAGTACAGACCGCGTGCGTACCAAGGGCGATGCCCAGGCGCAGTGGAGCGGGACTGTCGATCAGCAGCTTGCGCAGAAAGACCGCATAGTTCGCGGCACTGGTCCTGACGCCGCCCGGCGCCAGCGGCTCGACATATTGAAGGGAGATATCGGTGCCGAGTTGTGAGCGCACCTCGGTTGCAAGGGCGTCGTTGCGCATCGCTCCGAGCCCGAGGTTGACAGCGAGTTGCTGCATGTGTCCGCCCTGATAGTGGAACATCCCGGTGGCGGCCTCGGATGCGTTGATACCCCCGTTCATGCAATCCGACACGGTTCCGGTTGCAACGCAGAGGTCACTGTTCAGGTTGCTGTAGCCGCTGGTGAAATTGAGGAAGGGCACAAGGCTCGGCGGCCCCCCGAACTTCTCGTATACGTAGCCGGCGAACAGCCACTTCGATGCCGAGGCGATATTCATGACGGTGTTGGCCGAGACACCGCCTGCGCCCATGCTGCCCGCCACCAGCACGCCGTTGCGATCTCCGATCTCCCAGTAGTAGGAACCGAGCGCGGCAACACTGCAAAGCGGGTTTGACTGCGCAGTGGCCGTCGCGGCGGCGGCCTGGCGCGATGGCGGTGCGACCGAACCGTCCGACCCGCCGCCGCCGCACGCCGTGAGGGTCAGGCAAGCCAGCAGCGGCGAGAAGAAGGCGAACCGAGGGAGCCTGGGACCGTGGTCCATCGAATCGTGTCAGGCGATGGGTGGAGGATATCTTGGTGCGAGTGTATGACTGCGCGCGCAACGAACGGTTCGACCGCCGACCGCCGACCGACGATCGTCGCGGGCCGTGAGTTCGCGTCAGAGGCTGACGCAGGCTGGCGTTCCATTTCCTCCGCATTCCAACGCTGCCGCGATGGCAATTGCTGCCGCTTGCGAGCGCATGGATGCGTGCCTGGACGGTAGCTGCTACCCCCACGAATGAGGGGGTACCAAGTCATCCGAACGCCGTTGGGAAGCGCAGAATCGAATTTTGCCGATCGTCAAGTTTGTGCCATGCGACCCATCCCCACCGATCCGATGGCTCGTGTGTGATGTTCACGATTGAGACGATTCGCGATGCGACAGCGAAAGCCCACAGATTGAGAATGCTCAAGAGCTGAATTCAGGCCTTTCCCTGTCGATATCCCGCGCGTCGACGACGCGCCGGGACCTGACCACAAGCCTCCATGCCATGACCGACTTCATCACGTTCGTCTTTTCGCCCGCGGGCCTGGGCGATCCCGCGCTCGCCATCGCGGCCAGCCGTGCGGGCGCGGTCGGCATCTACAACGGCGAACTCGACACGGACTCGAGGCAACTCGTCGCCTCGCTCGATCGCCTGGCGCGGTACGCGCACGGCAGGTTCGGCGTCAAGCTCGACGAGATAGACGAACCGGTTGCCGCCAGCCTTCGGGCCCTGGCACCGGGCGGGCTGGGATGGCTGATCGTCGGCGTCGACCTCGTGCTGCCGCAGCAGGCGTTGCTGGAAGAACTGCGCCGCTTCGGCGTGCGCGTGCTCGCCGAAGTTCGAACCGCTGCGCCGCTGTCGGCTGCGACTGCGGCGCAGATCGACGGCGTGCTCGTCAAGGGCAACGAGTCCGGTGGCTTCGTCGGCGAGGATGCAAGCTTCATCCTGCTGCAGAAATGGCTGCAGCGCGGCGGTCTGCCCTTGTATCTGCGCGGCGGGCTGACGCCCCAGGTGGCGGCGGCCTGCAGCGCGGTCGGCGTCGCCGGCGGGGTGCTCGAATCGCAGTTGTTGCTGCTGGACGAAGTGCGACTGCCCGACGCGCTGCGCGCGCTGATCGGCAACCTCGCGGGCAGCGAGACGGTCGCTGTCGGCGATGGCGAGCGGGGCGAGTATTTCCGGCTTCTGGTCAGGCCGGCGCTGGCCGCGGCGCGTCAGTTCGCGCGCGACGGCGACGGTCTGCAGGCGGACGCGCTTCGTCCGCTGGTGCTCGGGTGCACGCACTGGCAGGAGCCGGCCAAGGGCCTGCTGCCGATCGGGCAAGAGGTCGCCTTCGCGGCGCCGTGGCGCAAACGCTACGGCCACCTCGGCGCGATTCTTGCGGCGATCGACGGGGCGGTTGATAGCCAGCCCAGAGTCGCGGCGCAGCACCCGCCGATTGCCGAGGGGTCGCCGCTGGCGCGCTCGCTCGGCATGCGCCTGCCGATCGTCCAGGGTCCGATGACGCGCGTCTCGGACACCGCCGAGTTCGCGCTCGTGGTCGCCGAGGGCGGCGCGTTGCCGATGGTCGCCTTCGCGATGCTGAAGGGGCAGGCGCTGGAGGCCCTGCTCGAGCGCACCAAGAAGCTCCTCGGTGAGCGGGTCTGGGGCATCGGCCTGCTCGGATTCGCGCCGCAGGAGTTGCTCGACGAGCAACTCGCGATCGCCAAGCGTTTTGCCCCCGACTACGCGATCATCGCCGGCGGCAGGCCCGATCAGGCGGTGCACCTCGAGCGTGTCGGCGTGCCGACCTTCCTGCATGTTCCGGCGGCGAGCCTGATTGCCAACTTCCTGCACGAAGGCGCGCGCCGTTTCATCTTCGAGGGCCGCGAGTGCGGCGGGCATATCGGGCCGCTGAGCAGCTTCGTGCTCTGGAGTTCGATGGTCGACCGCCTGTTGGCCGAACTCGGGCCGGGCAAGGTGCGCGCCGACGAGGTCGAGTTGCTCTTTGCCGGCGGCATTCACGACGCGCTCTCGTCGGCGATGCTGCAGGTGCTTGTCGCTCCGCTCGTCGCGGCCGGCGCCAAGGTCGGCATCCTGATGGGCAGCGCCTACCTGTTCACGAAGGAGATCGTTGCCAGCGGGGCCATCGTGCCGCAGTTCCAGCAGGAGGTGCTGACCTGCGAGCACACGGTCAACCTGGAGTCGGGGCCAGGCCACGCGAGCCGGTGTGCCTACACGCCGTTCGCGCACGACTTCTTCGGCCAGCGCGCCGCGCACAAGCGTGAAGGCGTCGCGCCCGACGAGGGCCGTCGCCTGCTCGACGACCTGATCCTCGGGCGGCTGCGCACCGCATCGAAGGGCCGCAAGCGCGATGGCCTGGGCGGCAAGCTCGAATCGCTCCCGCCCGAGCAGCAACGCGCCGAAGGCATGTACATGCTGGGCCAGGTGGCGACCCTGCGCGATGCGGTGACCGACATCGAGGCGCTGCACCGGGAGGTCAGCGCGGGCGCCGCGGCCTTGCTGTCGCGCCATCTCGAAGCGCCCGATGGCCTGACGCGGCGCCTGCCCGCCACGCCGGCCGATATCGCCGTCGTCGGCATCGGCGCCGTGCTGCCCAAGGCCAACAGCACGCGCGAGTACTGGGAGAACATTCTCGCCAAGGTCGATGCGATCACCGAGATCCCGTCGCACCGCTGGGACTGGCGGCTCTACTTCGACGCCGACCGGACCGTGAAGGACAAGGTCTACTCGAAGTGGGGCGGCTTCATCGACGACATGGCGTTCGATCCGACGCGCTTCGGCATGCCGCCGAAGTCGATCGAATCGGTCGATCCGATGCAGCTGATGGCGCTCGAGGTCGCGCGCCGCACGCTGGCCGATGCCGGCTACGCCGAGCGGGCGTTCGATCGCGAACGCGCGTCGGTGATCCTCGGTGCTAGCGGTGGCACGGGCGATTTCGGCATGCAGTACGGCCTGCGCTCCGAGTTGCCGCGCTTCAGCGGCAGTCTGCCGGCCGAGGTCGCCGCGCGCCTGCCGGAGTGGACCGAGGATTCGTTCGCCGGCATCCTGCCCAATGTGGCCGCCGGGCGCATCGCGAACCGGCTCAACTTCGGCGGCATGAACCTGACGACCGACGCCGCCTGCGCTTCGTCGCTCGCTGCCGTCTACCAGGGGGTCGGCGAGTTGATGGCCGGACGCAGCGACTTTGTCGTCGCCGGTGGCATCGACACCGTCCAGGGCCCGTTCGGCTACCTGTGCTTCAGCAAGACACAGGCCCTGTCGCCGCGCGGACGCTGCTCGACCTTCGACGCCGGCGGCGACGGCATCGTCATCAGCGAAGGCATCGCGATGGTCGCGCTCAAGCGTCTCGCCGATGCCGAGCGCGACGGCGACCGCATCTACGCCGTGATCAAGGGTGTCGGTGCGAGCAGCGACGGCAGCGCCAAGGGCATGACGGCGCCGCTGCCGGCCGGCCAGTTGCGCGCGATGCGCCGTGCCTACGAGATGGCCGGCTTCGGTCCGTCGACGGTCGGCCTGTTCGAAGCCCATGGCACCGGCACCGTGGCCGGCGATACCGCCGAACTCGAGAGCACGACCCGTCTGATCCTGGAAGAAGGCGCTGCGCCGCGCTCGGCGGTGATCGGTTCGGTCAAGACGATGATCGGCCACACCAAGGCGACGGCCGGCGTGGCCGGACTCGTGAAGGCGCTGCTCGCGGTGCATCATCGCGTGCTGCCGCCGCATCGCAACGTCAGCACGCCGAATCCGGTGCTCGCCGATCCGACGGCGCCGCTCTACCTGATCGACGAACCGACCCCCTGGCTCGGAGGCGGCGACGCGCCGCGCCGTGCCGCATGCAGCGCGTTCGGTTTCGGCGGCACCAACTTCCACGTCGTGATGGAAGAGTACGGCGGCGAATATCGCGACTGGATGCGGCCGCCGGCGAGCGAGAGCCGGTCCGCGGAATTGCTGGTCTGGAGCGCCGACGATCGCGACGCATTGCAGGCGCGCATCGCCGCACTTGCCGCCGGGCTGTCGGGCCTGGACACGCTCGCGCTGCGCGACTTGGCGGCGAGCCTCGCTTCGCGCTGGCGCATGCGCAGCCAGGTGCTGGCGATCGTCGCGAGTAGCATCGGTGACCTGCGTGTCAAGCTTGGCGCCGCCCTGCGATTCCTGGGTGGTGAGGTGAAGGCCACGCCGCCCGGCGTCTTCGTCGGCAGCCCGAGCGCAGCGCCGGCCAAGCTCGCCGTGCTGTTCCCGGGCCAGGGCTCGCAGTACCCGGGCATGGCGCGCGAAGCGGCGCTCCACTTCGAAGTGGTCGGCGAGGCGCTCGGTGCGGCCGACGCGGCGCTGCGCGACGCCTTCGAGACGCGCTTCGGCACCGCAACACGGCTGTCGCAATTCATCCTGCCGCGCGGCGCCTACGGCGAAGAGGGCAAGGCGCTGGCGCGCGAGAGGCTGACGCGCACCGATGTCGCACAGCCGGCGCTCGGCGCGGTCGAGGTCGGGCTGCTGCGTCTGATGCAGTCGCTGGGGCTCGAGGCCGACATGTATGCCGGCCACAGCTACGGCGAGTTCGTCGCGCTGCACGCGGGCGGCGCGCTCGACTTCGACGCGCTGATGCAGCTGTCCGCCGCACGCGGGCGCTTCATCGTCGACGCCGCATCGGCCGCGGGTGCCGAACTGGGCACGATGGCGGCCGTCAGCGCGCGGCGCGAAGTGGTCGAGGAAGCGATCGCGGATATCGAAGGTGTCCTCATCGCGAATCACAACGCGCCCCAGCAGAGCATCATCTCGGGCACCCACGCGGCGGTGAAGGCCGCGGCGCAGAGGCTGCGCCAGGACGGCGTCGAAGTGACGGAAATCCCGGTCGCCGCCGCCTTTCATTCGAGCCTCGTGAAGCCGGCGCAGCAGGCCTTGTCGGATCTGATCGATGCGATGCCGTGGTCGCCGCTGCGGGCGCCGGTCTATTCGAACAGCTCGGGCCGACCGCACGCCGCCGATGTGGCGCGCGTCAGACGCCAGATGGCCGAGCACCTCGTCAGTCCGGTCGAGTTCGTCGCCGAGATCGAGGCCATGTACAAGGATGGCGCAAGGGTTTTCGTCGAGATCGGGCCGAAGAACGTGCTGACGCGGCTTGCGTCGCGCATCCTCGAAGGACAGCCGCATGTCGCGGTCGCGATCGACGACGGCAGCGGACTGAACGGCTTGCTGGGCGGTATCGGCCGCCTGTTGTGCGCAGGCGTCGAACTCGACCTCGCGCCGCTGTTCGCGCGGCGCGACTGCCGCATCGGCGACCCCGACGATCCGTCCGCGCTGCTGCGCATCGAGCCGACGCCCAAGCACGCCTGGATGCTCAACGGCAGCGGCCCGCGCCGGGCCGCCGAACCGGTGCGCCAGATCGGCATGACGCTCGAGCAGGTGCAGGCCGCGCAGAGCGCCGGCCCGAAAATGCCTGCCGTGCAAGCGGCGTCGGCGCCGCGCGCTGCCGTCCCGCCGCCGGCGCCGGCCGGCCCGCCGACGGCGCCCGAGCGAACAACTTCGGTCACCCCACAACCCTGGAGAAGGAGTCGAGCGATGGATGAACGACGAACGGTTTCGGGCATGGCGGACTCGTCCGTCATGTCCGAGTATTTCGCGACGATGCGCCAGTTCCTGGAGACCCAGGAGCGCGTGATGTCGACCTTCCTCGGCGACGGCGCGCCAGCCAGGCCGATGCTTCGCGCCCGTCCGCTGCCGGCGCTGCGGCAGATCGCCGAGCTGCCTGCGGTGCCCGCACCTGTGGTGCCCGCGGCTGCGGCGCAGGTTGCGGCCCCGGTGGCCGCGCCGGTGGTCCCGGCCGCGCCCGTGCCGGCCGCCAGGGCCGTCGAGCCGGCGCCGGTCATGAAGGCGCCTGCCGCGCCGGCGCAGGCGAGCGCGCCGGCGGCCGCCGCGCCCGCGCCGGGGGCCGCGGAGCTGTCGCGCGAGAAGCTGCTCGACATGCTGCTCGGCATCGTAGAAGAGAAGACCGGCTATCCGCGCGATATGGTTGGGCTCGATCAGAACCTCGAGGCCGACCTCGGCATCGATTCGATCAAGCGCGTCGAAGTCGTCGGAGCGATGCTGCAACTGCTTCCGGCCGCACATCGCGAGGCGCTGACCGACAGCCGCAGCAAGCTCAATACGCAGCCGACGCTCAACGGCATGCTCGATCTGATTGCCAGGGCCAAGGCCGGAGGCACGACCGTCCCTTTTGAATTGGCCGGGGTGGGGCAACAAGCTGGCGTCGCCAGCCTCCCATCCCGGCTGGTGATGCGTCCGCGGCAGGAGCCGCTGACGCAAGGGATGGCCCGGCGCCTGACGCCGGGGCGCTTCGTGCTGACGCGCGACCGCGACGGCGTCGCTGCCGCACTCGCCGCGGCGCTCGGCGCGCGCGATGTCGATGTAGTGATTGTCGAGCCCGACGTGCTGGCGTCCGAGCCGGCGCTGCTCGCATTTTGCGAGTCGCTCGGCGCGGCGCCGGTCGCGGGGCTCGTGCATCTGGCGGCGCTCGGTGAGCCGGCGCTCGACGGTCGCGAGACGCCGTCGCAGTGGCGCCAAGTCCTGCATCGCAACGAGAAGAGCTTCTTCGTCTTGCTTCGCGAGCTCTCCGGTCGGCTGGTCGACGCTGCGCATGCGGTCGCCGCGTCCGGCCTCGGCGGGCTGTTCGGACGCGCGGGCTCGGCGGATGCAGGATTGCAATTGCAGGCCGGAGCCGTCGGCGCCCTGAAGTCGCTGCTCGAGGAGCGGCCCGAACTGCGCGTCAAGGCGGTCGATCTGGATCCACGGCGCAGCGCGCAGCAGCGCGCGGCCGATCTGCTGGGCGAGATCGAACTCGACGGCGGGCGCCAGGAAGTGGGCTATCCCGGCGGCGAGCGAACCGTCTTCGTCACGGTCGCCGAGGAGCTTGCGGCCGATCCGCTACGCGATGCCGCACTGACGAATCTGGTCGTGCTCGCCACCGGCGGCGCGCGTGGCATCACCGCCGAGGTGCTGCGCGAGCTGGCGCAGCCCGGGACGACGCTCGTGCTCACCGGGCGCAGCAAACTCGTGCCCGTCGAAGCCGCCGAAGCCGCGGCCCTGCCGGACGCCGACGCCCTGCGCGCGCATTTCGTCGCCCAGGTGCGCAGTGGCGCGCTGAAGCTGACACCGGCCGAGATTCAGCGCCGCGTGCGGGCGCTGCTCGACCAGCGCGAGATGCGGGCCAATGTCGCCGATTTCGAAGCGGCGGGTGCGACGGTCGAATATCACGTCGTCGATGTCACCGACGAGGATGCGCTGCGCACCTTGCTGGGCGACGTCACCGCGCGCCTCGGGCGCATCGATGGCGTCGTGCACGGCGCCGGCGTGATCGAGGACAAGCGGCTGGCCGACAAGTCGAGCGACAGCTGGTCGCGCGTGGTCGAGACCAAGGTCATCGGCGCGCTGCTGCTGCAAAAGCATCTCGACCCGGCGGCGCTGAAGTTCTTCACCGTCTTCAGTTCGGTCGCCGGGCGTTATGGCAACAGTGGCCAGTCCGATTACGCGACCGCCAACGAGCTGATGAACCGGCTCTGCGTCGCATTGCAGGCGCGCTGGGGCGATCGCGTCGCGGTCAGCGCGCTGTGCTGGGGCCCATGGGGTGCGACGAAGTTCGGCGCCGGCATGGTCACGGCCGAGACCGAGGCGAAGTTTGCCGAGAAGGGCGTGCAACTCGTGTCCGCCGCGCTCGGTCGGCGCTTGTTCCGCCAGGAACTGGCGCGCGCCGAAGGCACGCCGGTCGAGGTGATCTGCGGCGTGGGGCCTTGGGAAGAGCGCGAGACGACGCTCGGCGCGATCCGCGCTGCGGCGCAGGCGCCCGCACGTGGTCCGATGTTGGGCCCGGTTGCGGCCACCACGCTTCCGACCGGCGAGCGCGTGCTGCCGGTGCGCCTGGATCCGGGGCGTCACCTGTACCTCGACCATCATGTGTTCGACGGCAAGATCGTGCTGCCTGCGGCCGCAGCCCTCGAACTGATGGCCGAGGCCGCACGTTCCCTTTGGCCCGGCTGGCGCGTCGTCGAGGTTCGGGAACACCGTCTGTTGAACGGTGTCGAGGTCGATCGCGGCGGCCGCGAGCTGCAGGTCTTCGTGGCACCGCCGCCGTACGGCAGCAGCGAGGGTTTCGACGTCAGCGTGGCGCTGCAGAGCCGCATCGATCCGGATCGCGTGCTGACGCACTACCGCTGCGTGGTTCGTCTCGAACAAGCGCTGCCGCAAGGCGCCTATCCGCCGCCGACGATGCACGACGAGATGAAGCCGACCGCCGCCAAGGCCTATCGCGAATGGCTGTCGCACGGGCCGCGCCTGCAGATGATCGAGCGCATCGATGGTCTCTCGGCCGGCGGTGCCATCGCGCGGGTGCGCGCAAGTCTGCCCGCCGACTGGATCGCCGCGGTGGATGACGGCGCCCCCGGCTGGGTGTTCGACCCGGCGCTGCTCGATGCCGCGGCCCAGATGGCCTGGGTCTGGTCGCGTGCCTACCGCGACGAGACCGCGCTGCCGACCCGCTTCGGCCGCGTCACCCGCTATACGGACCGTCACTGCCCGCTGGCGGTCATGGAGTACCAGCGCCGCGCAGGCGGTGACGACCATCTCGTGCGTGGCGATGTGGTTTTCTTCGACGAAGCGGGCGAGCCCATCATGGCCATCGAAGAGCTCGAAAGCGTGGCGAGCGCCGCCTTGAACCGCCTGGGCGGCGGGGCAAGGCACTCGGCCCAGGATGCCGCCGCATGAACGGATCAAGACCTGACACACCGGCGCCGATCGCAATCGTCGGCATGGCCTGCATGTTCGCGCAGGCGCCCGATCTGCAGACGTTCTGGAACAATATCCTCGGCGGTGTCGACGCGATCGGCGAGCCGGTCGAGAACTGGGGCGCGAAGCGCTACCTCGATGCGGGCCGCATCAAGACGCAGTTCGGCGGCTACCTGAAGGAGCTGTATCGCTTCGACCCGCGCGAGTTCGGCATCATGCCCAATTCGCTGGACGGCGGCGAACCCGATCAGTTCATCGCGCTGCGTGTCGCGAGCGACGCGCTCGCCGACGCCGGCTATCTGGGTAGCGGCTTCGACCATTCGGACACCGGCATCATCCTCGGCCACAGCACGTATCTGCATCGCGGGCAGGGCACGATCATCCAGAACGATATCGGCGTCGATCAGACGATGGAAGTCGTCAGCGCGATGCTGCCGCAGATCGATGCTGCCAGGCTGGCGCAGATCCGGGCCATGCTCGAATCGACGATCCCGCCGATGACGCCCGACATCGCGCCCGGACTCGTGCCCAACGTGATGACCGGGCGCATCGCGAACCGGCTCGACCTGCACGGGCCGAACTACCTGGTCGACGCCGCCTGCTCGTCGTCGCTGCTCGCCGTGAGCGCGGCGATCGACGAGTTGCGCGCCGGCCGCAGCCGCATGATGCTCGTCGGCGGCGTCAACGCGTCGCTGCCGGCCGATGTGACGACGATCTTCACCCAGCTCGGCGCTTTGAGCGCGCGCGGCAAGGTCAGGCCGTTCGAAGCCGGCAGCGATGGCACGCTGCTGGGCGAAGGCCTGGGCGTGATCGTCCTGAAGCGGCTGGACGATGCGCTCGCCGACGGCGACCGCATCTACGCCGTGCTGCGCGGGGTCGGCCAGTCGAGCGACGGGCGCGGCACCGGGCTGCTCGCGCCGAGCCAGGAAGGCGAGACGCTGGCGATCCGGCGCGCCTATGCGGCATCGGGCGTCGAGCCGGCGAGTGTCGGTCTGGTCGAGGCGCACGGCACCGGCATTCCGCTCGGCGACCGCACCGAGATCGCGTCGCTGAAGGCGGTATTCGGCGAGCGCACGACGCCGATCGGCGTCAAGGCGCTCGGCTCGGTGAAGTCGATGATCAGCCATTGCATCCCGGCCGCGGGCGTCGCGAGCCTGATCAAGATGGCCTTGTCGCTGCATCACCGGGTGCTGCCGCCGACGCTGTGCGACGAGGTCAACCCGGAGCTCGGCATCGCCGCGACGCCGTTCTACGTCAATACCCAGGCCGCACCGTGGATCACGCATCTCGATGCGCCACGACGTGCCGCGGTCAATGCCTTCGGCTTCGGCGGCACGAATGCGCATGCGATCGTCGAGCAGGCGCCGCCCGAAGCGCGTGCTCCGCTGCGGCTCGGTGCTTGGCCGGCCGAGCTGTGCGTGCTGTCGGCCGAGAGCGATGCGGCGCTCGTTGCGCGGCTCGAGGAACTCTCCGCGGCATTGGCGCGCCATCCCGAATGGCGGCTCTCCGAAGTGGCGGCTGCGCTGGCGCGCGCCGACCGCGCGCAGACGCACCGCATGGCGATCGTCGCGACCGATACCGGCGTGCTGGCCAAGCGCATCGAGCAGGTGCTGCAGCGCCTGCGCGAAGGGCGTGGCAGCGACCGCTGGTCGGCGCGCGGCGGCGTCGTCTACGGCAGCCGGCGCGTGGAGGGCAAGCTGGCCTTTCTGTTCCCGGGCGAGGGCTCGCAGTATCCGGCCATGTTCTCGGGCCTCGCGATGTGCTTCGACGAGGTCCAGCAATGGCTGGACTTCTGGCACGGGCTCTACGATCTGCCGCTCGGCGAAACGCGGACCGATATCGTCTTTCCGACCTCGGAGATCGGCGCCGAACGCCGCCACCAGCTCGAGCAGCGCATGCAGGACATGGACGTCGGCTCGGAGTCGGTATTCATCGGCGATATGGCGATGCACGAGCTGCTCGTCTCGCTCGGCGTCGAACCCGATGTCATGCTCGGGCACAGCTCGGGCGAATCGGCGGCGCTTGGCGCGTGCGGCGCGAACCCGGCACGCACGCCGGCCGAACGCGCATATTGCATCAGCCGCCACTTCGCGGTCTACGAGGAGCTGCTCGCGGCCGGCAAGATCCCGACCGGTGCGCTGCTTGCCGTCGGCGCGCTGCCGCCGGCGACCGTCGAATCGCTCGTCGCGCAGGCCGGCGACGTCGTCGTCGCGATGGACAACTGCAGCAACCAGATAGTGCTCTACGGCACGAACGAAGGCATCGCGCGGGTGCACGGGCTGCTGACGAAGGAAGGCGGCATCTGCCTGCCGCTGCCCTTCGATCGCGGCTATCACACGGCGGCATTCGGCGACGTGAGCGCAGCCTTCCTGCAGTACTACAAGGATGTGAAGGTCGGGCGACCGACGATCCCACTGTATTCCTGCGCGTCGGCCGATCTGTTCCCGTCGAATCCGGCCGCAGTACGCAAGCTCGCCGCTGCGCAGTGGTCGAAGAAGGTGCGCTTTCGCGAAACGGTGCTGAAGATGCACGACGACGGGGTGCGCCTCTTCGTCGAGGTCGGCCCTTCGGCCAAGCTTACCGCGTTCGTGAACGATATCCTGATCGATCGCGACTTCGTCGCCGCGTCGACCAATGTGCGGCGCAAGAACGATGTCGAGCACTTTCTCGCCGTCCTCGGGCAACTCTACGTCGCCGGCCGGGGGCCGGTGCTGGCGCGTCTGTTCGAGCCGCGGGCGATCGCCGCGATCGATCTGGACGGGGCGGTGCCTGCGCCACGCGGTGTGTTGCTCGACAACACGATGCCGATGCTGCGTCTGGGCGCCGCCCAACGCGAGACACTGCGCCAACTCGCCGAACCGCCGGCGCCTGCTCCGGCTCCGGCGCGTGGCGAGGACGATGCCCCGGCAGGCGCAGCCGTGCCTGCTGCCGGCGGCGTCGCGGAGGCGCGCGCCGATGACGAACGTGCAGCGGTGATGGCCGACTACTTCGACCTGATGCGAGACTTTCTGGATCAGCAGCGCGCGCTCGTCGAGTACCTTCCGGGCGGCCATGGCGCAACGGCCGCGAGCGCCGTTTCGGCGCCCGAATGGGGCTCGACGCATGCGCGCGACAGTCTGACGCCATTGCTCGACGAGATCGTCGAATTCGAGGAGTCGCATGTCGTCGCGCGCTGTTCGGTCAGCCTGTCCAACGACAACTTCATCCGCGACCACGTGATGTCGGGCCCGGTGTCGGACTCGGACGCCGAACTGTTCGGCCTGTCCTGCGTGCCGTTCACCGTC
The DNA here is from genome assembly GCA_937864005.1 of uncultured Burkholderiales bacterium. GTDB lineage: Bacteria > Pseudomonadota > Gammaproteobacteria > Burkholderiales > Burkholderiaceae_C > CAIKUF01. Next base: position 26,185 of record CALMIL010000226.1, read on the forward strand.
AGCCTCGAAATCATGGCCGAGGCCTGCGCGCTGCTCGCCGGACGCGCGGACGTGAAAGTGATCGAGAACGTCAGGGCCTTCGACTGGGTCGCGCTCGACGCCGGCGAGCTGAGCTTCGAGGTGCAGGCCGACGTCGTCGACCGCGCGCGCGGCCGCTATGCGGCGCGTGTGCTGACTGCGCGCGGACCGGTGCTGACGGCAGAGTTCGCCTTCGAGGCCGACTGGCAGTTGCCGGTCATGGCGCCGCTCGGCGAACGGCGCGAATCCTGCCTCAACGAGCCCGACCTGTATGCCACCGGCATGTTTCACGGGCTTGTCTTCCAGTCGATGGCGCATGCCCAAGCCTGGGACGACAGCGGCATCGATGTCGAGCTCTCGGAGGTCGGATTGCGCGACTTCTTTGCCCCTGGGCATACGCCGCAACTGGTCTTGAATCCGGTCCTGCTCGACGCCATGGGGCAGATCGTGGCGCTCTGGTACGCGCAGTACATCGGCACTCAGTTTCACGCCTTTCCGTCGACCATAGCGCGGATCGAACTGCACGAACACTGCCCGAGCGAGCGTGCGGGAATCGTGATGCGCACCCGCCAGCGAGCGCTGGATGCCGATGCGACCGCACTCTCGGCGCCGCGCGCGTTCCAGTTCGAATGCGTCGACGGCGAGGGCCGGCTGCTGCTGCGCGCCCAGGACCTGGTCAACATCTTCTTCGTCGTTCCGCCGGCCTATCACGACGTTCGCACCGATCCGCTGAACGGCTGGCTTGGCGGCCCGCTGCCGCTGCTGCCCGACGCCGGCGTCGCGCTCTGGGAAGTGCCGCTGATGTCGGAGGAATTCTGCTCGCAGTCGGGCGGCATCTGCCTGCGCATCCTGGCGCATGCCTTGCTCGGGCCGGTCGAGCGCGACGAGTGGTACGCGCTGCAGGGCCATCTTCGGCGCCGGCGCGAGTGGTTGTTCGGCCGCGCCGCGCTGAAGGAGGCGACGCGCCTGTGGGTCGCCGAACAGACCGGGCACCTGCTTCATCCGACCGACATCCTGGTCGGGCACGACGCCCAGGGCGCTCCGGTGGTCGGCGGCGCATGGTGCGACAACCTGATCGCCGCGCCGCGCGTCTCGCTGGCGCACAACGCGAACACCTGTCTTGCCGCGATCACGGCGCCCGGCCAGCCGGTCGGCGTCGACCTCGAGGCGCTGGGCCGCATCCAGCAGCCCAAGTTGATGGTCGAGTCGCTTGCGCCGCAGGAGCAGCACTGGGTGCAGAACCTCTCCGGGCCCGCACTCGACGAGCGCCTGCTGCGCCTGTGGTGCGCGAAAGAGGCGGCGGCGAAGTTTCTCGGCACCGGCCTGCAGGGCCGGCCGGCCGACTTCGTCGTCGTCGCTGCCGACGCGGCGTGTGAAAAGCTTCTCGTCCAGCATGGCGCCGTCGCGGTGGAGACGCGCGTCTTGCGCGACGAGGCTAGGATCATCGCCGTTGCCGGGCAGGAGCTTCACCGTATCGAGGTGCACGGTTGAGCGAATCGAATCGCAGCAGTTTCAAACAATCGGCCGCCTCCGTTGCGACGCGCCGACCCCGTACCAAAGGATTCAGCACATGACCGTTCGCACCCTCTTCATCGGCATGGACGGCGCCACGTTCACCGTCCTCGACGAGTTGATCAAGCCGGGATCGAACGGCGAGGGTGGTGCCGTGATGCCGTTCATGGCGCGCATCTTCGCGGGCGGCACGCGCGCCAAGCTGCGTTCGACGCCGAACCCGCTGACGCCGCCGGCCTGGGTGTCGCTGATGACCGGCCGTGGGCCGGGGCACCACGGTGTCTACGACTTCGTGCGCGCCGAGGAGCGCGGCGACAAGGTCTTCATGACGCTGTTCGACGCGCGCGACTGCCGGGTCGAGACGATCTGGTCGATCGCCAGCCGTCAGGGCAAGCGGATCGCGGCGCTGAACTTTCCGTTCACCGCGCCGCCGCCGAGCGAACTGAACGGCTGCGTCGTGCCGGGCTTCGTGCCGGCGCGCCACCTGCGCCGCAACACCTATCCGCCGGAGCTCTACGACCGGCTCAAGAAGATCCCCGACTTCAACGCGACCGAACTGGCCTGGGACTTCGACCAGGAACAGCAGGCCGGCTACGAGCTGAGCGACGAGGACCGCGAGGCGTGGGTGCGCTACCACCTGCCGCGCGAGATGCAGTGGTTCCGGGTTGCCGAATACCTGATGAAGGAAGAGGCGCCGGACCTGATGGCGGTGCTGTTCGACGGCGTCGACAAGCTGCAGCATCAGGCCTGGCAATATCTCGATCCGCGCCTGCCGCAGGACGGCATGGGCGAATATCACGACCGCATGCGCAAGGTATCGCTCGCCTACTTTGCCCAGCTCGACAGTTTCGTCGAGCGCCTGGTCACCGCGGCGGGCCCGGATGTGCAGGTCTTCTTCGCTTCCGACCACGGCTTCACCGCGTCGACCGAAGTCGTGCGCATCAATGCCTACCTGGCCGAAAAGGGCTATGTCCACTTCAAGCCGATGCCCGAAGGGACCGAAGGCTTCAACGTCAGCAAGAGCTATTTCGCCTACCTCGACTGGACGCGCACGACCGCCTATTGCCGCACGCCGTCTTGCAACGGCATCACGATCCGCGTCGCCCGCCAGCCCGGCGAGACCGGCATCGACCCGAAGGACTACGAGAAGGTGCGCGCGCGCCTGATGCGCGACCTCGAGGAACTGAAGGACCCCGAGACCGGCGAGCGCATCGTCACCGAGATCCACAAGCGCGAGGATGTATTCCCTGGTGCGGCGATGCATGACGCGCCGGATCTGCAGCTCGTGCTGCGCGACTTCGGGTTCGTCTCGGTGCGCAACATCCTGCCGATCGTGCAGAAGCGCAACTACGTCGTCGGCACCCACCATCCGGAAGGCGTCTTCATGGCCTACGGCCCGGGCATCGAGGCCGGCAAGCTGATCGGCAAGCGGCACATCACCGACGTCGCTTCCACGCTGCTCTACAGCGTCGGCCTGCCGGTGCCTTCGGACTTCGAGGGCGTCGTCCCGCCCGCGATGTTCACCGCCGGGCACAAGGCCGCGCATCCGATCGAGATCGGCGCCGCAACCCAGGGCGGCGCCAACACCAGCCTCGCCGAAGCGATGGACGAGGACGAGAAGAAGCAGATCATGGACCAGCTCCAGATGCTGGGTTACATGGAATAGCGGAACCGCCAACGATGCCGATCGCGACGATCAACGGAGTCAAGCTCAACTACGTCCAGCTGGACGATGGGGGCGGCTCTGCACGCGAAGACCTGGTCATGGTGCATGGCCTGGCCACCAATATGGCGTTCTGGTACTTCCGCTACGGCCTTGCGCTTGCAAAGCGGTTTCGGGTGACCCTGTACGACTTGCGCGGGCATGGCCGCTCGGAGATGCCCGCGACGGGCTATTCGCCGGACATCCTCGCCGCCGACCTGGCCGGACTGATGGACTTCCTGCGCATCGACAAGGCGCATCTGATGGCGCACAGCTTCGGCGGCGTCGTCGCGCTGAACTTCGCCTGCGCCCATCGCGAACGCGTGCGCAGCCTCGTGCTCGCCGACAGCCACTTCTCGGCCGGCCGCGAGGTCCAGGAGCGCGAGGCGTGGAGCTTGAGCCAGAAGGTCCAGCCCGTGCTCGACCGCATGGAGGCGGGGCTTTCGACCAGCGATCCGTACTTCGGCCCGAAGCTGCTGACACGCGTCGCGCAGTGGCAGCTGCATGGCAAGGAGGTACCGGCCGAACTGGTCGAGCTGGTCAGCCCGCTGCTCGGCCGAACCGGCAAGCGAACGTCGGCCGCGTGGCTGGAACTGATTAAGACGACATCCGCCGAGGCCGAGATGATGCAGGACGACGGGCTCGCACTCGATCGCCTGCGCAAGCTGGACTTCCCGATCATCGCGATGTATGGCGATCACTCGCCGGCCCGGCTCTCGGGCGCCAGGCTGCTGGAGATCTGGCCGCATGCCGAGTTCCGGCGCGTGCGCGACGCCGGCCACTTCTTTCCGACCTTGCGCCCCGAGGAAGTCCTGTCGGCCTGCCTTCGCTTCTGGGGCGGCGAGTTCGCGCAGGCGCCGCGCCGCCATCGGCGCGGCGAGGCGCGGCGCAGCCACTTCCGCAGCGACCGCATCTTTCACGCCGACAACGGCTGGCACTTCACGACCCGCGACGAGAACCGGGTCGGACCGTTCAGCACGCGCGAGGAAGCCGGCAAGGCGCTGGACCACTTCATCGCGGCGCTGGGCGCGTGATGGCGGCGGTCGCGAACCGGCTCGGGATCCGCCCCGGGCTGAGCCGGGAGCACTTCAAGCTGATCGCCTACGGCGGCTTCGGCGATGGCCACAATTCATACGCGCACTCGATGGTCTGGTTCAACGGCCGCCTGTACGTGAGCACGATCCGCGGCGCGTTCGCCCTCATGCGCAAGCGTCACGCCGGCAGCCTCGGTCTGGATGTGTGGCCGGTCGAGGGGCCGGTCGATCCGTTCGACCTCGACCTGTGCGCCGAGATCTGGGCCTACGACCCGCGCGCCGACCGCTGGGAACGCGCCTACAAGTCGCCGATGATCGTCGGCAGCGACGGCCAGCGCATCCCGCGCGAGGTGAGCTACCGCGCGATGGCGGTGCACGTCGACACGGCAACCGGCAAGCCCAATCTGTACGTCTGTACCTGGTCGCCCGCGAGAGGGCCCGGGCCCATCATCCTGCGATCGGAGGATGGCCGCCGCTTCGAGCAGACCTGCGAGCCGGGACTGGTGGGCTTGCCGGTGACGACGATTCGTTCGCTCGTATCGTTCAAGGGCATGCTGTTCACGACGCCGGCCGGCGCGCGCGGAGGCAACCAGAATATCTCCGGCCATGTCGTGATCTACGGCAGCCGCGATCCGGCCGCCGGCCATTGGGAGCCGGTCACCGACTTCGCGTTCGGCGACCTCAGCAACAAGTCGGTCCACGAGATCTGTGCCTGGGGCGACCACCTCTATGCCGGGACGCTCAATCACGAGGGCTTCCAGCTCTGGCGCAGCCGCTGCGAAGGCGAGCCGCCGTACGCGTGGGAGCGGGTGCTGACGCGCGGCGCCTGGCGTGGGCCGGAGAACCAGGGCGTGCTCAGCATGGCGCCATTCAAAGGGTCGCTGTATATCGGCACCGGCATCCAGGGCGGCGGCATCGACAAGCTCAACAAGATCGGTCCGGCCGCCGCCGAACTGATGCGGCTGAACGGAGATCTGAGCTGGGACCTGATCGTCGGCGAACCGCGCGACACGCCGGATGGCCACAAGGAGCCGCTATCGGGTCGGCGCGCCGGATTCGACGATTTTTTCAACGGCTATATGTGGCGCATGTGCGAGCACGAAGGCTGGCTCTATGTGAGCACCTTCGAGTGGAGCGCGTGGCTCGGCTACGTCAAGCACAGCCGCTGGCCCGGCGCGTTCGCCAGGCTGCTGGCCTACGTCACGCCCAAGACCATGTTCGACAACGGCGCCGGCTTCGACCTGTACCGCAGCAACGACGGCGTCAACTGGGTGCCGGTCACGACCAATGGCATGGGCAACCCGTACAACATGGGGCTGCGGACGCTCGAGTCGACGCCCTATGGCCTGTTTCTCGGCACCGCCAACCCCTGGGGGCCGAAGGTGATGCCGCTCGACGGAGACCAGTATGTCTTCAATCCGCGCGGCGGATGCGAGGTTTATCTCGGCCGCGCGCCGGACGAAAGCCGAACACAGCGCGGATAGGGCCGGGCGGTGAACAAGGCGGCATGGCTCGCGGCACTCGCGGGGCGTCTTCAGGGCGACGGCGCATCGATCCCGCGCCATCCGATAGGGGCCTGCGGCGCGTTCGAACTGCCGCCGGGAGCCAGGGTCGAGCGCGATATCGCCTACGGCACCGACCCCGCGCAGGCGATCGACGTCTACCGTCCGGCGCAAGCCGATGGCGCGCCGCTGATGCTGGTTGTCCATGGCGGCGCCTGGAGCCGGGGCGACAAGGGGCTGCTGCGCAGCGTGCGCAACAAGGTCATGCATTGGGTCGGTCGCGGCTGCGTGCTGGCCTCGGTCAACTACCGCATGCTGCCGCAGGCGCACCCGCTCGAGCAGGCCGACGACGTGGCACTCGCGCTCGCGTTCGTCCAGCAGCACGCCCGCGCCTGGGGTGCCGACGGCACCCAAGCGGTGCTGATCGGACATTCGGCCGGCGCGCATCTGGTGTCGCTGATCGCCGCCGATCCGCGGATCGGCGCGCGCTTCGGCGTCGGGCCGTGGCGCGCCACGATCAGCGTCGACAGCGCCGCGTTCGATCTGGTGCCGATCATGTCGGGCCGGCACTTCGGCTTCTACGACCAGGCGTTCGGCGCCGACCCCGCCTACTGGCGAGACGCCTCGCCTTTTCACAGGCTGATCGCGCCGCCGTCGGCGCCCTGGCTCGCGGTCTGCTCGTCGCTGCGCGGCGACTCGTGCCCGCAGGCGCACGCGTTTGCCGCCAAGGCGGCTTCGCTCGGCGGCCAGGTGTCGGTGCTCGAGGTGGCACTGTCGCACGCCGACCTGAACGACCTGCTCGGCGCACCCGGCGCCTACACCGACGAGGTGGATGCCTTCCTGCGGGCACTGAACCTGCCCTGAGCCGTGCCCAGGCGGCGCGCCGCGCATCCGGCGTCGCGCACCTGCGGGGGTGGGGCACAATGTGCCCCGGACCCGCGACCAGGGTTATCCCGCTGCCGGCCGCACGCCGCGGCGTCGATCCGGCCGGACTGGCCGACGACTCCCCCGCCCGCCGCGGCGGGAAGCGACTCGTAGCGCTCGCGCCGGCGAGCGATCGGCCCGCTTGCTGACCGCTGTCAAACCCTTGCCGCCGGCGTCACATTAGCCTGCGCAACACACTTCAGGAGACCAGGAGATACGATGACCGAAACGACCCGCAGCCGATCCCCCCGCGCCAGCGCGCCCGCGCTTGCCCCGCAGCTCATCACCGACGAGGTGCTGCTGGAGAAATATGCCAAGGGCGACGAGAAGAGCGCCGACGATATCCGGCTGCGCGTCGCGCGCGCACTGGCGCAGGTCGAGGCGCCCGAGCAGCGCGCCGCGTGGGAGGCGCGCTTCCTCGACGCCCAGCAGCGCGGCTTCATCCCGGCCGGGCGGATCAGCTCGGCGGCTGGCACGGCCCTTTCGGCGACCCTCATCAACTGCTTCGTGCAGCCGGTCGGCGATTCGATCGCGACCGACGAGGAGGGCCACCCCGGCATCTACACGGCGCTCACCGAAGCGGCCGAGACGATGCGCCGCGGCGGCGGCGTCGGCTACGACTTCTCGCGCATCCGCCCGCGCGGCGCCTGGGTCGGCAGCACGCAATCCAACGCCTCGGGGCCGGTGAGCTACATGCGCGTCTTCGACCGAAGCTGCGAGACGGTCGAGAGCGCCGGCAGCCGGCGCGGCGCGCAGATGGGCGTGCTGCGCTGCGACCACCCCGACGTCGAGGAGTTCATCCACGCCAAGGACAGCGGCGACCTGAAGAACTTCAACATCTCGGTCGGCGTGACCGACGCCTTCATGCGCGCGGTGCGCGACGGCACCGACATCGAACTCGTGCACCGCGCCGAACCCGGCCCGGGGCAGAAGGCCGACGGCGCCTACCAGCGCGACGACGGGATGTGGGTCTTTCGCAAGCTCACAGCGCGCGCGTTGTGGCAGCAGATCATGCAGTCGACCTACGACCACGCCGAGCCCGGCGTGCTGTTCCTCGACCGCATCAACACCGACAACAACCTGCGCTACTGCGAGACGATCTCGAGCACGAATCCCTGCGTCACCGCCGACACCTGGATCGCGACGTCGCAAGGCGCGCGCCAGGTGCGCGAACTCGTCGGTCAACCGTTTACCGCGCTGGTCGACGGCAAGGGCTACGTGACGGAGTCGGCGGGATTCTTCGCCACCGGGGTGAAGCCGGTCTGCAGGCTACGCACGCGCCAGGGTCACGAATTGCGACTGACCGCAGATCACCGGCTGCGGCGGGTGACGAAGAAATCGCGCTACCTGATCGAGAGCGATTGGGTGCAGGCCGGCTCGCTCGAGCCGGGTGACGAGATCGTGCTGCACGATCACCGCGCGCTCGATGGCTGGGAGGGCGAGTTCAGCGAAGCCGAGGGCTATCTGCTCGGCCTGCTCGTCGGCGACGGCACGTTGAAGCACGACAAGGCCGTACTTTCGGTGTGGGCGCCCGAGCTGGCGGTCGTCGGCGCACAGGCTACTGTCGCCCACAGCGCGAGCGGCATCATGCAGGCCGCCCTGCGTGCCGCAGGCACGCTTTCGCATCGCAGCGACTTCCGGGGCTGGCAGCGGCCGATCGCGGGCCGCGGCGAGATGCGCATGGCTTCGGCCGCGCTGCGCGACCTGGCCTTGGATTGCGGCATGGCCGTGGGGCACAAGGCGATCACGCCGAAGATGGAGTCGGGGTCGTCCGACTTCTGCCGCGGCTTGCTGCGCGGCCTGTTCGACGCCGATGGCTCGGTGCAGGGCAGCCAGGACAAGGGCGTCAGCGTGCGGCTGAGCCAGGCCGACGATGCGCTGCTGCGCAGCGTGCAGCGCATCCTGCTGCGCCTGGGCATCGCATCGACGATCTATCGCGAGCGCCGCCCGGCGCAACGCAGGGCGCTGCCCGACGGGCGGGGCGGCATGCGCGAGTATCCGACGCAGGCGGAGCATGAACTCGTGATCACCGGCGACAACATCGCGCGGTTCGCCGACCGCATCGGCTTCGAGGATCACGCCAAGGCCGCGCGGCTCGAGCGGCTGCTCGGCGCCTACCGCCGCGAGCTGAACCGCGAGCGCTTCGTCGCCGAGGTCGAGAGCATCGAACCCGATGGCGTCGAAGAGGTGTTCGACGCCACGGTCGAGCATGTGCACGCGTTCGATGCGAATGGCCTGGTCGCGCACAACTGCGGCGAGCAGCCGCTGCCTGCCTACGGCTGCTGCTGCCTCGGCTCGATCGACCTCACGCGCTTCGTGCGCGCGCCGTTCGAGGCCGATGCCGGCTTCGACGAGGCCGCGTTCGGCGAGGTCGTGCGCGTGGCGGTGCGCATGCTCGACAACGTGCTCGACGTGAGCGTGTGGCCGCTGCCGCAGCAGCTCGCCGAGGCGCGCAGCAAGCGGCGCATCGGCCTCGGCTTCACCGGCCTGGGCGACGCGCTCGTGATGCTCGGCCTGCGCTACGACGAAGCGCCGGCGCGCGCCTTCGCGGCGAAGGTCGCCGAGACGATGCGCAACACCGCCTACGAGGCGTCGGTCGAACTCGCGAAGGAGCGCGGCGCGTTCCCGCTCTTCAACGCCGACCTCTACCTCGCGAGCGGCAACTTCGCGTCGCGCCTGCCGGCGCAGCTCAAGGAGCGCATTCGCACCCATGGCCTGCGCAATTCGCACCTGCTGTCGATCGCGCCGACCGGCACCATCAGCCTCGCGTTCGCCGACAACGCGAGCAACGGCATCGAGCCCGCGTTCAGCTGGACCTACAAGCGCAAGAAGCGCGAGCCCGACGGCACCTTCAAGGAGTACGCCGTCGAGGACCACGCGTGGCGGCTGTACCACCACCTGAAGGGCGGCGACGCCGAGCTCACGCCGGCCTTCGTCACCGCGCTCGAGATGAGCGCGCAGGCGCACGCCGAGATGGTCGCCGCGGTCGCGCCGTTCGTCGACACCGCGATCTCGAAGACGGTCAACGTGCCGGCCGACTATCCGTTCGAGGACTTCAAGAACCTCTACCTGCAGGCCTGGGAGAAGGGCCTGAAGGGCCTGGCGACGTACCGGCCGAACGCGGTGCTCGGCTCGGTGCTGAGCGTCGAAGTCAAGCCGGCACCGCTCACCGCGCCGGACGCCAACCAGCGCCTCGCGCTCGATCGCCTGCCGGCGCCGGTGCTGGCGTCGCTGCGCTGGCCGGGCCGGCCCGATCTGGCGGCAGGCAATTCGGCCTGGACCTACATGATCCAGCATCCGCACGGCGACTTCGCGCTCTTCGTCGGCGAGTTGCCGATCGAGCGGCGCGAGCCGTCGGACGGCGCGCAGGCCCGCGAGCAGGCGGCCGAGCGGCGCGACGCGGCTGCCAGCCGCAGCGTACCGACGCGTCCGTTCGAGGTCTGGGTCAACGGCGCCGAGCAGCCGCGCGGCCTGGGTGCGATGGCCAAGACGCTGTCGATGGACCTGCGCACCAACGACGCCGCCTGGCTGCGCCTGAAGCTCGACGCGCTCGCCACCGTCGCCGAGGAGCGCGCCTTCGAGATGCCCGTGCCGCCGTACGGCGAGAAGCGCATGTTCCCGGGCGTCGTCGCGGCGACCGCGGCGGTGCTGCGCTGGCGCTGCGAGCAGCTCGGCGCGCTCGCCGAGGGCGGTCCGACGCCGGTGATGGACGCGCTCTTCAGCCTGGATGAGCCGCGCACCGGCCCGTCCGGAACGCTCGCCTGGTCGGCTGACATCGACAACCCGGCATCGGGCGAATCGCTCACCCTCACGCTCAAGGAGATCACGCTCCCGGGCCCCGACGGCGCCCCGGTCACAAGGCCGTGCGCGCTCGCGTTCTCGGGCAACTACCCGCGCGCGCTCGACGGACTGGCGCGCATCCTCTCGCTCGACATGCGCGTCGTCGATCCGGCGTGGATCGGCATGAAGCTCAGGAAGCTGCTGAACTACGCCGAGCCGCTCGGCCACTTCATGGCCTTCGTGCCGACGCTGCCCGGCAGCCCGCGCCGCCAGCAGGTCTGGCCCTCGACCGTGGCCTACATGGCGCGCCTGCTGATCCACCGCTACGCGATGCTCGGCGTGCTCAACGAAGAGGGCTTCCCGCTGCGCGAGATGGGCGTCCTCGAATCGCCCGTCGCTTCGGCGGGTGGTGCCGTCGCGACGCAGGAACTCGCAGGCGCGCGCTGCCCCGAATGCGGCAACGCGACACTGATCCACCGCGACGGCTGCGAGTTCTGCACCGCGTGCGGGTATGTGGGGCAGTGCGGGTGACCTGAACGCAAACCCGGCCCGGTGGTGGCGCAGCGCGACCGACTCTACAAGCTCGAGAGCTGGCTGGAGAGCGGGCGCTGCGTGCGCCGCGACTTCCTGCTGCGCGAGCTCGAGGTCTCGCCCGCGACGCTCAAGCGCGACATCGCTTGGCTGCGCGACCGCCACAACGCACCGATCGCGTGGGACGCCGGGCAGCAGGGCTGGCGCCTCGAACATGCGGCCACGCCAGGCGGCGAGCAGTTCGAGCTGCCCGGCCTGTGGTTCAGCGCGCAGGAGATCCACGCGCTGCTGAGCATGCAGCACCTGCTGGCTAGCCTCGACGCCGGCGGCCTGCTCGGGCCGCACATCGAGCCGCTGATGAAGCGGCTGCACAAGTTGCTGGGCAGCGGCGCGCCGGCACGAGCCGACGTCGCGCGCCGCATCCGCGTGCTCACGGTCGGCGCGCGCCGCATGCACCTGCCGCACTTCCAGGCGCTGGGCAGCGCGCTGCTGCGGCGCCGGCGCGTGTCGATCCGCCACCGCAGCCGTGCGCGCGCCGAGAGCACCGAGCGCGAAGTCTCGCCGCAGCGCCTGGTGCACTACCGCGACAACTGGTACCTCGACGCCTGGTGCCACTGGCGCGAGGCGCTGCGCAGCTTCGCCGTCGATGCGGTCGAGAGCGTGCGCGTCATCGACCGCGCGGCGATCGAGATTGCCGACGCCGAACTCGACGACATCCTCGGTGCCGGCTACGGCATCTTCGCCGGCCGCGAAGTGAAGTGGGCGCGGCTGCGCTTCTCGCCCGAACGCTCGCGCTGGGTCGCCGCCGAAACCTGGCACCCCAGACAGCGCGGCCGCCTCGACGCCCAGGGCCGCTGGATGCTGGACCTGCCCTACGCCGACCCGCGCGAACTGGTGATGGACATCCTGCGCCACGTGCCCGAGGTGCAGGTGATGTGGCCGGAGGAACTGGCCGACGAGGTCAGAAGCAAGCTCGTGGAGGGGGTGGGGAGGCTGGATGAATGAACAGCGGAGAGTACCGTTGCAGGGTCACGCGATGACCTTCGCGGCAGGCATGATTCGGCCGGTGTCCAAGGGCGCAGCCTCGGACTGCAGAACGGGAGCGAGCGGAATGGACTGGAAAGAAGCGATCCGGAAATGGCGCGCTCTGCCGGAAGAGGAGCGGCAGCGCTTGCGACGCGAGAGCATCCCGGGCAAGGTTGCCCGCAGCTTCGCGTTCGAGGGTGAGCCGGTGGATCTGGCGATGCTGGAGGCGGAGCTTGCGCGGCAGCCGATGCCGCCGGTGCGTGCGAATCCCGCGGCAATGGAGTGAATCCAGCCGTGGCTGTCGTGAACAAGGAGCAGTGCGCCCCCAGGCTGCGCGCAGCGCTCGATCTTCCAGACGGTGAGACGCCGTTTCCTTGGCAGGAGCGACTGCTCGAGGATTTTCTTGCGGGCAAGCAGCCGATGGCGCTCGATATCCCGACCGGGCTTGGCAAGACGGCGGTGATGGCGATCTGGCTCGTAGCCCGCGCCTGCGGTGCCACTGTTCCTCGACGACTGGTGTACGTCGTCGATCGGCGCGCGGTGGTGGACCAAGCCACTTCGGTGGCGGAGCGTCTGTGTGCATGGGTTGGACAGGATCCTGCCGTGAAGACCGCGCTCGGCATCGAAGGCACGTTGCCCGTCTCGACCTTGCGTGGCCAGCACGTCGACAACAGGGCATGGCTCGAAGATCCGGCTCGACCCGCAATCGTGCTCGGCACGGTGGACATGGTCGGATCACGGCTGCTCTTCGGCGGTTACGCCGTCTCGCGCAGGATGCGTCCGTATCACGCCGGGCTGCTAGGCGCCGATGCATTGATCGTGCTCGACGAGGCTCATCTCGTTCCGCCCTTCGAGCGCTTGATCGAGCAGGTGGCCTCGGGCACCGATGCCGGAGGCCGGCCGCTCGGGCCGGCCCAACCTGCGCGCGACCCGCTCGTGCCGTCATTGCGCTTCCTGTCGCTGTCGGCCACCGGGCGCACTCGACGGGCCGACGAGGTCTTCGGCCTGTCCGACGCCGACGAAAGCCACCCGATCGTCCGGCGGCGCCTGTCGGCCAGCAAGCGCTTGATGCTGGCGGATGGAGTTCCGACGAAGGACTTGCACGAGCATCTGGCGGCGCATGCCTGGGAGCTCGCGGGCAAGGGCACGCGGGCCGCGCGCATCATCGTCTTCTGCACCAGCCGGGACCATGCCCAGAAGGTCCAGGAGACGCTGCAGAAGCTGGCCGGGAGGGAGCTGGCCATCGACACCGAACTCTTCGTCGGCGGACGCAGGGTGTATGAACGCGAGACGGCCGCGCGCCGACTCGAGTCGCTGGGCTTCATCGCAGGAAGCGGAAGGGCTACGGAACGCATCGCCTTCGTGATCGCCACCGCAGCCGGCGAGGTCGGCGTGGACCTCGACGCCGACCATGCCGTGTGCGACCTCGTCGCCTGGGAACGGATGGTGCAGCGCCTGGGCCGCGTCAATCGACGCGGTGAAGGTGACGCGAGCGTGATCGTGGTACCGGCCCTCGATGACGACGAGCAGGTGAAGCAGCGCAGCGATGCCGTGCGCCAGTTGATCGAGGCGCTGCCGCGTCATCGGGACGCTTCATTCGACGCCAGCCCGCGCGCGCTCACGGCGTTGAAGACGCAGGCCGGGCGGGGTGCGCTGATTGAACAGGCGAGCACGCCCGCACCGCTGCATCCGCCGCTGACGCGCGCAGTCGTCGAGGCCTGGGCGATGACCTCGCTGGAGGAGCACAGCGGCCGGCCCGAAGTGGCCCCGTGGATTCGCGGCTGGCCCGACGAGAAGGACTCGCCGCAGACGACCGTGGTCTGGCGCGCCCACCTGCCTGTGACCGACGACGGGCGGCTCTTCGGCCGGCAGGATCTCGAGGCCTTCCGCGATGCGGCGGACCCGCACCTGGCCGAGCGGCTCGAGACCGAAACCTGGCGCGTGCTCGACTGGCTGAGCAAGCGCGCCAGGAGCCTGGCGCCGCTGCCGGCCGATGAAGCCGGCGCGGCACGCATCGAGCGGCCGCTCTACTGCAGCGACGTCGTGGCGGTCGTCTTCGACCCACCCTCCGGGAAGGACTTCGTCCTGCGGGCGGACGAAGTTGCGAACGCCGACAAGCGCCGGCGCGTTGACCTGGAGCGCGCGCTGGGCGGTGCCGTGCTCATGGTCGACCGGCGGATCGGCGGGCTCGCCGACGGCCTGCTGAACGATGCCGTCGGCTACGACCCCGGGCGCGACGAAATCGACATCACCCAGATCGACGGCGACGGCGCACCGCGCGTCGTTCCGTTCCGCACGCGCCGGGTCGACGACGCGGACACCCTCGCCGCGCCCGCAGGCTGGCGAACCGAAGCAAGTGTTGCGCTGGGCCGCTCCGATGAAGGCGCCACCACCTGGCTGATGATCGAGAGCCTGGCAGGGCAGCCCGCCGAATCGGAGGAGGGCCGCTCCAGCGCCAGACGCGCCCAGTTGCTCGACGAGCACCAGAGGTGGACGGAGTCCGCGGCCCTGCGCTTGGCCGGCGCGCTGCAACTGCCGTCGGACCTGACCGAGATGCTGGCGGTGGCGGCGCGGCTGCACGACGAGGGCAAGAAGGCGCGGTGCTGGCAGCAGGCATTCGGCGCGCCCGCCGTTGGCATGCCGCCGTACGCCAAGACCACGCGCCGCCCAGACATTGCGAGGCTGCACGGCTACCGGCACGAACTCGGCTCGCTGCCTCATGCCGAGGCGCACGAGCGGGTCAAGGCGCTGCCGCCGCAATTGCGCGAACTCTGCCTGCACCTGATCGCGGCGCATCACGGCAACGCTCGGCCGCTGATCCGTACCACCGGCGCCGAAGAGCCGCCGAGCCGCCTGGTCGACCGCGCACGCGGCATCGCGCTGCGCTTTGCCGCGCTGAACAAGGCCTGGGGACCGTGGGGCCTGGCCTGGTGGGAAGCACTGCTGCGCGCGGCCGATCAGCAGGCATCGCGTCGCAACGACGAGGTTGGGGGTGTTCATGGCTGAGGCCGCGATCCCGGTCGACCTGTTCAACCCGGGGCAGGTGTTTGCGTGCGTCGGCCTTGTCGAAGTGGCTGATGTCCTGTTCGGTGATGCCGAGGGCGTGTTCGACTGGAGCGATCCAGTCCATGTGCTGTTCCGCGTTCGCTCTGCTGGCGAGACGTCGCCGGTCGAACGAGCCCTGGCGTTTCTTGACGGGGCCGAGGCGCGGGCTCTTGCACCGCAAGGCAGCAGAACACTCGAATCCTGGAACGACAGCTGGGGGCCTCGTCCCGAGTTGCTGGATCAGCGGCGAGGCTATCCGTGCCCCGATCCGGCAAGCCCTGCGACGCTGGTCTGCGAGCTGAGCGACGGCAGGCAAGCTGTCCTCATCGACCACTGGTCGGATGCGACCGAGCGCGACAACGTCAAGTTCTGGGCGGGTGCCGGCGGGTACCCCGGCGCCGCACTCGCCCGCGATGCGCTCGCGCTCGTGCGCGGCCGCGCGGCGGCGGCTTGCGCCGATCCATTCGCGTTGTGCGCGCCGCAGAGCAGCAGCTTCCGGTTTGACTGGCGCCGCGACTACATCCCCATCGATGCCGGCTTCTCGCTCAACGCGCATGGCAACCTGTACACGCTCGGCTTCCCGCTTGTCGAACTGCTCGCCGCAATCGGCCTGGGTCACGCGCGGCCGAAGCGGCCGGATCGACGCGACAAGCTCGTCTACGAGTACGCCGTGATGGGCCGTGAACGCACGGACGACTCGACCTGGCTGCCGCTGCCGTTGCTGCGGGCGGCGCTGGGCGCAACGGCCTTTCCATTCCCGATGCGCCGCTTTCGCATGTTGCTGGATTGGCCTGGCAAGGAAGGTCAGGCGAGATCGATCACCACTGTCACCGAGGAGAACATCGAATGAGTTCGTTGAGCGAAGACACCATCAACAGCTGGCTCGACCCCAAGGGCCCCGTGGCCCTGGTGCTGAAGCAGCACCTGACGCCGGTGGAAGGTGAAGACGCGGTGTTCTTCCCGCCGACCTACGCCGGCATCGGCTACAACATCGACACCCTGTCCGACGGCACCAAGGTCGCGACGATCGACAGTGTGGGCGCCCAGGCCAACCGTGCGGAGCCCGTCTTCGGGTCCGATCCGGAGCTGGCCGGGCTGGTACCGCAGGTGAGCATCGACATCGGCAACGGTCAGAGCATTTCGCTGCTCGAGGCCGGCCACCGCCTGGGCGATGCCATCGTTCGATCGTCGGAGCTCAAGGGCGATGCGCAGGCGGCCTTCGTCGAGTTCATGCAAGTCGGCGATGCGACGAAGCTCGCAAAGCTCGGTCCCACGTCGTTGGTGTTCGGTGCCTGGGACTCGCGAGACACGCAGGCCAAGTTGCCGCGCTTGGTGCAGTCCGTCATCCGTGCCTGGGATGTCGACGTGTTGACGAGGTCGGCGCAGTACGTGCCCGCCATCGACTACTCGAAGTTGGAGGTCTTTTCCGAGGAGGAGAAGGAGAAGTCCGAAGGCAACACGAAGAGCCCGCTGGCGCAACGCGGCTTCGTCGCCGTGCCGGCGACGGGCGCTCACGGAGGTGTCGTCGCGCGCGGCCCGATCGTCCGGGACGTGACGATGAATCTCGTCGCGCTGCGCCGACTGCACGCAACTACTGATGCCGACAAGCTTCGTCGCTACGTGCTGGGGCTGTGTCTCGTCGCGGCGACCGAGCCTCTCGACGGCTTCCTGCGCCAGGGCTGCCTGTTGGTGCCCAAGACCCAGCAGCCGGCCGGGTGGGAGCAGGTGGCCCGCACCGGCGAACGCACGCCCGTTGGGCTGACCAACGAGGTCGCGCGCGGGCTCGCAGCGAAGTGGGCGGCGGACTTCGGCGTCGGCGCGCCGCGACCCGTGAAGTTCAGCAAGGACCTTGCCAAGGCCGACCTCGCCGACAAGGACGCCTCCAAGGGGAAGGCGAAGGCCAAGAAGGTGGGCTGAAGTGACGCAGCACCTCGTCCTCAGCGTCCGGCTGCACGAAGACGGCCTCGGCACTGCACGCTACCACGGCATGAGCCAAGGCGCGCCCGAGTGGCCGCCGGCGCCGGCACGTGTCTACCAGGCGCTGATCGCGGGTGCGGCACGAGGCCAAGCCTTGCCCCGGCATCTCGTGCCGGCGCTGCGATGGCTGGAGACCTTGCCGGCGCCGGCCATTGCCGCGCCACATCGCACGCTCGGACAGGCGGTCGATCTGTTCGTGCCGAACAACGATGCCGACGCCATGGACGACCCGCGCGACGTTTCCGGAATCCGCACGGCCAAGTTTGTTCGGCCCAGCCTGTTCGCTGCCGATCTGCCGCTGCTCTACGCATGGCCGCTGCCAGGCGAGCCGGCGACCGGATCGAGTGCCGGCAAAGAGCACGCGGCTGCCATCGCCGAGGCTGCGAATGATCTGTACCAGCTGGGGCGCGGCATCGACATGGCGTGGGCTATCGCCGAATTGCTGGACGACGCTGCGCTTGCGGAGCGCCTGAGCGCCCATGGCGGCGTGGTCCATCGCCCCGAAGCCGGCGTTCGCGGAAGCCGCATGCTCGCCTGCCCCGCGCCCGGCTCCTTTGCGAGCCTCATGCAGCGGCATCAAGCCGCAAAACTGCGCGCCGAAGGGGCGGGCAAGAAAGCGCGCCTACTGTTCGTCAATCCGCCCAAGCCGCGCTTTGCCAGCGTCTGCTACGAGCGCGCCCGCACGTTGGCCGTATTCGAGCTGCGCGACCGCGACGGGCCCAAACCCTGGCCGTGGGCGCTCGGGCGCGCTGCAAAGCTGGTTGAATCCCTGCGCGACGCCGCCGCGGCGAAGCTGCGGACCGGACTCGGTGGCGATGCCGGCGCCATCGAGCGCAGCCTGGTCGGCCGCGCGGGGGATGGCAGCGGGGCCGTCCCTCCAGACGAGCGCTTGCGCATCGTTCCCATGCCGTCGATCGGCTCGGTGCACGCCGACCGCGCCATCCGGCGGGTGCTCGTCGAGGTGCCGAGTGGCGCACCGCTGCGTGCCACCGACGTCGAATGGGCGTTCTCCGGGCTGGATTGGGCTGACCCCGAGACGGGGGAACTTTGTCCGCTGGTGGTGACGCGAAGCGAGAGTGACGACATGCTGGGCCACTATGTCGGACCGAGTCGCCGCTGGCGTTCGGTGACGGCGGTGGCTCTTCCGGAGACCGCGCGACGCAGGCGAATCGATCCGACGCGCATCCGGCAGGAAGCCAAGAGTGCGCAGGAGCGCCTGGCCGAGGAGGGTCGCGCAGCGGCGGCGGTGCGCGCGGCGCTGCGGCACGCAGGGGTCTTGGGCGTCGCGACGATGGTGCGCGTGCAGCGCGAGCCCTTCGATGCGAAGGGCGTGCGGGCAGAATCCTTCGCCGAAGGCACTCGCTTCCCGAAGGAGCGGCTGTGGCACGTTGAGTTCGAGCTCGACCGGCCGATCGGCGGGCCGCTGGTGATCGGTGACGGTCGCTTCGTCGGGCTGGGCGTGATGGCGCCGGCCGTCGAAACCGGCGAGCGCACGGCGGTCGAGGGCGTTCGCCGCATGCCTCTACCCGTTGCGCTGCACGGCGGTGGGTTCTTTGCGCTGGCTGTCGTCGGCCGGTCGGAGGCGGATGAAGACGCGCCGATCGTGCTTGCGCGGGCCTTGCGTCGCGCGGTCCTGGCGCGTGTGCGCGACGTGCTCGGGCTGGCGCCGGACGCCGGGCTCGATCGCTTCTTCAGCGGGCACGAGCGCGACGGAGCCAAATCCACCGCGAGCATGCAGCGCCACCTCGCGTTTCAGTGGGACGGGCCGCGGCGGCGCTTGCTGGTGATCGCGCCGCACCAGCTGGAGCGCCGCGCGCCTACGTGGCATGAGCGGCGGCAACTTCGGACGCTGGATCGTGCGCTCGAAGGTTTGGTCGATCTGCGTGCCGGCGCGGCGGGCTGCCTTGCCGTGCAGCGCTTACCGTCGTCGCCCGACGATCCGTTGTTGACGCCCGCTGTCAGCTGGTCTTCGGTGGCACCCTTTGCCGTCACCCGGCATCGCAAACGCAGCTCGGCCGCGGAAGCCGTAGCCGCCGACGTACTCTCCGAATGCGATCGGTGCGGACTGCCCCGGCCACAGGTGACGGTGATCGATATCCGCGCAGCTTCGCGACAGGGCCTCGAGGCACGTGTAGCGCTCCGCTTCGCAACTGCCGTGACGGGGCCGATCGCTTTGGGGAGAACAGCGCTTCTGGGCGGCGGTCTGTTCGCAGCTACTGGCCCGAGCTAAGACCGAGCCCGCGAATGCTCAGCTGCCCACCCCACCCACTCCCTCGCCGTCATGACCTTCACCCCCAGCTGCGCCGGAAAATGTTTCGCGTTGCCCGTCACCACCGGGCAGCCAGCGGCCAGCGCGCAGGCGATGAAGGCCCAGTCGGTCGGGTCGGGCAGCGGCGGGCTGCCGTCGTACGCCGGCACTTCAACCCACAAGGCCTGGGCTTCGAAGAGCGACAGCACGTCGTCGATGTCGTCCGGCCGCAGGCGCAGGCGTCGGCGCGGCAGCACAGCCCGGTACTCGGCCATGATCTCCCGGCAGGCCACGGGCTCCAGAGTCAGCAAGGCCACTTGGCGCAACACCGCTCCGGGCGGGCCGTCCGGCCGCAGCAAGCCCGAAACGAGGATGTTGGTGTCGATGACGGCGCGCATCGGCGCGCCGTCAGCTCGCCGTGGCAGCGGCCTTGCGCCGCCGCGCCTTGCGCGCGGCGTCGATCTCGGCCTGGATCTCCTCGTCGGTCAACCGGTCGGCGCCTGTCTCGCGGGCGTGCGCCT